>NZ_JBEYWX010000001.1:0-465782 GCF_040644655.1 Streptomyces sp. NPDC046931
AGTACGGCCAGTGGCGGCCGAACGAGCACGGCGGCCGGGAGAACCTGGACGCCGTGGCCTTCCTCCAGGAGATGAACGCCACGGTCTACCGCCGCAACCCGGGTGTGGTGACCGTCGCCGAGGAGTCGACCGCCTGGGACGGCGTCACCCGTGCCACCCACCATCGGGGCCCGAGCGGCTTCGGCGGCCTGGGCTTCGGCCTGAAGTGGAACATGGGCTGGATGCACGACTCGCTCCAGTACATGGGCCACGAGCCGGTGCACCGCAAGTACCACCACCACGAGATGACGTTCTCGATGGTGTACGCCTACAGCGAGAACTATGTGCTGCCCATCTCCCATGACGAGGTGGTGCACGGCAAGCGGTCGCTGGTGTCGAAGATGCCCGGCGACTGGTGGCAGCAGCGTGCCGGCCTCCGCGCCTACCTCGGCTTCATGTGGTCCCACCCGGGCAAGCAACTCCTCTTCATGGGACAGGAGTTCGCCCAGGGCTCCGAATGGTCCGAGGCGCACGGCCCCGACTGGTGGCTGCTGGACACGGGCTACGGCGCCGCGGCCGACCACCGGGGCGTGCGCGACCTGGTCCGCGAACTGAACACGGTCTACCGCCAAACTCCCGCCCTGTGGCAGCTCGACACCGAACCGTCCGGGTTCCAGTGGGTGGTGGGGGACGCGGCCGACGACAACGTGCTGGCGTTTCTGCGCTTCGACGCGGACGGCACGCCCCTGCTGGCGGTGTCCCACTTCTCGCCGGTCGTCCGCCAGGACTACCGGCTGGGCGTACCGGACGACGTGCCGGCCTGGCACGAGGTCCTCAACACCGACGCGGCCCGCTACGGCGGCAGCGACGTCCACAATCCGGACCCGCTGAAACCGGAACCCGCCCCTTGGCACGGCCGCCCGGCGAGCATCCGGCTGACGCTGCCGCCGCTGGCGACGGTGTGGCTGCGGCCCGCCTGACACGCTCCGCCCTCGCCTCGCCTCCGGGGGCGGCGGCCCCCGGAGGCGGCCACCGCTATGCCGTCGGCGCCTCGGCCAGGGCCCGTGGCAGGGGTGCCCGGTGCACGACTCCCAGCCGCTGTGTCGCCCGGGTCAGGGCCACATAGAGGTCGCTCGTGCCGTACCGGCCGGGCTCGACCACCAGGACGGAGTCGAACTCGAGCCCCTTGGACTGGCGCGGGTCGAGCAGGACGACGGTCCGCGTCAGGTCGGGCTCCGCGCCCGCCGTCACCCCGTCCAGCCGTGCGGCGAGAGACCGGTGCAGATCGCGCGGGGCGATCACCGCGAGGCGGCCCTCGGAGGGGGTCAGCTCCCGGACCGCCTCGGCCACGGCGCCGGGCAGGTCGTCGGTGGCGCGCACCCAGGGCCGTACCCCGGTGGACCGCACCGAGCTGGGCGGCTCGAAGTCCGGGTCCTCGGCCCGTACCACCGCAGCCGCGACCTCCATGATCTCGGCGGGCGTGCGGTAGTTCACACCGAGACGCGTGTGCTCCCAGCGGTCCTCCACGTACGGGGTGAGGATCCGCGACCAGGAGCCGACACCGGCAGCCTCGGCCGTCTGCGCCGGATCCCCGACCAGTGTCATGGATCGGGTCGGGCAGCGCCGCATCAGCAGCCGCCACGCCATCGGTGACAGCTCCTGTGCCTCGTCGACGATGATGTGCCCGAACGCCCAGGTGCGGTCGGCCGCCGCACGTTCGGCGGCACTGCGGTGGTCCGCCTCCTCGTGCCGCTCGGCGAACCGTTCCGCGTCGATGACGTCGTGGGCGGACAGCACCTCGGAGGCGTCGGGGTCGCTGTCCTCCTTGTCCTCGAACTCGTAGGTCCGGGAGGCGTACGACACGTCGAGCACGCCCTGCGCGTACGACACCTGTGCCTCGCGCTCACGTTCGGCGCGGGCGCGCGCCACCCGGTCGTCCTCGCCGAGGAGTTCGGCCGCCTCGTCGAGCAGCGGCACGTCGGCGGCGGTCCAGGCCCGCGTGACCGGGCGGCGGATGGCGGCGGCGTCCTCGTCGGGCACATACCCCTCCGGGTCGGCGAGGAAGTCCGCGACCAGCCGCTGCGGGGTCAGCCGCGGCCACAACCGGTCGATCGCCGACCAGACTTCGGGGTTCTCCGCGAGTTCGTCACGGATCTGGGTGATGTCGCTCGCGTCGAGGAGGTTCGAGCCGTCGTACGGGTCGGTCCCGATCCGCTCGGCGACCATGTCCGTGAGGGTGTTGAGGATATGGCCCTCGAAGTGCTCGCGCGCCACGTTGTGCGGCAGCTTCGCCGCGCGGGTGCGCTCGCGGGCCATGTTCACCAGCCCGTCGTCGAGCAGCAGGACGTCCCGGTCGTGCTCGATCGCGATGACCGGGTCGGGCAGCGCCTGACGGTCGCGCACGACTTGGGCCAGTACGTCGGCCATCTCCGCGCGGCCCTTGACGGCGGCCGCCTTTGGCGTGTCGGTCGCGGTGGCCCTGACCCCGGGGAACAGTTCGCCGACGGTCGCCAGCAGCACGCCGGTCTCGCCCAGCGAGGGCAGCACCTCCCCGATGTAGCCGAGGAACGCCGGGTTCGGCCCGACGATGAGGACGGCACGACGGGCGAGCAACTCCCGGTGTTCGTAGAGCAAATAGGCCGCCCGGTGCAGGGCGACGGCCGTCTTGCCGGTGCCGGGGCCGCCCTCCACCACCAGCACGCCCCGGTGCGGTGCGCGGATGATGCGGTCCTGGTCGGCCTGGATGGTCTGCACGATGTCGCTCATCCGGCCGGTGCGGGCGGAGGTGAGCGCGGCCAGCAGCACGGCGTCACCGGACGGGTCCTCGTGGCCGGTGCGCTCGTGATCGGCGAGGTCGAGGATCTCGTCGTGCAGGGAGGTGACACGGCGCCCGTCGGTGGCGATGTGCCGGCGCCTGCGCAGGCCCAACGGGGTGTGGCCGGTGGCCAGATAGAAGGGGCGCGCCACCTCGGCCCGCCAGTCGATGAGGATCGGCGTACGGTCCGCGTCGTCGGCACGCAGGCCGATGCGGCCGATGTGATGGCTCGGCCCGGAGACGAGGTCGATGCGGCCGAAGCAGAGCGAACCGTCCACGGCGTTCAGCGCCGCCAGCAGTCCCGAGCGTTCGGCGACGAGGATGTCCCGTTCCAGTCGGGCCTGCATGGGCTTGTCACCCTGGGCGAGCGCGTCCGCCACGGAACCCTCGGTGTCGCCGCGCAGCACGTCCACGCGCGCGTACAGCCCGTCGATGAATTCCTGCTCATGCCGCAATTCATCGTCCGGAAATTCGGTGTTTGACAATTCCGCTCCCGACCCGATATACTCTGCTCACTGGACTTCTTCGCGACCCGATTACCGTGAAGTCGCGAATCATTGAATATACGCAAAGAAATCCCCCGGGCGCAATTGCCCGGGGGATTTCTTCGTGCGGACGCGTTCAGAGCACGTCGGACAGCTCCTCGAGGAGCCGTCGCTTGGGCCTGGCCCCCACCATCGCCTTCACCGGCTCGCCGCCGCGGAACACCATGAAGGTCGGCATCGACAGCACTTTGTACGCGTTCGTCGTCGCCGGATTGGTGTCCACGTCCAGCTGCACCACCTTGAGCCGGCCCTCCTGCTCCGCCGCCAGCGCACCTAGCACCGGCCCCATCTGGCGGCACGGCGGACACCAGTCGGCGGTGAACTCCACCAGGACGGGCAGCTCCGCCCCGATCACCTCCCCCTCGAAGTCCGCGTCCGTCACCTCGGCCACGCCTGCCGCCCTGATCACCGCTGTCGCCCTCCCAGTTCGCACACCGGTTCCGGACCGCCCGGAACCCCCGCCTCGGCCGCCAGCGCGTCGCGCGCCTCCTCCGCCTTCGCCAGCTGCGCCCCGACCGTCGCCCGCACCGCGCGCAACTCGTCGATGAGCGCGTCGAGTTCGTCCAGCTTGCGCCGGTAGACCACGAGCGACGCCGGGCACGAGTCGCCCTCGGGGTGCCCGGCTCGCAGACACTCCACGAAGGGCCGCGTCTCCTCCAGGTCGAACCCGAAGTCCCGGAGCGTACGGATCTGCCGCACCAGCTTCAGATCGCGCTCGTCGTAGGCGCGGTGCCCGTTGCCTGTGCGCCGCGCGGTCAGCAGCCCCCGCGACTCGTAGTACCGCAGGGCCCGCGTGGTGGTTCCGGCCCGCGCCGCCAGCTCGCCGATTCGCATGCACCCGACCGTAGCCCTTGACGCCGACGTCAAGGCAACGCGTCAGCAGGGCGGCGGCAGCGTCCGCGCCGGGCAACCCGGTCAGCCGCGCGACCGCGCCGCCCGCCGGGCCGCACGCCGTCGTCCGGCGCCGCGCGGCCCGGACGTCATCGACACACCGGCCACCCCGGCGGCCGGCAGCAGCCCGGCCGCCGCGGCGAACGCGGCCCCGGCGCCCCGGGCGAAGAACACGCTGCCGAGCAGGGCGACCCCAAGCGTCGCCCCGAGCTGCTGCACCGCGTTGAGCAGCCCGGCCGCGGAACCGGTCTCGTGCGGGCGCACCCGGTGCAGCGCCGTGGTGAAGAACGGCACCGCGAACAGCCCCTGACCCACCCCGCACACGGCGAGCACGGGCAGCAGCGGCCATGGGTAACGACCGTCCGGGACGACGGCGTACACGGCGACGGCGCCCAGGACCCCGGCGAGCAGCACACCGAGCCCGATGTGCAGGACCCGCGCCCCGTACGCCGGCACCAGCCGCGCCCCCGCGGTCCAGGACGCGACGGCCATCCCGCACGACCAGGGCAGCAGGGTCAGACCGGCGGGAAGCACCCCGACGTGCGGTCCTAGTTGCAGCTGGACGACCACGACCAGCGTCAGCCCGGTCACCACCGCGAAGAACAGCACGGAGCACAGCAGCGCGGCCGGGAAGCCGCGGTCGGCGAAGAGGCCGGGCTCGACGAGAGGGCTGCGGCCGAGGCGGTCCCGGCGCCGCTGGTGCAGGGCGAAGACGGCGCTCAGAGCGAGGCCCGCGGTCCAGGTCACGGTGGACCGCAGCGGGCCGGCGCCCTCGATCAGCGGATAGGTGACCAGCCCGGCGGCGGCGGTCGCCAAGGCCGTGCCGAGCGGGTCCAGCCGGGGGCGCCGCAGCGACCGGTCCTCCCTCAGCAGCGGGGTGGCGAGCAGCACCCCGATGCCGAGCGGGACATTGACGACAAACGCCGCCCGCCAGGACGCGGCATGGATGAGCACCCCGCCGAGCACCGGCCCGCAGACCGAGGCCAGGCCCATCACCGGGCCGATCCAGCCCATGGCACGGGCCAGCTCGTCCCCGTCGAACAGGGCGCGTATCAGTCCGATGGTCTGTGGGATCACCAGCGCGGCGGCGGCGCCCTGCACGGCCCGCGCGGCGAGGAGCGCTCCGGTGGCGGGCGCGCAGGCGCACACGATGGACGCGAGGACGAAGGCCGCCGTCCCGGCCCGGAAGACCCGCAGGCGGCCGGCGATGTCGCCGAGGCGGCCACCGGTGACGAGCAGCACGGCGAACGGCAGGGTGTACGCGGTGCCGTACCACTGGATCGCGGAGACCGGGCCGCCCAGATCGGCGTGGACGGCGGGCGCGGCCACGTTGGTGATCGTGGCGTCCAGGAGGTTCATCGCCTCGGCGACGAGAAGGACGGCGAGCGCCGCCCAGCGAGGGGAGTGGCTGTTCTGCATGCCGACGAGCGTGGAGGCGGGCGCCCGGTGTATTCCATTCACGGCGCCTAGACTGCGGATTTCTTCCATGCAGAGACGACTGTTGAGGGATCCGTCCATGATCGACGCGCTCGACCGGGCACTGGTGCACGCGCTGCACGTCGACGGCCGGGCCCCGTTCAGCCGCATCGGGTCGGTGCTCGGGGTGTCGACGCAGACGGTGGCACGGCGCTTTCGGCGGCTGGCGGCCGAGTCGTCGCTGCGAGTCGTGGGGCTGGCGGAGCCGGGGCGCGCCGGGCGCACCCAGTGGCTGCTGCGGCTCGGCGCGGGCCCGCACACCGCCCAGGACCTGGCGCGGGCGCTGGCCCGGCGGCCGGACACGTCCTGGGTACGGCTCGCCTCGGGCGGCACGGAGATCCTGGCCGTGGTGCAGACCCCCGCGGACGACGGGCACACACTGCTGCTGCACGACCTGCCGCGCACGAACGGGATCACCGCGGTCTCGGCGCACTGTCTGCTGCACGTCTACCGGGGCGGGCCGACGGGCTGGCGGGGTCGGGAGGCGGTGCTGACGGCGGATCAGGTGCGGCTGCTGCGGCCGGGCCGCGAGGGACCGGTTACCGTACGCCCGCTCGCCGATACCGATCTGCCCCTGCTTCAGACGCTCGGGCGGGACGGCCGGGCGAGCCATGCCGAACTGGCCGCGGCCACCGGCTGGTCGCCCGCCACGGTCGCGCGCCGGCTGGCCGAGCTCCAGGCCTCCGGGGCGCTCTTCTTCGATGTCGACCTGGACGACACGGTGCTGGGCGCGACCGCGCAGGCGCTGCTGTGGATGTCGGTCGCGCCCGCCCGCCTGGACGAGGTGGCGCGCGCCCTCGCCGGCCACCCCGAGCTGGCGTTCGTCGCTGCGACGACCGGCCCCACGAACCTGGTCGCCCAGGCGCTGTGCCCCGGCCCGGCGGCGCTGCACGCCTATCTGACCCGGCGTCTGGGCGCTCTGGACGCGATCCGTTCGCTGGAATCCGCGCCGGTGCTGCGCACGGTCAAGGGCGCGGGCCCACTGGGTCCGGCGCCGGCGCGGGTCAGGAGGTGACCGCGAGGCCCGCCGACTCCTCCACCTCGATGAGGGAGGCGCTGTGCCGCTCCTCGTCGAACGCCCTGCGGCCGCCGCGCAGCCCGAACAGCCGTTTGGTGAGGGCGATGTAGAGGACGGCGAGGATGTTGAGGACCAGCGTGGCGATCTTCAGCGCGCTGATGTGCTCGGTGAGTTCGTAGATCTCCAGCGGCAGGAAGGCCGCGGTGGCCACGACGGTCAGGTACTCCGCCCAGCGCTTGGCGTACCAGAGCCCGCCCGCCTCGACCAGCTCGATCAGCGCGTACACCAGGAGAAGCCCGGCCACCAGGAGCAGCGTGGAGTGCCGGTAGCCGAAGGTCTTCTGGATGGTGCCGACCACCGGTGAGTGGTCGAGGTCGTAGTGGAAGTGCCGGAAGACGGGCCGGAACACGTCGAGGTACTCGCTGAAGAGCCGCCGCACCGCGTCCTGGCTGTTGCTGAACTTCCACACCGCCACCGCGACCAGCACGATGAAGACGCCGCGCACGGCCCGTTCGACCGCCAGGAAGCGCAGGACGAACAGGTCGCGCAGCACCTTCCCGCGCGGTACGAGCGGCGCGTCGTCGGCCGGTCCGGTGCCGTGCGGCTCGCCGAGCACGAAGTCGCCGCAGCGCAGGCAGCGCCACACGTCCCCGAGTGCCGTCCGGGCGTGCAGCCGCATCCGCAGCCTGGGGTCGTCGGGCGCGTAGGTCACATGCCCGCGGCGCGCGCACGTGCGCCGGTCCCAGTCGATCTTCATGCCTTCATGCTCCCGTGCCTCCGAACCAGGGTGCCGTGCCGGTCGGATCCGGCACGGCACGGCCGTGCATGCCCTACGAGACGCCGGTGCGGCGGGAGGGGTTCCGCGGAAGGTCAGCGGGTTCCGGCGTCCACCAGCTCCGGCTCCTCATTGTGCTCCTCGGCGACGGCCGCACCCCGCTTGCCCGGCAGCAGCACACCGACCAGCACGGTCCCGACGCCGAGGACCACCGCGCCGACCAGGCTGGTGTGGGCGACCGCGTCCGCGAAGGAGGAGCCGACGGCGTCGGCCATCTGCCGTGCGCCGTGGGCGAGCTGATCGGCCTGGGCCTTGAGCTGTGCGGCCTGCCGGGCGTTCTGGGCGTGCGCGGCCTGCTCGGCGAGCTGCCTGGCCTTGTCCCCGATGCCCTGCGCGACCGCGTATCCGGCACCGACGGAGTCCTGGGCGGTGGACAGACCGCGCGCCGGGAGCCCGCTGCCGGCCGTGGCGTCCGTCAGGTGCGAGGAGTACGCGTTCGCGAGGACCGAGCCGAGGATGGCGATGCCGAGCGAGCCGCCGAGTTCCAGCGAGGTGTCGTTCACCGCGCCGCCGACGCCCAGCTCGGACTCCGGGAACGCGCCCATGATCGCGTCTGTGCAGGGCGAGAGCGCGAGGCCGATCGCGAGACCCAGGATCACCAGGGGCAGGACGAAGTCGCCGTAGGACGAGGCGGAGTCGATCCGGGTGAGCAGCGCGAGCGCGGCCGTGCCGCCGACCATGCCCGCGGTCACCGTGATCTTCATGCCGATGCGGGGGGTGAGGTAGCCGGTGAGCGCCGAGCCGACGAACACCGCGCCGGCGAGCGGCAGCATCCGCACGCCGGTCTGGAGGGCGTCGTAGCCGAGCACGAACTGCAGGTGCTGGGTGAGGTAGTAGAAGGCGCCGAAGACGGCGAGGAAGAACAGGGCGACGGCGAGGTTGGAGCCGGCGAAGCGGCGGTGGGCGAAGCGGCGCACGTCGAGGACCGGGCGCGGGTGGCGCAGCTCCCAGGCGATGAACAGGACGAGCGCGACGCCCGCGACGACGGCCGCCGTGACGGCCTTGGCGCCCCAGCCGAAGTGCGGCCCCTCGATGATCATGTAGACGAGGGAGCCGACCCAGAGGACCGACAGCGCTCCGCCGACGTAGTCGATGCGCTCGTGGTGCGCGGCCCGGGACGGCGGGACGAGGACGAAGGCTGCGACGAGCGCCACCGCGGCGACCGGCACGTTGATCAGGAACGTGGACGACCAGCCGTGATCCTTGAGGAGCGCCCCGGCGACCAGCGGACCCGCCGCGATGGCGAGACCGGCCGTGGCGGTCCACAGGGTGATCGCCTTGGCCCGCTCGGCGCGCGGGAAGGTGGCGGCGAGAAGGGAGAGGGTGGCGGGCATGATCAGCGCGGCGCCGACGCCCATCACGGCGCGGGCCGCGATGACCGTCGCGGCGCTGTCGGCGAGGTAGCCGAAGACGGCGCCGCCGCCGAAGACCACGAGCCCGAGGACCAGCGCGCCGCGCCGGCTGTACTTGTCGCCGATCGCGCCGAGCAGCAGCATCAGGGCCGCGTACGGGACGGTGTAGCCGTCGATGACCCACTGAAGGTCGGCGCTGGACAGGCCGAGGTCCTGGGTCATGTCGGGCGCGGCGACGGTGAGGGCGGTGTTCGCCATCACGATGATCAGCAGGCTCAGGCAGAGCACCAGCAACGCCCACCAGCGCCGGGCGTAGGGCCGGTCCATCCTCTCGACCGGTTCGTTCATGACGAGACGCATGGGTGCGGGCCTTTCTCTTTCTCCGTTGCCGAGTGGCGTGCGCAGGTCGGCGACTTCACACGCCGATGACTTGCACAGAGCTGTGCAGTTGCACAACCATGTGCAATGTACGGTGTTGCACACCGCTGTGCAAATGGAGGAGGTGAAGGCCCGTCCAGGCGCGCGGACGCGCCCGGGGGCCGTGCAGAATGGCAGCCATGACCACGGGTAACCCCAGCCGGGCCGATGCCAACCGCCGTCGCATCCTCGAGGTCGCGCTCACCGAGCTGCTGCGCGACCCCGATGCGTCCATGGACCAGATCGCCCGGGCCGCCGGTGTCGTGCGGCGCACGGTCTACGGGCACTTCCCGAGCCGTGAGGCGCTCATCGGCACGCTCGTCGACGGCGCCGTGGAGGCGGTCGCGGCGGCCCACGCGGCGGGCCGCGTGGGCGTGGCGGACCCGGTGGAGGCGGTGGCCCGCTCGACGCTGGCGGTGTGGGAGGTCGCCGACCGCTACCGGATCCTGGTCGCGCTGGCCCAGCGCAGCGTCACCGTGCAGGGCATCCGCGACCGTCTCGCGCCGGTCCGCGCGGCGTGCGCCGCGGTTCTGGCCGACGGCCTGGAGCAGGGCGTGTTCGTCTCGCCGCTGCCACCCGAGGCGCTGGCCTACGTGCACGAGCAGATGCTGTTCGCCCTGATGGAGGCAGTGAACGACGGACTGCTCCCGGCCCGGGAGGCGGGACCCTCGGCCGCTCTCACCCTGCTGAGCGCGGTGGGCGTACCCGCCCCCCGGGCCACCGAGCTGGTGGCGAAGCTCACCGGCTGAGGGCCCCCTCGGGCGCCGTGACCGGCTGCCCGGCGGCCCTGAGGAAACCGGAGGGCCGGGCCCACAGGGGGCCCGGCCCTCCGGGATCCGTGAATCGCGGACCGGGCGGCTGGTCGACGGGGGAACGGTCCAGCCGCCCGGAGTACGGGGGTGCGGAAGACTCAGGCCTTGGCCGGCTCCTTCTCGCCACCCTGCTCGGGCATCGAGGCGCGGGCGTCGCCGTCCTCGTCCACCAGCGTCCGCTCGTCGAAGGGGATCTCACCGGCGAGCACCCGCTGCACCCGCTCCTTGTCGACCTCACCCGTCCAGGTGCCGATGAGGAGGGTGGCGACCGCGTTGCCCGCGAAGTTCGTCACGGCACGGGCCTCGCTCATGAACCGGTCGATGCCGATGATCAGGCCCACGCCGTCCACCAGGGCGGGCTTGTGCGACTGAAGACCGCTGGCCAGTACCGCGATACCGGAACCGGAGACACCGGCCGCGCCCTTCGAGGCGACCATCATGAACAGCAGCAGACCGATCTGCTGCCCGATCCCCATCGGCTGGTCCAGCGCGTCCGCGATGAACAGGGAGGCCATCGTCAGGTAGATCATCGTGCCGTCGAGGTTGAAGGAGTAGCCGGTCGGCACCGTGATGCCGACGACCGGACGGCCCACACCCAGGTGCTCCATCTTCGCGATGAGCCGCGGCAGCGCGGACTCCGAGGAGGAGGTGGACACGATCAGCAGGAACTCACGGCCGAGGTACTTCAGCAGGTACCAGATGTTGACCTTGGCCACCACGCGTACCAGCGCGCCGAGCACGATGCCGACGAACAGCAGACAGGTGACATAGAACCCGATCATGATCGTGGCCAGCGCCTTCAGCGCGTCCACACCGGTCTCGCCCACCACGGCCGCCATGGCGCCGAAAGCACCGACCGGAGCCGCCCACATGATCATCGCGAGCACCCGGAAGACCAGCTTCTGAATGTGCTGGACCCCGCGCAGGACCGGCTCGCCGGAGCGCCCCATGGCCTGCAACGCGAAGCCCACGAGCAGCGCGACGAGCAGCGTCTGGAGGACCTGCTCCTGGGTGAAGGCCGACACCAGGGTGGTCGGGATGATGCCGAGCAGGAAGTCCACCGGTCCCTCGGCGGCGGCCTTGGCCTGCTCGTGCCCGACGCCCTTCACGGCCTCGGTCAGATGCATCCCGCTGCCGGGGTGGATGACATTGCCGACGACGAGGCCGATGGCGAGCGCGACGACGGACATCGCGAGGAAGTAGCCGAGGGCGAGCCCACCGACCTTGCCGACCTTGGCCGCCTTCCGGACGGAGCCGACACCGAGCACGATCGTGCAGAAGATGATCGGCGAGATCATCATCTTGATCAGGCTCACGAAGCCCTTGCCGAGCGGCTTCAGCTCCTTGGCGAAATCGGGCGCGGCAAAGCCCACGGCGATACCGAGGGCCACCGCGGCGATCACCGCGAGGTAGAGATAGTGGGTGCGGTCCCGCCTTGCTGCGGGCGCGGCAGGTGCCGTTCGGGCTGTGCTGGCCACGGCTGCCCCTCCTCGACGACATTGTCGGATCGATCCGGCGTGCGGCTCACGTCCGGGGAAAACCGGGAGGCGTCCTCCCGGTGACCGGGAGGCTGCATGCTCCCGGGGGATGCGGTGACTATCTCCCGCCCTGTGAGGGCGGTCACCCTTCCGTTCATTTAGTTCGCGCTTATACGGCGAGCGGAACGGCTGCGGGGCGATACGGCGAGCGGAGGCCGCCGTACGGCTTCGGCGAGCGGAGCCGCCGTACGGCTTCGGCGAGCGGAGCCGCCGTACGGCTTCGGCGAGCTGAGCCGCCGTACGGCGATACGACGATCCGGGACCGCAAGGCAGACTGAACGCATGCGCCCGCCCAGACTCCCCAGACCCCGCAGCCTGGCCGGCCAGCTCTTCGCGATGCAGGCCGTGCTGATCGCGGTGCTCGTCGCCGGGTACGCCCTCTTCTCCTACGTCAGCGACCGCGGCCAGGCCCGGGACGCGGCCGTCCGGCAGGCGATGGCCGTGGCCCGCTCGGTCGCGGACGCCCCCTCCGTGCGGATGGCGATCCGCACCCCGGACCCGACGCGGGCGCTCCAGCCTTACGCGTCCCAGGTGCAGCGGCACACGGGCGTCGACTTCGTCACGATCATGACCCCGGAGGGCATCCGCTGGACCCACCCTCATCCGGCGCTGATCGGCGAGCGCTTCCTCGGCCACACCGCCCGCGCGCTGAAGGGCGAGTCGTTCACCGAGACCTACACCGGCACCCTGGGCCCGTCCGTGCGCGCGGTCACGCCCATCCGCGACGGCGGCCGGATCGTCGGCCTGGTGAGCGCGGGCATCAAGGTCGAGACCGTCTCGGCCCGGCTCCGGGAACAGGTGACGACCCTTGTCTCGGTGGCGGGCGGGGCCCTGGCCCTGGGCGCCGTCGGCACCTATGTGATCAACGCCCGGCTGCGCCGCTCCACGCACGGCATGAACGCCACCGAGCTGAGCCGTATGCACGACTACCACCAGGCCGCGCTGCACGCCGTGCGCGAGGGCCTGCTGATGCTGGACGGCGGGTTCCGGGTGGCGCTGATCAACGACGGCGGCCGGGAGCTGCTCGGGGTGACCGGCGAGGTGGTCGGCCGCTCCGTGGCCGAGCTGGGCCTGCCGTCCCCACTGACGGGCGCGCTGCTGTCCTCCGAGCCCCGGGTCGACGAGGTCCATCTGACGGCGGCACGCGTCCTGGTCGTCAACACCTCCCCGGTCTCCGGCGGCGAACGCCGGGGCACCGTGGTCACCCTGCGCGATGTGACCGAGCTCCAGTCGCTGACGGGTGAGCTGGACTCGGAGCGCGGCTTCACCCAGGCCCTGCGCTCCCAGGCGCACGAGGCGGCCAACCGTCTGCACACCGTCGTCTCGCTGATCGAGCTGGGCCGCGCGCAGGAGGCCGTCCACTTCGCCACGGCCGAACTGGAACTGGCGCAGGCGCTCACGGACCAGGTGGTCGCCGCCGTGAACGAGCCGGTGCTCGCGGCCCTGCTGCTCGGCAAGGCGGCGCAGGCCAACGAGCGGGGCGTGGAGCTGGTGATATCGCAGGACAGCCGTATCGACGACGGGCTGCTGCCTGCGTCGCTCCCGGCCCGGGACCTGGTCACGATCCTCGGCAACCTGATCGACAACGCGGTGGACGCGGCGCAGGGCTCCGGGGGAGCGCGGGTCACGGTGACCGCCTGCGCGGAGGATGCGGAGCTGGTCCTGCGGGTGTCGGACACGGGGGCCGGAGTCGATCCCGCGCACACGGAGGCGGTGTTCCGGCGCGGCTGGTCGACCAAGCCGGCGACCGTGACCGGCGGCCGGGGCCTCGGCCTGGCACTGGTCCGCCAGACGGTACGCCGCCACGAGGGCACGCTGACCGTGTCCGGGGCCGCGGGAGGCGGGGCCGAGTTCGAGGCGCGGATCCCGTTGCCTACCGTGGGGGCGGCCTCGGGGGAGACCGAGGAGGTTCCCGGGGCTTGCGCCGAGCCCGCCCTGCCCGGAGGTGACGTATGAGCGTGCCCATCCGCGTCCTCGTCGTGGAGGACGACCCGGTCGCCGCCGACGCCCATGTGATGTACGTGGGCCGGGTGCCGGGCTTCACCGCGGTGGGCAAGGCGCACACGGGCGCGGAGGCGCGGCGCATGCTGGACCGGACGCCCGTCGACCTGCTCCTGCTGGACCTCCATCTGCCGGATGTGCACGGCCTTCAGCTGGCGCGTTCCCTGCGGGCCGCCGGGTACCACGCGGACGTGATCGCGGTGACGTCGGCGCGGGACCTGGCGGTGGTGCGGGAAGGGGTGTCGCTGGGAGTGGTCCAGTACGTGCTGAAGCCGTTCACCTTCGCGACGCTGCGGGACCGGCTGGTGCGGTACGCGGAGTTCCGGGGCGCGGCGGGTGAGGCGAGCGGCCAGGAGGAGGTGGACCGGGCACTGGCCACGCTGCGGGCGCCGGCACCGGCGGCGCTGCCCAAAGGACTGAGCGCCCCGACGCTGGAGCGGGTGACCGGTGCGCTGCGGGACTGCGAGGAGGGGCTCACGGCCGCGGGGGTCGCCGAGGCCGTCGGCATCTCCCGGATCACCGCCCGCCGCTATCTGGAGCATCTGGTGGAGGCGGGCCGGGCGGGGCGCAGTCCGCTGTACGGGCAGGTGGGGCGACCGGAGCTGGTGTACCGGTGGGTCCGGGCGGCGGGAGGGACGCGGTGAGCGGGACGGCGAACGCCCGGGGAGCCGAGCGACCCGACTCGCCGCAGAAGCCGGGAGAGCCGGGGGAGCCGGGGGAGCCGGGGGAGCCGGGGGGAAGGGCGTCCATGGGAGGGCGTCATGCACGCCGTCCCGCCTTACGGTCGCGAGGGCGGGGCGGGGGTCAGCTGCCCCGGCCGCTCTTCACAGAGCGGGGTCAGCGGAGATCGCGCTGACCCAGTCACCACTTGGCGGCGGTATCGAGGCGGTCCCGCAGCCCGGCACGGCGCGGCACCGACGGGTTCGCGCCGCCCGCGCCGCTCGCCCGCGCCCCTTGTCCCCCGCCTCCGGCCTGACGTACCGGCTCCCCGTGTCCGCTCAATCCCGCCCGACCCCGCCTCCCCGGGCCGTCCCGTCCGGTCCCGTCGTCACCCGGCGCGAGCGGTGCGGGACGCCGGTCACCGCCGCGCCGCATGCGCATATGCCCCGTCACCTTGCCCGACGTCGTCCGCGCCGCCCGCGGGAGTGCCGCCCTGCCCAGAGCGTCCCGCCTCCCCGGCCTTCCCGGACCCGCCGGCCACGAGCCGCGGCCGTCAAACCCCGGACGACCGAAACCGTATGTTCCTACAATCCGTGAGTGTGGCCGAACAGACCGTAGTCATCGCAGCCCCGCGCCCCTACGTTGTGCCGCGTGCACCGACCGCAGGCTCAGCAGCCCACTCCCCCCACTCCCCCGTTCAACGCCCTGGCCGCCCGGAGACTGCGGGCGGCGCTCGGAATGAGCCCCGAGCACGTCGCCTACGGCATGCGCTCCTCGTACGGGCTCCCCTATGTGACCGTCGACCTGGTGATCGCCTGGGAGCGCGGGATCACCGCCCCGAGCGTCCCCGAACTCACCGCGCTGGCGGGCATGTTGTGGTGCTCTCCCGCCGAACTCATCGGCGCGCCACGTACCCTGCGCGAGCACCGTGTCGCGCGCGGGCTCGCCCCGGAGGACGTCGCGCGCGCCGTGGGGATCGAACTCCTCGCCTACGTGAGGATGGAGGAGGCGGGCGAGTGGCGCGGCAACGACCGGCAGTCCGCCGCCCTCGCCGGCGTGCTGGAACTGACCCTGCCCGACTTCATCACCGTCACCGGACGCGACGGCCGGCTCGCCGAACTGCTGCGCAGCGCGGTCACCACCCGCTGGCGGGCGTACGTCCGCCCGCTCGGCAAGCTGCTGTCCCTGGACCGGCACCTGCTGGAGGACGTCCTCGAGGAGATGCACGCCGACTACCAGGGGCAGATGGTCGCCACGCTCAACTGGGGCGCCACGGCCGCCGCGACGGACTCCGGCGAGGCCGGCCGGGACTACCTCGACCACATCGTCGGGACCTTCTGGTCCACGGTCGAGAGGACCTCCTGACGCCGCCGGGCGGCTAGAACACCGACTCCGCCTCGTCCATCCGGTCCCTGGGCACCGTCTTCAGCTCGGTCACCGCCTCCGCCAGCGGCACCATCACGATATTCGTGCCGCGCAGCGCCGTCATCATGCCGAACTCGCCGCGGTGCGCCGCCTCGACGGCATGCCAGCCGAAGCGGGTCGCGAGCACCCGGTCGTAGGCGGTCGGCGTGCCGCCGCGCTGGACGTGGCCGAGGATGACCGGCTTGGCCTCCTTGCCGAGCCGCCTCTCCAGCTCGTAGGCCAGAGCGGTGCCGATGCCCAGGAAGCGCTCGTGGCCGTACTGGTCGATCTCGCCCTTGCCGTAGTCCATGGTGCCCTCGGCGGGGTGCGCGCCCTCGGCGACGCAGATCACCGCGAACTTCTTGCCGCGGGCGAAGCGCTCCTCGACCATCTTGACCAGGTCGGCGGGGTCGAAGGGGCGCTCGGGCAGACAGATGCCGTGCGCGCCGGCCGACATGCCCGACTCCAGCGCGATCCACCCCGCGTGGCGGCCCATGACCTCCACGACCATCACCCGCTGGTGGGACTCGGCCGTCGTCTTCAGGCGGTCCATGGCCTCGGCGGCCACGGTCACGGCGGTGTCGAAGCCGAAGGTGCGGTCCGTGGACGAGATGTCGTTGTCGATGGTCTTCGGCACACCGACCACCGGCAGACCCGCGTCCGAGAGCATCCGGGCCGCGGTGAGCGTGCCCTCGCCGCCGATCGGGATGAGGGCGTCGATCCCGAAGTCACGGATCATGTCGGAGGCGTTCTCGCACGCCTCGCGCAGACGGTCACGCTCCAGACGGGAGGAGCCGAGAATGGTTCCGCCGCGCGCCAGGATGCCGCTGACGGCGTCGAGGTCGAGGGCACGGTAGTGGCCCTCGAGGAGGCCCCGGTAGCCGTCCTCGAAGCCGATGACCTCGTCGTCGTACTGCGCTACCGCTCGATGGACGACCGACCGGATCACTGCGTTCAGGCCGGGACAGTCGCCGCCCGCGGTGAGGACTCCGATGCGCATCGTGCTGTGTCTCCTGCTCGCTGTCGATACCGGTGAGCCAATCCGATTGTTTCACGGGTCACAGGCCGGTGCCGCGCCCGCCCCGCCCGCCTCGAACCGCCCGTCCACTCCCGAGTCCTGACGGGCGCCTAATCCAGGCGCAGGGGTATTGTCAAGAGGGTTCTGCTCACCCTCACGGAGGACTTTCCTCGCCTCACAGAACCCCACAAATCAACCCAGGAACGGTCAAGGACCCCCACCCGAGAGACGAAACGGAGAGCCCACGTGACGCGCAGCGTGTACGTGACCGGGATCGACCGCGGCGACGGCCGCCAGGTCGTCGAGCTGGGGGTGATGGAGCTCCTGACCCGGCAGGTCGACCGGGTGGGCGTGTTCCGCCCACTCGTCCACGACGGCCCCGACCGCCTCTTCGAGCTGCTGCGCGCCCGGTACCGGCTGTCCCAGGACCCGGCGACCGTGTACGGCATGGACTACGAGGAGGCGTCCGCGCTCCAGGCCGAACGGGGCACGGACGAGCTGGTGTCGGCCCTCGTCGACCGGTTCCACGCGGTGGCGCGCGACTACGACGTCGTCCTCGTGCTCGGCACCGACTTCGCCGACACCCAGGTCCCGGACGAGCTGTCCCTCAACGCCCGGCTCGCCAACGAGTTCGGCGCGTCGGTGATCCCCGTCGTCGGCGGGCGGAAGCAGACCCCCGAGTCGGTGCGTGCCGAGGTGCGCAACGCCTACCGCGCCTACGAGGGACTGGGCTGCGACGTGCTCGCGATGGTCGCCAACCGGGTCGCCCGCGAGGACCGGGACGAGATAGCCGAGCGGCTCGACTCCCGCCTCCCGGTGCCCTGTTACGTCGTTCCCGACGAGCCCGCGCTCTCGGCCCCGACGGTCGGCCAGATCACCCACGCCCTCGGCGCGAGGGTGCTGCTCGGTGACGAATCGGGGCTGGCCCGCGACGCCCTCGACTTCGTCTTCGGCGGCGCCATGCTGCCGAACTTCCTGAGCGCCCTGACCCCGGGCTGCCTGGTGGTGACCCCGGGCGACCGCGCCGACCTCGTCGTCGGCTCGCTCGCCGCCCACAGCGCCGGCACCCCGCCGATCGCCGGTGTGCTGCTCACCCTGGACGAGGTGCCCAGCGACGAGATCCTCACCCTGGCCGCGCGCCTCGCCCCGGGCACCCCGGTGATCGCGGTGGCCGGCAACAGCTTCCCCACCGCCGCCCGGCTCTTCTCCCTGGAGGGCAAGCTGAACGCGGCCACCCCGCGCAAGGCGGAACGGGCGCTCGGGCTCTTCGAGCGGTACGTCGACACCGCCGGCCTCCTGACCCGGGTGTCCGCCCCGAGCAGCGACCGGGTCACGCCGATGATGTTCGAGCACAAGCTGCTCGAACGGGCCCGCGCGGACAAGCGCAGGGTGGTCCTCCCCGAGGGCACCGAGGAGCGCGTGCTGCACGCCGCCGAGGTGCTGCTGCGCCGTGGCGTGTGCGACCTGACGCTGCTCGGACCCGTCGACCGGATCCGCAAGCAGGCCGCCGACCTCGGCATCGACCTCGGCGACTCCCAGTTGATCGACCCGGCCACCTCGGAGCTGCGGGACACCTTCGCCGAGCAGTACGCGAAGCTGCGCGCCCACAAGGGCGTGACCGTGGAGCTGGCGTACGACGTGGTCGCCGACGTGAACTACTTCGGCACCCTCATGGTCCGGCAGGGCCTCGCCGACGGCATGGTCTCCGGCTCCGTGCACTCCACGGCCGCCACCATCCGGCCCGCGTTCGAGATCATCAAGACCAAGCCCGATACGAAGATCGTCAGCTCGGTGTTCTTCATGTGCTTGGCCGACAAGGTGCTCGTCTACGGCGACTGCGCGGTGAACCCCGACCCGAACGCCGAGCAGCTCGCCGACATCGCCATCCAGTCGGCCGCGACCGCCGAGCAGTTCGGGGTGGAGCCGCGGATCGCGATGCTGTCGTACTCCACCGGCACCTCCGGCTCCGGCGCCGACGTCGACAAGGTCCGCAAGGCCACCGAGCTGGTGCGGCTGCGCCGCGACGATCTGAAGACCGAGGGCCCGATCCAGTACGACGCCGCGGTCGAGCCCTCCGTCGCGGCGACCAAGCTGCCGGACTCGGAGGTCGCCGGGCAGGCGTCCGTGCTGGTCTTCCCGGACCTCAACACCGGCAACAACACCTACAAGGCCGTGCAGCGCTCGGCCGGCGCGATCGCCGTCGGCCCGGTCCTCCAGGGCCTGCGCAAGCCCGTCAACGACCTGTCCCGGGGCGCCCTCGTCCAGGACATCGTCAACACGGTCGCGATCACCGCGATCCAGGCCCAGACCCCGCACGAGAAGGCAACCGCCCAGTGAGCCCCTCCCGCGTCCTCGTCCTCAACTCCGGCTCGTCGTCGGTGAAGTACCAGCTGCTGGACATGCGCGACCGCAGCCGGCTGGCCGCGGGCCTCGTCGAGCGCATCGGCGAGCAGACGTCCCGGCTCAAGCACACGGCGCTCACCACGGGCGAGACCCGCGAGCACCACGGGCCGATCGCCGACCACCAGTCCGCGCTGAAGGCGGTCGCCGAGGAGCTGGACAGGGACGGGCTGGGGCTCGACTCTCCCGAGCTGGCCGCCATCGGCCACCGGGTGGTGCACGGCGGAATGTTCTTCACCGAGCCCACCGTCATCGACGACGCCGTGCTCACCGAGATCGAGCGGCTGATCCCGGTGGCGCCGCTGCACAACCCGGCCAACCTGACCGGCATCCGGACGGCCATGGCGCTGCGGCCCGACCTGCCGCAGGTCGCCGTCTTCGACACCGCGTTCCACACGACGATGCCCGAGTCGGCGGCGCGCTACGCGATCGACCCGAAGATCGCCGACCGGCATCGCATCCGGCGGTACGGCTTCCACGGCACCTCGCACGCGTATGTGTCCCGGGCGACCGCCGGGCTGCTCGGCAAGGCGCCGAAGGAGGTCAACGTCATCGTGCTGCACCTGGGCAACGGGGCGTCCGCCTCGGCGGTCCGGGGCGGACGGTGCGTGGAGACCTCCATGGGGCTCACCCCCCTGGAGGGGCTGGTGATGGGGACGCGCTCGGGCGACCTGGACCCCGCCGTCATCTTCCATTTGGAGCGCGTTGGCGGAATGTCCATGGACGAGATCGACACTCTTCTCAACAAAAGGAGCGGTCTGTTCGGCCTGTGCGGCGACAACGACATGCGGGAGATTCAGCGCCGGATCGACGAGGGCGACCAGGAGGCACGGCTCGCCTTCGACATCTACATCCATCGGCTGAGGAAGTACATCGGCGCGTACTACGCGGTACTCGGCCGGGTGGACGCGGTCGCCTTCACGGCGGGTGTGGGAGAGAACGCGGCCGCGGTGCGCGCGGCCGCCGTGGCGGGCCTGGAGGAGCTGGGCCTGGCGGTGGACGACGGCCTGAACGCCGTACGCGGCGACGCGCCCCGGCTGATCTCGCCCGCGTCCGCGCGGGTGGCGGTCGCGGTGGTGCCGACCGACGAGGAACTGGAGATCGCCACGCAGACCTACGCACTGGTCGGAAAGGTCGACTAGCAATTCGAGCGGTCTCGCCTGAGCGCCGACCCGCCCATTTGTATTTTCCGCCAGACGGAATATTCCGCGCCGAAACAAACCGATAGGATCGCCCCATGCGCCGTTCGAAAATCGTCTGTACTCTCGGCCCCGCGGTCGACTCCCACGAAATGCTCGTCGCGCTGATCGAAGCCGGCATGAATGTGGCCCGCTTCAACTTCAGCCACGGCACCCACGTAGAGCACCAGGGCCGGTACGACCGCGTCCGTGCCGCCTCGGCCGAGACCGGCAGGGCCATCGGCGTCCTCGCCGACCTTCAGGGCCCGAAGATCCGCCTGGAGACCTTCGCGGAGGGTCCCGTCGAGCTGGTGCGCGGTGACGAGTTCACCATCACCACGGAGGACGTGCCGGGCGACAAGTCGATCTGCGGCACCACCTACAAGGGCCTGCCGGGCGACGTCTCCAAGGGCGACCAGATCCTGATCAACGACGGCAACGTCGAGCTGCGGGTCGTGAACGTCGAGGGCCCCCGGGTCAAGACGATCGTCATCGAGGGCGGCGTCATCTCCGACCACAAGGGCATCAACCTGCCCGGCGCGGCGGTGAACGTCCCGGCGCTGTCCGAGAAGGACATCGACGACCTGCGGTTCGCGCTGCGCATGGGCTGCGACATGGTCGCGCTCTCCTTCGTGCGGGACGCCAACGACGTCAAGGACGTCCACCGCATCATGGACGAGGAGGGACGCCGCGTCCCGGTCATCGCCAAGGTGGAGAAGCCGCAGGCGGTGGCGAACATGGAGGACGTCGTGATGGCGTTCGACGGTGTGATGGTCGCCCGCGGCGACCTGGCCGTCGAATACCCGCTCGAGAAGGTCCCGATGGTGCAGAAGCGGCTCATCGAGCTGTGCCGCCGCAACGCCAAGCCGGTGATCGTGGCGACCCAGATGATGGAGTCGATGATCACCAACTCCCGTCCGACCCGCGCCGAGGCCTCCGACGTGGCCAACGCCATCCTCGACGGCACCGACGCGGTCATGCTGTCGGCCGAGTCCAGCGTCGGCGCGTACCCGGTCGAGACGGTCAAGACGATGTCGAAGATCGTCCAGGCCGCCGAGGAGGAGCTGCTCTCCAAGGGTCTCCAGCCGCTGGTCCCGGGCAAGAAGCCGCGGACGCAGGGCGGTTCGATGGCGCGTGCGGCGGCCGAGATCGCGGACTTCCTGGGCGGCAAGGGCCTGGTGGCCTTCACCAAGTCCGGCGACACCGCCCGCCGGCTGTCCCGCTACCGGGCCTGCCAGCCGATCCTGGCATTCACCACGGACGAGTCCACCCGCAACCAGCTGACGCTGAGCTGGGGCGTGGAGTCGCACGTCGTGCCGTTCGTGAACAGCACCGACGAGATGGTCGACCTGGTCGACCATCACCTGGTACGGCTCAAGCGGTTCAACGACGGCGACATCGTGGTCATCACCGCCGGCTCCCCGCCCGGCGTCCCCGGCACCACGAACATGGTCCGCGTCCACCACCTGGGCGAGGACGGCCGCCGCTGACGTCCCGCCAACGGCACGACGACGAGGGCGCCCCCTGTGACAGGGGGCGCCCTCGTCTCTTGCGGCTCCCGGAATGGTCTTGAGAGGTGCTCAGCTCGCGCCGGTGATGTACTGGTGCATGCCGGGAACGGTCAGCGTGCCGCCGAACTGGCCGGCCTGGGTGACCTTCACGTTGGTGAAGTAGATGATCGGGATGTTCAGCGGCGGCGGGTTGTCCGGGCTGAACGTGACCGGGATCAGGCCCAGCAGATTGCCGGAGATGCTCTCGGTGTACATCACCGTCTTGCCGTCACGGATGGTCGACTTCGAGCCCTTGGCGGCCTGGACGTGGTACGTCTCGCCCTTCTGGCCGTCGACGAGCTGATGCAGATCACCGATGTCGGTGCCGTTGGAGATGACGTACTTCAGGACCCTCTTGACGGTGCCGTTGGCGGTGCGCACCTTGACGATGCCCTGGTAGTCGGCGCCGTTGAGCAGCAGCGAGCTGGCCTCGAGGTGCCAGGGCTTGTCGGGCAGCGCCAGGGTCTTCTCGACGCCGCCCTCGTCGTCGGTGGCCGCGACGCAGTCCGCGGGGGGACTGGAACTCGCGGACGGACTCGGAGTCGCGGACTCCGCCGCCTTCACCGCGTCGTCGGCCGCCTTGGTGGCCTCGGACGCCGCCTTCGTCGCCGTGTCCGTCGTGTCCTTCACGGTGTCCTTGACCGTGTCGGTGACCTTCTCCGCCGTCTTGGTGACGGAGGACGACTCGGACGTGCCGCTGCTGTCCTTGGTTCCCGTGGTGTCCTTGGTGTCCTGGGTCGCGGACGCCGAGGCGGACGGCGACGGCGTGGAGCTCGCAGCCTCGCTTCCCGACGAGGTGCCGCCGGGCGTGAGGACGTCCTTGAGGGCGCTGCCGATGCCGTCCAGCAAACCCCCATGGCTCGCGGAGGCCGACGGGCTGGGCGTGGAGCCGCCGCCCGACGACGTACCGGAGCCGCTCGCGGAGGACGCGGACGGTGCGGGCGCGGCCTTGTCGTCGGAACCTGAATCCGACGAAGAGGGCTTGCCCGACGTGCTCTCGGACGTCTTGTCCGACGCCTTGTCCGAGGAGGCCGAGGGCTCCGGCTCCGCCGTGTCGGCGGGCTTCGACGTGCTCGCCGAGGCGGACGGCGACGGCGTGGCCGACGCGTCCTTGGAGTCCTTCGAGTCCTTGGACTTGTCCAGGACCTCGACACACTTCTGGTACTCGTCGGCCGTCAAGGTCTTCGACGACGGGTGGTCGTCGGCGCGCGCGAGCGTCGGCGTCAGCCCCATCCCCATGAGGACCGCCGTCGGCATCGCCGCCAGCGCTATCGCCTTGCCTGCCGGCACGTGGAACCTGGTGAACAGCGGCTTCCTGGGGGCCGCGTGGCGCGGCCCGGTTCTCGCACGGGACGCGTCCACGTCCGTCCCGTGGGTCACCTCGTCAGCCGGCACTGTGCCTCCCGTTCGTCCCGTTGACCGGGGTCGTCTTGGTCAGGTCCTGCGGCTCGTTCACCCCGCCCGGGACAGCCTCGGGGGCATCGCCGTCACCCGCCGCCTGCACCGGCTGCTCCGCGGGCGGCACGCCCGGCGCCCAGGACACGGCCATGGCTCCGCCGATCAGGGAGAACAGGAAGCCCACGACAAAGCCGCCGAAGTTGGACACGGGGAGGGAGACCAGCGCCAGCAGGATCGCCGCGACACCCGCGAACGTGCGGACGTGCTTCTGGAACCAGAGGCTGATGCCGAGGACTATCAGCAGCACACCGATGATCAGGGAACCGGCGCCCCCGGTGGTGGCCATGGCCAGCGTCAGGTGACCGAGCTGCAGGTGCGCGTACGGGAAGTAGAGGATCGGGAAGCCACCAAGCAGGACGAACAGTCCGGCCCAGAACGGCCTCGCGCCCCGCCAGACGCGGAACTGCAGCCTCCGGTGGGTGAACTGACCGGGCTCGGCAGCAGAAGTCTCGGCGCTCATGGAAAACAGCTCCCTGGTGCAGCGTTGCTGTGGGTGGTGGTGCGAGGGGTGTGGGGGGTGTGTGAAGGAGCGGTTGAAGGTGGAACGGGCGGGGGCGCCGTCGGCTCCCCCGCCCGTCACCGAGTACTCAGTGCTTGACCTGGCACTCGTTGGCGCCCTTCGACAGGCTCATGTTGAGCCCGCTCAGCGTGAAGGTGCCTGCCGTGGTCGCCCAGGCGTGCTGGTCGACGTCGCTCAGCACCGCGTGCTTCGCCTGCTGGGCGAATCCGTACGGGTTGGACTGCTCGCCGCCGCCCTTCATGCCCGGGCCCTTGCCACCCTTGTCGGCACCCGTGTCGCCGGCGGCCACACCGATGTCGATGTCGTCGAACCTGGCGTCGGCCTTGAGGTCGTTGACATCGATGTAGATGTTCTGCGCCTCGACCTTGGGGTGGCCCGCCCCGCCGGCCGTCAGCGTCAGCGTGACGTCACCGAGCACCGGGATCGGGGTGACCACGGACTGGCACAGGTCCGTGATCTCGGCCTTCTTGAACGCCGAGACGGCGACGGGGTGAGCCGTCTTCTTGCCGTCGAGCGTGTAGCCGCTGTCGACCGCTCCGTACTGCTCGAAGCCCCAGCCCTCGAGCTGGGTGGCGGTCACCTTGAACTGCTGGCCCGACACGCTGAACGAAGCGGCCAGAGCACCCTGCGCCAGGGCCACACCTATCGCTGCCGTCGCGGCAACGCTGGGCACCATGACCACAGCGAACCGCTTCCATCTGGTCCCGCCACGCACCTGGGACTCCATATTTCCTCCTTCTCGGACGTACATCTCCTGGCCCCAGCTCGCTACCTCTCGGCGGCTCAGCCGGGCAGGGATGGGAGAAGTGCTACGTCCTCGGGAAGGAGAGCGCCTGCGCTCGGCGGCGCGAACTGCGCCCGAATCACCGGCGATCACCCCCGAGCGACAACCACTGGTCGCGCCTGACACGCATCACGCACAACCTGCCGGACAGGCTCCGCCGCAGCGGAGACCCCCCTGTCCAGGAGCCGACGCCACTGCCGCCGGCTCCTGCTCGGTGGGGACCCACGAGAAACCCGTTGCCCCGGCTGGTTGTCGGGTACGGCGATGGACCGAGCGTGGCCGATCGTGGTGCATTCTCGCCGCCCCCGCAAGGGGGTTCGTTACTCACTAGTAACGGCCGGATAACCGAACAACGACCTCCTGGTCTCGTCCGGCGACTCTGAGTGCCACAAAAGGAGATGACGAAACGGTTGAAGTACGGACAGAACCCGACAGAAAAAGGGGTGCGACTTACTCGCAGTAACAGCGGCCGCGATTACCAAGATTTGGTAAAGCGCGGCCGCTGTGCGCCTCTGGCGGCGAATCTTTCACCCGGGCATCACATGGCCGGGCGTTTAACGACTGGTCAGAACAAGGCTCTCGCGAGTGCCCGTCGCGCCGCGGTCACACGCGGGTCCTCGGCGCCGACCACCTCGAAGAGCTCCAGCAGCCGCAGCCGCGCGGCGTCCCGGTCCTCCCCCGCCGTACGGCGCACGGTGTCGATGAGCCGCCCGAACGCGTCCTCCACGTGTCCGCCCACGAGATCCAGGTCCGCCGCGGCGATCTGCGCCGGCACGTCGGCGGGCTTCTCCGCGGCCTCCTTGCGCACCTGCTGCGGGTCCAGATCCTGCACCCGCTTGAGCAACTCGGCCTGGACGAGCCCCAGCTTGGCCTCCGTGTTGCCCGGGTCGTCGCTCAGCACGTTCTTGTAGGCCTGGATCGCACCGCCCAGATCGCCCGCGTCCAGGGCCTGCACCGCCGCTTCGAGCAGTGCGTCGTAGGGACCCGCCGGCACCTCGGCGGCCACCGGGGTCTCGCCCGGCTCGGCGTCGGGGTCGACGGCCAGACCGGTCAGGCCGAAGCGCTGCTCGGCGACCTGGACCAGCTGGTCGAGGGTCGCCCGGATCTGCTGCTCGGGGGCGGCACCCTGGAAGAGGGGAAGCGCCTGACCGGCGACGACGGCGAAGACCGCCGGGATCCCCTGGACGCCGAACTGCTGCATCAGCATCTGGTTGGCGTCGACGTCGATCTTGGCGAGGACGAAGCGGCCGTTGTACTCGCGGGCCAGCCGCTCCAGGACCGGGCTCAGCTGCTTGCAGGGCTGGCACCACTCGGCCCAGAAGTCGATGACGACCGGCACCTCGGTGGAGCGCTGAAGGACGTCACGCTCGAACCCCGCCTCGTCGACGTCGATGACGAGGTCGGCCGGGGAGACCGCCCCTCCCCCGCCCTGCCGGGCCGCTTCGGCGCGCGCCTGCTCCGCCTTCGTCTTGGCCTCCTGGGCGGCCTTCACCGCGGCGAGGTCGACGACTCCGCTCATGGACATGTTCCGTGGCTGCATGAGTACATCCTCCCCCCTCCGAAACGCCGCTGTGAAAAGCGCTGTGAAAGCCGTACCGGGCCGGTCGTGGTCCGCGCCGGGTCCCCACCCGGCGCACGTGGTCGTCGCTCATCGGCGCGCCACTTGGACGCGCTTTCGCTACGAGTCGTAGCGTAACTGTCCGCGGGGGTCTCTGTGACCAGTACACCGGTGATCTCCCTCACGAGTTCACACAACGCACGGATATTGGCGGGAACACAACGCCGGATAAGGTCACTGACATGGAGAGCCGCACGTCCGCCGCCCGCACCGGGCGCCCTCGCAGCGCCGCCGCGGACGCCGCGATCCTGGCGGCGACCCGGGAAGCACTCGTCGAGCTGGGCTGGTCGAAGCTCACGCTGGGGGATGTCGCGACCCGCGCGGGAGTCGCGAAGACGACCCTGTACCGCCGCTGGGCGGGCAAGAACGAGCTGGTGGTGGACGCGGTGGCGGCCCTGTTCGACGAGCTGGAGCTGCCCGACCGGGGCAGCCTCGCCGCGGACATCGAGGGAGTGGTGCTGCAGTTCGCGGCGATCCTGGACCGCCCGGAGGCGAAGAGCGGCCTGATGGCGGTGGTGGCGGAGTCGACCCGGGACGAGGCGTTGCGCGAACGCATCCGCGCCTCGATCGTCGACCGCCAGAAGTGCCTGGTCGTCGAGGGCCGGGCACGCGCCGCGCAACGCGGCGAGCTGCCCCCCGAGACAGACCCGGAAGCCGCCTCGCGCACGGCCGACCTGATCTTCGACGTGGTCGCGGGTGCGGTGGTCCACCGCACCCTGGTCAGCGCCGAGCCCGTCGACGAGGACTGGGCGCGACGCTTCGCCGCGATCGTGCTCGGCGGCCTCGCCGCGGCCGGCACCTGACCCCGCGCGACCCGGCACCCCGCGCCGGAACGGGCCCGGGTCGCCCTCGGTCCGGTGAATCCCGCCACGACCGCGGCGCCGTGGACCTATGGTGATCGGGCGGTTCGTCGAGGAGGGTGCGGGGGCGAGAGTGGCACGTGTCGTAGTGGTGCATGGGGTCGGCAAGCATCTGGAAACCGGAGAGACGCTGCACACCTCACTGGCTCCGGCCCTCACGGGCGGGGTGAACCTCGCACTGCGGGGAGACGGCGAACTCTCGGCGCACATCACCCCCCTGACGCCGGACGACGTCCTGTGCGCGGGCTACGGGGACCTGTTCCGACGGCCCGGCGCCCGTGGCGGAGCACTCCAGTACGAGGCGGAGGACGTCGCCGAGGGGCTGGAGACCGATCTGCTTCTCGCCTGGTGGCAGGAGGCTTCCCGACGTGACCCCGCGGTCCTCGGCCCACAGGACTCCGGACGCGGCGTGCTCGGCTACGCGGCCTCGCGGCCCTTACGGATCGCCGCCGTTCGGCGGGCACTGGACGCGCTGACCCGCACCCGCTTCTTCAGGTCGGTCTCGGACACGTTCCTGATCGCCGCGCTCAAGCAGTTCCGCCGGTACTTCGAGGAACCGGCTCTCCGCAAGGAGGCACGCTCGCGGGTCCTCGAACTCATCGCCCCGGACACCCGTGTCGTGGTCGCCCACTCGCTGGGCTCGGTTGTCGCCTACGAGGCCCTGTGCTCCCTGACCGCACAACAGCCGCTGACACTGGTGACGCTCGGTTCCCCGCTGGGCATCCGCCATCTCGCCTTCGACCGTCTCGACCCGGCACCTGCCGATGGCACAGGCGTCTGGCCGAGGGCCGTGGGGCACTGGCACAACGTCGCCGACGCCTCCGACATCGTCGCCCTCGTCCATGAACTCGCCCCGCGCTTCGGCCCCCGAGTCGTGGACCACCTGGTGCACAACGGGACGACCATGCACGAGATGACGGCATATCTGACCGCGGTGGAGACGGGTACGGCGATCGCGGGCGGCCTGGCGCGGTGAACGGCACCGGCGAGGCACCGCACCGCGAACCGGGGTTCCGCCGCCACATCCTCGTGGCGGGCACCCGGCACTACCCCGACGACCCTCACCTCATGGAACTCCCGGGGGTCGACGAGGACGTCGAACGTGTCGCAGCCCTGTTCGAGGGCTTCGGCTACACACGGATCCTGCCGCATCTGAGCTCCGCGCCCCGCTCACAGCATCTGCTCGGCGAGTTGGAGGACTGGCTGGAGCACCCGGACCGCTCCGACCGGGACGTGCTCGTCGTCTATTACGCGGGGCACGGCATGAGGCACCCTCGGCGGCGCGACCACTACCTCATGTGCGGGGGCAGCCGCATCGAGCGTCCTCAGGGCACGGCGATCCGGTCGAGCGACCTCGCCGGTATCGTCACCGCTTCACCCGTCGGGCATGCCCTGCTGATCCTCGACACCTGTCATGCCGGCGCCGGCACCGCCGAAATGGGCGCGGCCGCACTCGACTTGACGGCGCTGCGAGGAGACGACAGTGACGGTCTGTGGCTTCTCGCCTCGGCGCGGGCCCGGGAGGAGGCCGTGGATCACGCCTTCGTCTCGGCCCTGGAGGAAGCCGTCCGCCACAGCCGGGCCGGAATGCGCCAGCCCCATCTGGACTTCCTGGACATCACCAACCGCATCGACGCTTATCTGCACGAGCATCACCCCCATCAGAGCGCCCGCTGCCATGCCGCGGAGGTGCGCACGCCGCCGCCGTTCTTCCCGAACCCCGACCACCGGCCGGACTTGTCCCCGTCCCTGGTGGACGTGCAGACCGCTCGCGAGTGGACCGCGCACTTCGATCCGCGAAGCCGCGGGGTCGAATACGCCAGCGAAAAGGGCGACTTCTTCACCGGACGGCACCAGGCCCTGGCCACCCTCGCCGGATGGCTGCGCGAACCGCAGCACGACGGCCGGGCCCGCGTGGTCACGGGAAGTCCCGGGTCCGGCAAGTCCGCGTTACTGGGCCGCCTGCTGGCACTGTCCGATCCTGACGCGACGGCACGCTCCTCCACTCCGGAGTACATGGTGCCGCCGGCCGGGTGTGTCACCACCGCGATCCACGCACGCGGTACGAACCTCGAATCGCTCACGAGCCGGCTGGCCGCGGCCGTGGACATCGACGCGGACACCCCGCACCAGCTGCTCGCCGAGCTCGCCGACCGCACGACCTCGCACACGGTCCTCATCGACGCCCTGGACGAGGCCGGAACCGGTGTGAGCGGCACCGAGCCACTGCGCATCGCCCGTGAACTGCTGCGTCCTCTCACCACGTTGCCCCGTCTGCGGCTGATCGTGGGCACCCGTCGGGAGACACTGCCCGCGCTGGGCAGCGCGGTGGAGGTCATCGATCTGGACACCGAGGGCTACTCCCGGCAGGTGGACGTCGAGGAGTACGCGTACGGCTTTCTGCGGGCATCGGGTCTGTCCGGGCGCGGGTACGCGGCCGGCACCCTGAGAACGATCGCGGCCGCCGTGGCCGCACGGGCCGGGCAGTCCTTCCTGGTCGCCAGGATGACCGTGCGGGCGGTGGCGCACGGCGATCTGACGGTCGACCTCACCGACCCGGACTGGCAAAAGCGGCTGCCGACGGAGGCGGGGCAGGCCTTCGACGCGTACCTGGCGCGCTACGGCACGGACGAGGCCAAGGTCAGGCGTCTTCTCGCTCCGCTCGCGTACGCGGAAGGGGACGGGCTGCCCTGGGACTCGCTGTGGGCGTCGCTGGCGACGGCGCTGTCGGGGGTACCGTGCTCCGACGACGACATCGAGTGGCTGTTCCGGTATGCCGGGGCCTACGTCGTGGAGGTGCCCTGCGGTGATGAGCGGTCGGTCTTCCGGCTGTACCACGAGGCCCTGGCGGAGCACCTGCGCAACCCGCGCCGCGACACCGAGAACCAGCGGCGCCTCACGGAGACCCTGCTGGTGGCGGTCCCGCACCGCTGGGGCGGGGAGCGCGACTGGGCTCGTGCGCACCCGTACATCCTGCGGCACCTGGCGGGACACGCGGCGGCGGCCGGCGAACTGGCAAGAGTGCTGGAGGATTCCTTCTTTCTCCCGCACGCCGAACCGGACGCCCTGCTCTCCGCCATGGACGGAAGCGCCGATCCCGCGGTCAGACGAGTCTGCGCCATGTACCGGGCCTCGGCCCATCTGCACAAGGGCTGCTCCAGCGAGCAGCGGGCGCAGCTCCTCGCCATCGACGCCTCACGGTTCGGCGAAGAGGAACACCGGCAGGCCCTGAGTCGGGGCCGGAAATGGGCACCGCGCTGGGCGACCAAGGCCCAGACAAGCAATGCGCTACGGGCCACGATGGACAGTCACAGCGGCAGCTTCTCCGTCATGGACTGCCTGACGGTCGAAGGAGTTCCGCTGCTCGCGACCTCCGGTCCCGCACAGGCCGTATGGCTGTGGGACCTCCGGACCGAGTCCCTCCACTCCTCCTGGAACGGGCATCGAGGGGACGTGTCGGCACTGTGCTGCACCGAAGTGGACGGTGTGCCGGTGGCCGTGACGGCCGACACGGAGGGCGAGCTACGGGTCTGGGACATCGCCGAGGGAACGACCAGGCTCCGTTTCGGCGTGCCGCAGCCCGCCGGGGAACGGGAGCGACGCCGCTCCGGCGGAGGACGGGTCATCTCAACCTCTGCCGACAACAAGACCTATCCCGACTACGCCGTCTCCCTGGCCCCTGCCGTGCTGGACGGCGTACCGGCCGTGGCCGGCTACGGCTTCAACGGCACGGCGTGGCTGTGGAATCTGCGCACGGGCGAACTGATACGGCAGGTGGACACCTCGCCGGGGACGCTCAGCGTCAACGCCATGATCGGCTGCACGGAGCTGGGCGGAACCGCCCACGCCATCGTGACCAGTGGGAAGCGACCGGCTCTGGCCTGGAATCTGCTGACCGGCGACCTGCGCAGGGTCCCCGACACGGGTGCCGCGGATGCCACTGTCCACTGGGCCGGCACGGTGAACGGGCATTTCACCGGATTTCTGGGTGACGAACAGGACGGCCTGCTCCACTGGGATCCCGCCACGGGGAACGTGCGCAGTCTCTTCCCCGCCCACGGCAGCTGGGTCACCGCCGTCGCGGTCGTCCCGCGCCGGAGCGGCGATGTCGTCGTCGTAGGTCACGCGGACGGAATGATCCATCTCTGTGAAGCCCAAAGCGGTGCCCTCCTCGGGCGACTGAGCGGCCACGACCAGTGGGTGCATGCCCTGTCCACCACGGTCGTGGAGGGATCCCCCGTGATCGTCTCGTCCAGCAGCGACGGCACGCTGCGTCTGTGGGACCTGCCCGAGGAGACCGCCCCCGATACGACCGGCCACACGAGCCAGGTCTACGCACTGACGTGCCTCGTGGCGGACGGGATGCCGATCGCCGTGAGCGGCGGAGGCCTGTCGGTCCGGTCCTGGCATCTGGGCACCGGCGCGGCACTGGGCATCGGCACAGGTCACAGCGAGCGCATCATGTCCGTCGCCCACACCGTCCTCGACGGGGTCCCCGTGGCGGTCACAAGCGGCCACGACGACTCGGTGCGGCTGTGGTCCCTCCCCCGTTGCGAGGAGGTCTCGACCGCGGTGGACCAGGGCCGGCATTGGAACTATGTCGCCACGAGCAGGGTCGAGGGGGTGCCCGCGCTACTCATCGGTTCCGAGTTCGCCTATCGTTCACCGACACCCGACGGCCTGGTGGTCCGCAATGCCTCCTCGCTCGAAGTCCTCGACGGCAGTGGCCCGCTGGCGGCGGCCTTCCCCAAAGTGACGGCCCTGGCGTGCACGACGGTGGGGGGTCGGCCCACCGCGGTGATCGCGGGCAGAGACGAAGACCCCCGTAATGCCGGCCGGGCCGCGGAGCCCTGCGTCCAGGTGTGGGACCTCACCACCATGAGCCACCTGGGGTCGTTCGAGGGATGCGACGACTACGTGGTCGCGATCGCCTGCACGACCGTCGGAGGCGTGCCGGTCGCGTTGCTGGCCACGAACCACAAGGGAGTCCAGATCTGGGACATGTCGACGTTCTCCCTGCGATCCGCCATGGATACGCGGCTTGCGTGGGCCCACGACCTTGCGTGCACGGTGCTGGACGGCGTGCCGACGGCGGCTGCCGTCGGCGGCAACGTCCTGAGCCTCTGGGATCTGACCACGACCCGGCTCGTCCACCAGCACGTCCTGCCGCACCCCGCCCATGCGGTGGCCTTCGGCCCGGCGGACGAGCTGGTGGTCGGATCCGGCTACGAGGTCATCGTCCTGGAACGCGCAGGTCAGAACCCTGCGGGCTCGGTGTAGATCCCCCACTCGTCGCGCAGCGCCCCGCAGATCTCGCCGAGCGTCGCCTCCGCGCGTACGGCGTTCAGCATCGGCTCGATCATGTTGGAGCCGTCGCGCGCGGCGGCCAGCATCGCGTCCAGCGCCGAGCGCACCGCCGCGTCGTCCCGCCCGGTCTTCCGCTCGCCCAGCACCCGCACCTGCTCGCGCTCCACCTCGTGGCTGACCCGCAGGATCTCCAGGTCCCCGGTGACCGATCCGGTGTGGACGTTCACGCCCACCACCTTCTTGTCGCCCTTCTCCAGTGCCTGCTGGTACCGGAACGCGGACTCGGCGATCTCGCCCGTGAACCAGCCGTCCTCGATGCCTCGCAGGATGCCGGAGGTCATCGGCCCGATGGGGTGCTGCCCGTCGGGGTGCGCCCGCAGCCCCCGTTCCTTGATCTGCTCGAAGATCTTCTCGGCGTCCGCCTCGATCCGGTCCGTCAGCTGCTCGACGTACCAGGAACCGCCCAGCGGATCGGCGACGTTGCCGACGCCGGTCTCCTCCATGAGCACCTGCTGGGTGCGCAGCGCGATCTCCGCGGCCTGCTCGCTGGGCAGCGCCAGCGTCTCGTCCAGCGCGTTGGTGTGCAGCGAGTTGGTTCCGCCCAGCACCGCCGCCAGCGCCTCCACCGCCGTACGGACGACGTTGTTGTAGGGCTGCTGCGCGGTCAGCGAGACCCCGGCCGTCTGGGTGTGGAAGCGCAGCCACTGCGCCTTGGCGGTCTTCGCCCCGTACACGTCCCGCATCCACCGCGCCCAGATGCGGCGCGCGGCCCGGAACTTGGCGATCTCCTCGAAGAAATCGACGTGCGCGTCGAAGAAGAAGGACAGACCGGGGGCGAAGACGTCGACGTCGAGGCCGCGGCTGAGACCGAGCTCCACGTAGCCGAACCCGTCCGCCAGCGTGTACGCCAGCTCCTGCGCGGCCGTCGCTCCGGCCTCGCGGATGTGGTAGCCGGAGACGGACAGCGGCTTGTAGGCGGGGATGCCAGCCGCGCAGTACTCCATGAGGTCGCCGATGAGGCGCAGATGCGGCTCGGGCTGGAAGAGCCACTCCTTCTGCGCGATGTACTCCTTGAAGATGTCGGTCTGGAGCGTCCCGTTCAGCACGGCGGGGTCGACGCCCTGCCGCTCGGCGGCCACGAGGTACATGCAGAAGACGGGGACGGCCGGACCGCTGATCGTCATCGAGGTCGTGACATCGCCCAGCGGGATGTCCTTGAACAGGACCTCCATGTCCGCGGCCGAGTCGATCGCGACCCCGCAGTGCCCGACCTCGCCGATCGAGCGCGGGTCGTCGGAGTCGCGGCCCATGAGGGTGGGCATGTCGAAGGCGACGCTCAGGCCGCCGCCACCGGCGTCCAGGATCATCTTGTAGCGCTCGTTCGTCTGCTCGGCGTTGCCGAAGCCGGCGAACTGCCGGATGGTCCACGTACGCCCTCGGTAGCCGGTCGGGTACAGACCGCGGGTGAAGGGGTACTCGCCGGGCCAGCCGATCCGCTCGAAGCCCTCGTACGTGTCATGGGCCCGCGGCCCGTACACCGGCTCCACGGGGTCGCCGGAGAGCGTGGTGAAGTCGGCCTCGCGCGTGCGTGAGGCGTCATAGCGGGCCTGCCAGCGTCGGCGGCCCTCCTCGATGGCGTCAGCGTCCATACCTACGAATTTACTAGGACGTCCAAGTAAATGTCGATGGCAGACCGCCGTACGGCTTCCGTACGGCGGTATCCGCTACGCCTTGGCGACCGCGGGGGCGTCCTCCGCGGCCCGCGCCTCGAGCTCGTGCGTGACCTTGCGCTCCACGAAGAAGGCGGCGGTGGGGATGGTTCCCGCCAGCAGCACCCACAGCTGCTTGCCGACCGGCCACTTGGCCTTGGAGCCCAGGTCGAAGGCGAAGACCAGGTAGATGACGTACAGCCAGCCGTGGGCGATGCCGACGACACGGGTGAAGTCCGCGGCACCGTTCACGTCGAGCACGTACTTGGCGATGACGCCGAGGGTCAGCAGGACCAGCAGCACGCCGGTGACGTAGGCCATGACGCGGTAGCGGGTCAGCACGCTCTTTTTCATGGCTACGAGCGTAACGGCACGTATCGGGCGGTCTTCGGGTGCCCCCGGGACGCCCGGCCGCCCGCTACTCGCCGGCGAAGTCGCCCGCGGCGACGCGCAGCGGGCGCAGGATCGCGAAGATCTCGGCGCACTCCTCGGCGTCGTACGTGCCGAGCCCGAAGTCCATCGCCATCAGCTCACGGGTGGCGGCGTCGCAGACCTCGCGGCCCTTGTCGGTGATGGAGGCGAGGGTGCCGCGGCCGTCGTTGGGGTTGGGCCGCTTGGCGACCAGGCCGGACCTCACCAGACGGTCGACGGTGTTGGTGACGGACGTGGGGTGGACCATGAGCCGCTCGCCGATCTTGGACATGGGCAGCTCGCCCGCCTTGGAGAAGGTCAGCAGCACCAGGGCCTCGTACCGCGCGAAGGTCAATCCGTACGGTTTCACGACCGCGTCGAGCTCGGCGAGCAGAATCTGCTGCGCCCGCATGATCGAGGTGATGGCGGCCATGGACGGCACGTTTCCCCACCGCTGCTTCCAGTGTTCGTCGGCGCGGGCGATGGGATCGAAGGACAGGCTGAGCGGCTTCGGCACGCCACCGACCTTACCGGCCGGTCACATGGTGGTCAGCCCCGTCTCGCCCTTCGGTCGGCCCTTGGGCACCGGGCGCACACTGGAGACAGAGGGCCCCGTGCGCGGGCCGAACGTGGAGGTGAGCCATGAGCACCCTCGAGGAACACGTCGACATCGCGGTCCCGATCGACGCGGCCTGGGAGAGGCTGCACGACGTGGAGGATTATCCGCGCTTCCTGGACGGGGTGCGCGACGCCCGTGCGGAGGCGGGCGGCCGGGCGCACCTGGACGTGGAGGCGGGCGGCCGGTCCCGGTCGTTCGAGGCCGAGGTCTCCGACCACGGCGACCGACGCGTGATGGAGTGGCGCACCACGGGCGATCCCCGGCTGGCGGGGTCGTTCTCGCTCCAGCCGATCGACCAGGGCCACACCCGCGTCCAGGCGCGGCTGGAGTACGACCCCGGCGTCGTCAGGGAAGCCTTCGGCGGGCCGAAGGGCTTCGCCCAGGCCAACGCGATCGAACGCCAGGTCCGCGGTGACCTGGAGCACTTCAAGGAGTACCTGGAACAGCAACGCTGAGCCCCGCCCGGGAGGCTGCCCAGTCAGCCTCCCAGCGACAGCACACCCACCGGCCGCGGGGCACTCCACGGTCCGGGAGACGCAGCCCCACGCACCGCCCTGCCGGGCAGGCACCGCCCCGCGCCCGACCGGCACGACCCCACCGCGCGGCAGGCACCGCGGCGCGAGAGAGGCGACCGGCAGCGTCCGCAACACGAGACGTGGCCCTGCGCGGAAAGCGCGACCCCACGGGCGGAGAGACCGGCCCTGCCGGGAGGGCAACGCAGCCCGACTCCCGACAAGCGCCGCCCCGCACCGGGCAGGCGCCCGCACCCGACCGGCACGGCCCCGGACGCCACGCACGCCAGGCGTAGCCCTCAGCGCCAGACGCGCGGCTCTGCGCGGAAGCCCCGACCCCACATGTGGGCGGCGCGTCCCGACGGGGGCACGGCGCGCCACAGCCCGGGAGGCACGGCCCTGCCGGCCCTGCGCCGGGCAGGCGCTGCGGCCCAGCCCGGCCGGCACGGCCCCATCGGGCGGAAGACGCTGCCCGAGGTGGGAGACGCCCCTGCGACGAGCAGCCGCCCCGCGTCCGGCAGGCGTGGGTCCCTCCCACGGCAGGCACCGTCCTCAGCGCGAGAGGTGCGGCCCTGCGCGGGAAGCGCGACCCCGCGGGGGTCTGGCGCTGCTGCCCCACTTACGGCAGGCGCAGCCGGCGTGCGCCGCGCGCACGCCCCGCACGCACACCGCTCTATCCGCGCGAGGCCCGCCGTAGGGCATGACGTACCGCCCGCTGTGCGACCGGGCCGAGGTCGTCCAGTGCTGCCACCAAGGAGGCGAGCTGGTCCAGGGCGGTCAGGGCCTCGCGTGCCCCCGCCGCGTCCACGCCCTCGTACAGCTCGATGCCGACGAAGGACGCGGACACCGCGCGGGCGAGGCCGGCCGGGTCCGCGAACTCGCCGACCGGTGTCGCCGCAAGCACCCGTACCAGCACGCGCTCGATCTCCGCGATCCACAGGTCGAGCCCCGCCGCCGTGGCCGGCGCGAGCCGGGGATGGGTCTGGGCACCGGCCAGCAGCTGGCCCAGCACCGCCACATGCCCCGCCGCCTTCTCCTCCTCGTGCACCTCGCGGCCGAACGCGAGGAGTTCCCCGAGGGTGCCGATCCCGTCGAGCCGCTCCCGGTAGCGCGCCACCCGCTGCTCCGTGCCGTAGCGGCACGCGGCCGCCAGCAGCTCGTCCACCGAGCCGAAGTGGTAGAAGACCAGTGCCTGGTTGACGCCCGCGGTCGCCGCGACGGTGCGCGCCGACGTCTTGGCGATCCCCTGCTCGGTGAGCGTCCGCAACGCCCCCTCCAGCAGCTTCACCTTCGTCGCCTCGCTCACGCCCGCGCCTCCTCCCGGACGGGCCGCAGCCCGGGCCGCACCCCGCACACACCGACGTCCGCGTAGGTCACGGTGAACTGCCCCTCGTAGCCGAACAGCGGCCCGAGGTACCGGTTCACCACGCGCACCCGGATCCGGAAGCGTCCGGTCGACTCGTCGAACGACTCCCGCACCTCCGCCTCGGCGCCCAGCAGTTCGGGCACCCGCACATCCACCGGCCCCTCCCGGAAGCGGTGCTCGCCGGAACGGATCAGCAGCGATCCGTCCGGCTCCGCACGGAAGTGCAGCTCGCTCGCCAGGTGCTGATGGGTTCCGAGGTAGTCCAGGACGCGGTCGCCCTTCGGGCTCAGCACCATCTGGGCGTCGAACCGGCGCTCCCGCCCGGGGAAGTGGAAGGTACGCACGAACGACACCGTCTCGCGGCCGAACGAGTCGGTGTAGGGCACGTTCTCGATGACGAAGGGCACATCGCGGCCCTGACGGGGGACGAGGATGTTGCGGGTGCCGCCGAGCGCGAGGAACGGCTTCACCAAGCTCCTGCCGTGCCAGACGCGGTCCATCACCCCGCGCCCCGTGCACACCTGACCGCTCGCCGTCCCCACGGAGAAGCGGTGCTGGAGCCGGGGGTGCAGCCGCTCGAAGTCGGCGCCCATGACGGAACGGAAGATCGAGGTCATGACAGCCGCTCCAGGGCCCCGAGGAGGCGCGGCGCGCGCACCCGCGTGGGCGGGGTGCGCAGACAGCGGCGCGCCGCCGGGGTGCAGGCCAGCGGTGCCTTGAACAGGGCCAGGCAGATGGCGAGGGCCAGCAGCAGCGGGCACAGATACGCCGTCGTCGCCGCGAGGGAGCCGAGCAGACGGAGGGAGGAGCCGAGTCCCAGACCGATGCAAGCGACGGTGAGGACCAGGCCGCGGACGGCCAGCTCCGTACACCAGTTCGCCAACGCGCGCTCCGGTGCCACCCCCCGCTCCACCCACAGGCGGAGGCGGTCGAAGGACCAGGCCGTCGCCCAGCCCATGAGGGGGCGGAGGACCAGCCGGTCGGCGAAGCAGCCGAAGGCGCCCCAGCGCGGCCGGTAGTCGTACCCGGTGAGGAAGCGGACACCGTCGCCGTCGGGCACGTACCGCCAGTAGCCGCTGCCCTCGGCGATCAGTGACAGCGGGTGCGGCGAGGAGAACCGCAGTGCGGAGGTGCGCGTCCCGTCCGGACGCGTCTTCTCCCCGGCCGACACCCCCGTCCCGGAGACCGTCAGGAACGGCAGGACGCGCGTGGCGTACCGGAAGCGGTGCGGTTCGCCCTCCACGTCCGGCAGATAGTCGATCTCGGTGAAGCGGACGTCCCAGCGCTGGTGCTGCGCGGGGTCCTGCGTCCGCGCCCACAGTTCGTCGAGGTCGCCCCGTATGTGCGCCTCCACGTAGAGCCCCATTGCCGATCCCCCATGTCAACGGCCCTGTTTGAGCGACTGCTCAAATCAACTGGCCTGACGGTACCGCGATTTGAGCGATCGCTCAAACCGCCGGGACGCGAAAACCCCGGCCGCCCGGGCCGGGGTTCTCCGTCGTCTGGGGGTTCCTCAGCCGGCGGAGAGATGCCGCTCCACCGTCTCCACCTTCGAGGTCAGGCCGTCCGTCACGCCCGGGCGGATGTCCGCCTTCAGCACCAGGGACACACGTGGAGCGCGCTCCTCGATCGCCGCCACGGCGCGCTTCACCACGTCCATCACCGCGTCCCAGTCGCCCTCGACGGAGGTGAACATCGCGTCGGTGCGGTTCGGCAGACCGGACTCCCGCACCACCCGCACGGCTTCGGCGACGTACTCCCCCACGTCCTCGCCGACACCCAAGGGCGTCACGGAGAAGGCGACGATCATGCGTTCACGATCCCTTCCTTGCGGGCGCGGGCGGCGATCACGGCGTCCTCGGCCTCACGGCGCAGTTTGCGCTCGGCGAAGAAGCCGCCGGTCGGCAGCACGGAGAGGACGAAGTAGACGGCGGCGGTCTTCACGGACCACTTGGTGCGGTTCCAGGCGTCCGCCCAGAAGATCACGTACAGGATGAAGAGCACGCCGTGGATCGAACCCATGATGGGCACCGCGTCGAAGTCCGTGGTGCGCTTGAGTACCGAGCAGACGAGCAGCAGCAGGAAGGAGACGGCCTCGGGGGCCGAGACCAGGCGGAGCCGGCGGAGGGCGGTGGCGGTCTTTATGTCCACGGGTCACCTTCGGTGGGAGATTCACTGACGACGCAGCCGCTTTGTGAACGCATGCACAAGCGCCCCCATTGTGACATCAGGGGCGCAGTGGGCCGGGAGCGGGGGCGGGGTGTCGGCGACGGGTCCTGCGCCTAGGGGTCCGGTCAGGGTTCGGTCCACCCCCAGGCCCTGTCCGCTCCACCCGCCCGGCCGCTACCTTCGCACCGTGGCGATGTTCCGACTCCAAGGCAGCAAGGTGCTGGCCGTCGACATGACCGGGGACGCCGTGAAGGCGAAGAACGGCTCGATGGTCGCGTACGACGGACAGATGGCCTTCAAGAAGCTCACCGGCGGCGGCGAGGGGATCCGGGGAATGGTGACCCGCAGGCTCACCGGCGAGCAGATGACCGTGATGGAGGTGAAGGGACACGGAACCTGCTGGTTCGCTGACCGGGCCTCCGAGATCAACCTCGTCAATCTCCAGGGGGACAAGCTGTACGTCGAGTCGAGCAACCTTCTCGCGACGGACGCCGGGCTGCGCACCGGCACGTCGTTCACCGGCCTGCGCGGCGCCTCCCAGGGCAACGGCCTGTTCACGACGACCGTCGAGGGCCACGGCCAGGCCGCGATCATGTCGGACGGCCCCGCGGTGGTGCTGCGGGTGAGCGCGCAGTACCCGCTGACCGTCGACCCGGGCGCGTATGTGGCGCACCAGGGGAATCTGCGGCAGTCGTTCCAGTCGGGCGTGACGTTCCGCACGTTCCTCGGCGAGGGCGGCGGCGAGGCCTTCCAGATCCGCTTCGAGGGGGACGGACTGGTCTATGTCCAGCCCAGCGAGCGCAACACGATCGCGGGGGACCTCTGACATGGGCTTCCGCGAGGTGAACTCCAAGATGATCGAGGCGACGGTCACGCCCGGACAGCGGCTGTACAGCCAGCGGGGCGCGATGCTCGCCTACAAGGGCGAGGTGTCCTTCACCCCGAACATCCAGGGCGGCCAGGGCGGCGTCATGTCGATGATCGGCCGCCGCGTCGCGAACGAGGCGACACCCCTGATGACGGTCGAGGGCAGCGGCACGGTGCTCTTCGGGCACGGCGGCCACCACATTCAGGTGATCAACCTCACGGGAGACACGCTCTACGTCGAGGCGGACCGGCTGCTCGCCTTCGAGGGCACTCTCCGGCAGGGCACCGTGTTCCTGGGCGCACAGGGCGGTGTCATGGGGCTGGTGCGGGGCCAGGTCACGGGCCAGGGCCTGTTCACGACCACCCTCACGGGGCACGGCGCCGTCGCCGTGATGGCGCACGGCGGCGTCTTCGAGGTGCCGATCACCCCGCAGCGCCCGGTCCACGTCGACCCTCAGGCGTATGTCGCACACCACGGTGACGTACGCAACAAGCTGTCCACGGCGCTCGGCTGGCGCGACATGGTGGGCCGCGGCTCCGGCGAGGCGTTCCAGCTGGAGCTGAGCGGCAGTGGTGCGGTGTACGTGCAGGCGTCGGAGGAGAAGCTGTGACCACCTACCCGGGCGCCGGCCCCGTCGTGCACGACCCGATGACGCTGCCGGCCGACGACAACGTCGACAAATACACCTTCTGCGTGGAGCTCAAGGGGAGCCAGTGGTTCCTGCAGAAGGGAAAGATGATCGCGTACTACGGCTCGATCGAGTTCAACGGCATCGGGCACGGCCGGCTCGACCGTCTGGTCCGTACGTCGTTCCATTCGCCACTGCACGCGAGCGACTGGGTGGTGGCCGACGGCTCCGGCAAGATGCTCCTCGCCGACCGGGCCTTCGATGTGAATTCCTACGACCTGGACGACGGCAATCTGACCATTCGCTCGGGCAACCTGCTCGCTTTTCAGCCAAGTCTCGCACTCAAGCAATCGATCATTCCGGGCTTCCTGACGCTGATCGGAACCGGCAAGTTCGTGGCCGCGTCCAACGGCCCGGTGGTGTTCATGGAACCCCCGATCCGGGTGGACCCCCAGGCCCTGGTCGGCTGGGCCGACTGCCCGTCCCCGTGCCATCACTACGACCACGGGTACCTGACGGGCGTATGGGGCGGTCTACGTGCACTGACGGGCGTTGGCGGGGCCTCCGGGGAGGAGCACCAGTTCGAGTTCGCCGGGGCGGGTACGGTCCTGCTCCAGTCCTCGGAGACACTGATGGCGGAGCAGGCCACGGGAGCGGTTCCACACGAGCCCGGCGTACCGGGCGGCGGAGGGGTACCCGGTCATCAGGGACAGCCGGGGACACCGCGCCTTCCCGGACAGCTGGGGGACCTCCAGCGTCGCTTCGGGCTGTGAGCGGTAGTCTGCGGAGTGTGACGTCGAACGCGTGCGCACTGTCACACCACCCTCACTAGTTAGCCTTTCAACCTTTTAGGTAGACTTCATTCATGGAGACCGAGACGGCCACGCGCTGGCTGACCGATGCGGAGCAGTGCGCCTGGCGCACCCACCTGGAGGTCAACAGGCTGTTGACGTACCAACTCGAAAGGGACCTGCAGCCGTTCGGCCTGACGATGAACGACTACGAGATCCTCGTGAACCTCTCGGAGTCGGAGGGCTTGCGGATGCGCATGAGCGACCTCGCCGCCGCCACCCTCCAGTCCAAGAGTCGCCTCTCGCATCAGATCACCCGCATGGAGAACGCGAATCTGGTACGGCGCGAGAACTGCGAGTCCGACCGACGGGGCCTGTTCGCCGTCCTCACGGACCACGGCATGGAAACGATGAAGAAGGTTGCGCCCCACCATGTGGGGGCCGTGCGGAGGCACTTCATCGATCTGCTCTCCCCGGACGATCTGGAGCAGCTGCACAAGTCCCTGCGCCCGATCGCGGAACACCTCAGAGGGCAGCGGGGTAAGCCGTAGGGCTGCCCCGGCGCACGCCTCGCCTCACGGTGCCGCGGGGGCGGCCGGCGACTGCTGCGGCGCCGCCGACCACCCCCGGCGGCGCCCGAAGGGCACGGCGGCCAGCGCCGCCGCACAGGTCACCACCCCGGACACCACGAAGCAGAGCCCCAGCGGCAGTCGGCCCACCAGCGCCCCCACCGCCGCCGAACCGGCCGAACCACCCGCGTTGACCGCCATGTTGACCCAGGCCCCGGCACGGGTGCGCATGCCCGGCGAGGCCGACTCGTCCGCGAGCAGATACGCCGTCGTCAGCGCCGGGGCGATGAACAGGCCCGCGCAGACCACGGTCACGGTGAGAAACGCCAGGCCGGAGGCCAGTCCCGCCACGGCGAGCGTCACCCCGGGGGCCACGGCGAGCAGCGGCAGCCGGACCCGGGCGCTGGTGCGCCAGTCCAACGCCCCGTTCACCAGACCGCCGAGCGCGCTGCCCGCGGACAGCGCCGCCAGCACCCACGCCGCGGCGTCATCGCCGTAGCGCCGTTCCTCGGCGAAGGCCAGGACCAGCAGTTCGAGCGCGCCTACCGCGATTCCCACCCCGGCGGCCGCGAGCACCGGCCCCGCCAGGACCCGCCCCTGCCGACACCCTCCCGTGGGACGTTCCGGCTTCCCGGCCTCGGGACGCGCCCCGCCCACCGCAGGGGACGAGACGAAGGCGACCGTCCCGGCAGCCACCAGCAGCGCGCCGAGCGCCACCGCGGCCGCGGGCGGAGCCCATCGCACCACCGCGCCCACCAGCAGCGGGCCGGACACGAACAGCAGCTCCTCGGCCACCCCGTCGAGACCGTACGCACGCCGCAGCAGCCGCGGGTCGTCGACGAGTTCGCTCCACACGGCGCGCATGGTGGGACCCAGAGGGGGCGGGAAGGCGCCCGCGGCGACGGCCAGGGCACCCAGCAGCAGCGGCGGCGCCCCGGACCGCAGGCTCGCGGCGGCGAGCGCCGCCAGCAGCCCGGCATGGATCAGCGCCATCGGTATCAGGGCCCGCCGCGGCCCGTAGCGGTCGACGAGGGCCGCCCGCGGCGGCGACAGGAGGACCGTCATGGCCCCGAAGAGCGCCATGACGGTACCGGCCAGGGCGTAGGACCCGGTCGCCCGGGTCAGCGACAGCATGACGGCCAGGGGCACCGTCCCGTACGACAGCCGGCCGGCCAGCGCGGCGACGAAAGTGCGGCGGGCATACGGGACACGCAGAACGGCGGCATAGGAAGGCCGCGCGGAAGAGGGCGCAGACACGGGAATTCCTCGGCGTGAGGCACGGACGGGACGCCTGAGTGCCGCGACGGGTCACGGCCGACTGCCGTATGCCGATCGCGGACCGGGGCGGGTCCTATGCCAAGAGGAGGAACACGTGGATCAAGGTATCAGCGGGTGCCGGAGCGGGCCATGGGATTTCCGGCACCCGGGACGGTTTGCGGGACGGGTTTCCCGCACGAGTCCCCGGCCCGGGATTCCCGCACGGGTCCCCGGCCCGGGCGCGGCCCGTCAGCCGTTCGTCAGCCCCGCCACCAGTTCGTCCGACGCCCGGTAGGGATCCAGCTCGCCCGCCACTATCCGCTCGGCCAGCGCGCTGAGCCGGCGGTCGCCGTGCAGGTCGCCGATCCGCTCCCGCAGGGCCGTCACCGCGATCGTCTCGACCTCGTGGGCGGCGCGGGCCAGCCGGCGCTCCGCCAGCACGCCCCGCTCCTCCATCCACGCCCGGTGCTTCTCCAGCGCCTCCACGACCTCGTCGACGCCCTCGCCGCGCGCCGCGACCGTCTTCACGATCGGCGGGCGCCAGTCGCCCGGAGCCCGCGCCTCCCCGAGCCCCAGCATGTGGTTCAGCTCGCGCGCGGTCGCGTCCGCACCGTCGCGGTCGGCCTTGTTGACCACGTACACATCACCGATCTCCAGGATGCCCGCCTTCGCGGCCTGGATGCCGTCGCCCATCCCGGGGGCCAGCAGCACGACCGAGGTGTCCGCCTGGGAGGCGATCTCCACCTCCGACTGGCCCACGCCCACCGTCTCCACCAGGACCACGTCGCAGCCCGCCGCGTCCAGCACCCGGATCGCCTGCGGGGCCGCCCACGCGAGGCCCCCCAGATGGCCGCGCGTGGCCATGGAGCGGATGTACACGCCGGGGTCGGAGGCATGCTCCGACATCCGGACCCGGTCGCCGAGCAGCGCGCCGCCCGAGAAGGGCGAGGACGGGTCCACGGCCAGCACGCCGACCCGCTTGCCCTGCTTGCGGTACGCCGTCACGAGCGCCGACGTGGACGTGGACTTGCCGACGCCCGGAGAACCGGTGAGGCCCACGACATAGGCGTTGCCCGTCAGCGGGGCCAGTGTCGCCATGACCTCCCTGAGCTGCGGGGACGCCCCCTCCACCAGGGAGATCAGCCGGGCCACGGCGCGCGGCCGGCCTTCCCTGGCCTGGGCCACCAGCGAGGAGACGTCCTGCATCACAGCTCCGTTCACGTGCTCGCGTAAAGAGGTCGGATCGAGTGCGCTCAGGCCTTGGGTACCCGCACGATCAGCGCGTCACCCTGACCGCCGCCACCGCACAGCGCGGCGGCGCCGACGCCTCCGCCGCGGCGCTTCAGCTCCAGGGCGAGGTGGAGGACGATCCGGGCGCCGGACATGCCGATCGGGTGACCCAGGGCAATCGCACCGCCATGGACGTTCACCTTTTCGTTGGAAACTCCCAGGTCCTTCATTGACTGCACGGCAACCGCCGCGAACGCCTCGTTGATCTCGATCAGGTCGAGGTCCGAGACCTCCAGACCCTCCTTCTTCAGCGCGTGCACGATCGCGTTCGACGGCTGCGACTGGAGCGAGTTGTCCGGGCCCGCCACATTGCCGTGGGCGCCGATCTCGGCGATCCACTCCAGGCCCAGCTCCTGCGCCTTGGCCTTGCTCATCACGACCACGGCCGCCGCACCGTCCGAGATCTGCGAGGAGGAGCCGGCCGTGATCGTGCCGTCCTTGCTGAAGGCCGGGCGCAGCTTCGCCAGCGTCTCCACCGTCGTGTCGCCGCGGATGCCCTCGTCCTTGCTGAAGACGACGGGCTCGCCCTTGCGCTGCGGCACCTCCACCGGGGTGATCTCGGCCTCGAAGATGCCGTTCTTCTGGGCGGCCGCGGCCCGCTGGTGGGACAGGGCGGCGATCTCGTCCTGCTCCTTGCGGCCGATGCCCAGACGGGTGTTGTGACGCTCGGTGGACTCGCCCATGGCGACGCCCTCGAAGGAGTCGGTCAGGCCGTCGTAGGCCATCGCGTCGAGCATCTCGACGGCGCCGTACTTGAACCCCTCGCGGGAGTTCGGCAGCAGGTGGGGGGCGTTGGTCATGGACTCCTGGCCACCCGCGACGATCACGTCGAACTCACCCGCGCGGATCAGCTGGTCGGCGAGCGCGATCGCGTCCAGACCCGACAGACACACCTTGTTGATCGTCAGGGCCGGGACGTTCATCGGGATGCCCGCCTTGACCGCGGCCTGACGCGCCGGGATCTGCCCCGCCCCGGCCTGGAGCACCTGCCCCATGATCACGTACTGCACTTGGTCGCCACCGATCCCCGCACGGTCGAGGGCGGCCTTGATGGCGAAGCCGCCGAGGTCGGCTCCGGAGAAAGACTTCAGCGAGCCGAGCAACCGCCCCATCGGGGTGCGGGCACCCGCGACGATGACGGAGGTCGAGCTGTTCGTTCCAGACATGAGCGGCGATCCCCTTCCGGCTTGCACAGCCGAGGAGTGAACGAGGGTTTACTTCGAATGTACTGAGGGGTAGTGCACCCCGTCATCGGGCCGTCAGTGTGATCGCGCGCACGTTGCGTAACCACGCCCGGAGCGCTGGACTGATTCCATGCTGACGCGAATCGACCACATCGGAATCGCCTGTTTCGACCTGGAGAAGACCGTCGAGTTCTACACCTCGACGTACGGCTTCACCGTGTTCCACACCGAGGTCAACGAAGAGCAGGGCGTGCGAGAGGCCATGCTCAAGATCAACAACACGGACGACGGCGGCGCCTCCTACCTCCAGCTGCTCGAACCCGTCCGCGAGGACTCCACCGTGGCCAAGTGGCTGGCCAAGAACGGCGAGGGCGTGCACCACATCGCCTTCGGTACGGCGGATGTCGACGGGGACTCCGAGACCATCAGGGACAAGGGCGTACGCGTTCTGTACGAGGAGCCGCGACGTGGTTCCATGGGGTCGCGGATCACCTTCCTGCACCCCAAGGACTGCCACGGTGTGCTCACGGAACTCGTCACATCGGCGGCCGTTGAGTCGCCTGAGCACTGACTCCCGTACATAAGGGCCGGTAGGGTTGGGGGCGGTCGCCGCTCCACCAGGGCGACCGTGTCCCCCCGTAACCGGCGGGACACGTGACCGGGGTCCGGGTTTCGGGGGACGAGCGTCGGGGCAGCAGCCCATGCTCCGCCGTTGATCTGACACCATTCCCCGGGGGCACCGTTCGGCGGATGGACGGAGCTCGTTTGGAGAGACTTGCGACCAGGGGACGGATGGGACCGCGCAGTGCGGGGCTACGAACGCCAGGAGCGAGAGCCGGCGGCTGACGTCGACCACCTCTCTCGGTTCGAGGCCGAGATGGAGCGGCTGAAGACCGAGCGGGAAAAGGCGATCCAGCACGCCGAGGACCTCGGCTACCAGGTCGAGGTGCTGCGCGCCAAGCTGCACGAGGCGCGGCGCACGCTCATGACCCGTCCCGCCTACGACGGGGCCGACATCGGCTACCAGGCCGAGCAGATGCTCCGTACGGCGCAGATGCAGGCGGACCAGCTGCGGGCGGACGCCGAGCGGGAGCTGAGCCAGGCCCGCGCGCAGACCCAGCGCATCCTCCAGGAGCACGCCGAGCAGGCCGCCCGCCTCCAGGCCGAACTGCACGCGGAGGCCGTCGCGCGCCGCCAGCAGCTGGACCAGGAGCTCGCCGAGCGCCGGACCACCGTCGAGTCGCACGTCAACGAGAACGTCGCCTGGGCCGAACAGCTGCGCGCCCGCTCCGAGTCGCAGGCCCGCCGGCTGGTCGAGGAGTCCCGCGCCGAGGCCGAACAGGCGCTCGCCGCCGCCCGCGCCGAGGCCGAGCGGCTCACCGCCGAGGCCCGGCAGCGGCTCCAGAGCGACGCCGAGGCCGCCCGCGCCGAGGCCGACCAGATCCTGCGCCGGGCCCGCGCGGACGCCGAGCGGCTGCTGAACGCGGCGTCCACCCAGGCCCAGGAGGCCACCGACCACGCCGAGCAGCTGCGCTCCTCCACCGCGAGCGAGTCGGACACCGCCCGCCGCCAGGCGGCGGAGCTGAGCCGGGCGGCCGAGCAGCGGATGACCGAGGCCGAGGCGGCGCTGCGCGAGGCGCGCGCCGAGGCCGACAAGGTCGTCGCCGAGGCGAAGGAGGCCGCCGCCAAGGCGCTCGCCAACGCCGAGTCGACCAACGAGCAGCGCACCCGCACCGCCAAGGAACAGGTCGCCCGGCTGGTCGGCGAGGCCACCAAGGAGGCGGAGTCCACCAAGGCCGAGGCCGAGCAGGTGGTCGCGGACGCGCGCGCCGAGGCCGAGAAGATCGTCGCCGAGGCCTCCGAGAAGGCCCGCAGCATCACCGCCGAGGAGACCGCCTCCCAGCTCGCCAAGACCGCCCGTACGGCCGAGGACGTCCTCACCAAGGCGTCGGAGGACGCCAAGGCGACCATCAAGGCCGCCGCCGAGGAGGCCGAGCGGATCCGCCGGGAGGCCGAGGCCGAGGCGGACCGGCTGCGCGGCGAGGCGCACGACATCGCCGAGCAGCTCAAGGGCGCGGCGAAGGACGACACCAAGGAGTACCGGGCCAAGACCGTCGAGCTTCAGGAGGAGGCCCGGCGGCTGCGCGGCGAGGCCGAGCAGCTGCGCTCCGAGGCGGTCGCCGAGGGCGAGAAGATCCGCTCCGCGGCCCGGCGAGAGGCCGTCCAGCAGATCGAGGAGGCGGCCAAGACCGCCGAGGAGCTGCTCGCCAAGGCGAAGGCCGACGCGGACGAACTGCGCCAGAGCGCCACCAGCGACAGCGAGAAGGTGCGTACCGAGGCCATCGAGCGCGCCTCGACGCTGCGCCGCCAGGCCGAGGAGGCCCTGGAGCGCACCCGCAAAGAGGCCGAGACCCAGCGCGCCGAAGCCGTCGAGCTGGCGGAGGCGATCAAGGAGGAGGCCGAGCGGGCGGCTCGCGCCCTGCGCGAGGAGACCGACCGGGCCGTCGAGGCCCGCCGGACGGAGGCGGCCGAGGAGCTGGGCCGCCTCCAGGCCGAGACCGAGCAGCGGCTCGTCTCCGCCGAGCAGGCGCTCGCCGACGCGCGGGCGGATGCCGAACGGACCCGCCGCGAGGCCGTCGAGGATGCCGACCGGCTGCGCACGGAGGCCACCGAGCGCATTCGTACGCTCCAGGCGCAGGCCGAGGCCGAGGCCGACCGGCTGCGCACGGAGGCCGCCGCCGACGCGTCCGCCTCCCGCGCGGAGGGCGAGGCCATCGCCGTCCGGCTGCGCTCGGACGCCGCGGCCGAGGCCGAGCGGCTGAAGTCGGAGGCGCAGGACACCGCCGACCGGGTGCGGGCCGAGGCCCAGGCCGCCGCCGAGCGGCTGGCCGCGGAGGCCACGGAGACGCTTGCCGCCGCACAGGAGGAGGCCCTCCGGCGCCGTCGCGAGGCCGAGGAGCTGCTCGGCTCCGCGCGCCAGGAGGCCGACCAGGAGCGCGAACGGGCCCGTGAGCAGAGCGAGGAACTGCTCGCCGTGGCGCGCGCCCGGGTCGAGGAGGCCCAGACCGAGGCCGTACGCCTGGTGGAGGAGGCCGACCGGCGCGCCACCGAGATGGTGTCGGCCGCCGAGCTCCACGCCCAGCAGGTGCGGGAGTCCGTGGCCGGGCTGCACGAGCAGGCCCAGGAGGAGATCACCGGGCTGCGCTCGGCCGCCGAGCACGCGGCGGAGCGTACGCGCACCGAGGCGCAGGAGGAGGCCGACCGGGTCCGCGCCGACGCCTACGCGGAGCGGGAACGGGCCTCCGAGGACGCGGGCCGCATCCGCCGGGATGCCGCCGAGGAGACCGAGGCCGCCAAGGCGCTGGCCGAGCGGACGGTCACGGAGGCGATCGCCGAGGCCGAACGGATGCGTTCCGACGCCGCCGAGCACGCCCAGCGCGTGCGGACGGAGGCCTCGGACGCCATCGCCAACGCGGAGCAGGACGCGGCACGCACGCGTGCGGAGGCGCGCGAGGACGCGAACCGGATCCGTTCGGACGCGGCCTCGCAGGCCGACACCCTCATCACCGAGGCGACGGCGGAGGCCGAACGGCTGGCCAACGAGACCGCCGCCGAGGCCGAGCGGGTCCGGGCCGAGTCCGTGGCCAAGGCCGACGCGCTCCTCGCGGAGGCCACCGACGAGGCGGAGCGGCTGCGCGCCGAGGCCGCCGAGGCGGTCGGGTCCGCGCAGGCGCACGCCGAGCGCATCCGCAGCGAGTCCGCGCGGCTCAAGGCCGACGCGGAGGCGGAGGCCGAGCGGGTCACCACGGCCGCGCGCGAGGAGGCCGAGCGCACCCTGGACGAGGCCCGCAGGGAAGCCAACAAGCGGCGTTCCGAGGCGGCCGAGCAGGTGGACACGCTCATCTCGGAGACCGCGGCCGAGGCCGACAAGCTGCTCACGGAGTCCCAGCAGAGCGCGCACAAGACGACGGCGGACGCCGAGGCGCAGGCGGACACGATGGTGGGCGTCGCGCGCAAGGAGGCCGAGCGCCTGGTCTCCGAGGCGATGGTCGAGGGCAACTCGCTGGTGGAGCGGGCCCGGTCGGACGCGGACGAACTCCTCGTCGGCGCACGGCGGGACGCGACCGCGATCCGGGACCGCGCGGAGGAGCTGCGCCAGCGGATCACGGCCGAGATCGAGGAGCTGCACGAGCGGGCGCGGCGCGAGTCGGCCGAGGCGATGAAGTCGGCGGGCGAGCGGTGCGACGCGCTGGTCAGGGCCGCCGAGGAACAGCTGGAGAAGGCCAAGGCCAAGGCGAAGGAGACCGTCTCGGAGGCCAATTCCGAGGCGGGCAAGGTCCGTATCGCCGCGGTCAAGAAGGCCGAGGGCCTGCTGAAGGAGGCCGAGCAGAAGAAGGCCACCCTGGTCTCCGAGGCCGAGCAGATCAAGGCCGAGGCCATCCGCGAGGCCCGCAAGGCGGTCGAGGAGGGCAAGCGGGAGCTGGAGATCCTGGTGCGCCGGCGCGAGGACATCAACGCGGAGATCTCCCGGGTCCAGGACGTCCTGGAGGCGCTGGAGTCCTTCGAGGCCCCGTCCGGTGGAAAGGACGGAGGTGTCAAGGCGGGAGCGGCCGTGGGGGCGCCCCGTTCGGGTGGCAAGGCGTCAGACGGCTAGCAAGAGGTGAGGATTCTGTGCTTGTCGGGCGTTTCGCACAGGTCCTGGCAAGCGCTCAGACAGTTAGCCACCCGAAAGGAGTGTCATTCTCCAGATCAAACACGCATCCGCTCGATGACACACCGCTTCGGCCCCTAGGATTCCCCTATCACCTCACCGGTCTCTTTCGACAGGAACCCCATGAGCGACACTTCCCCCTACGGCTTCGAGCTTGTGCGGCGTGGGTACGACCGCGCTCAGGTGGACGAACGGATCTCCAAGCTCGTCTCCGACCGTGACAGTGCTCTCGCCCGCATCACCGCTCTGGAAAAGCGCATCGAGGAGCTCCACCTCGAGACGCAGAACGCCCAGGCCCAGGTAAGCGACGCGGAGCCGTCGTACGCGGGTCTCGGCGCGCGCGTCGAGAAGATCCTCCGACTCGCCGAGGAAGAGGCCAAGGACCTGCGCGAGGAGGCCCGCCGCGCCGCCGAGCAGCACCGTGAGCTGGCCGAGTCGGCGGCTCAGCAGGTGCGCAACGACGCAGAATCGTTCGCTGCGGAGCGCAAGTCCAAGGCCGAGGACGAGGGCGTCCGCATCGTCGAGAAGGCCAAGACCGACGCCTCGCAGCTGCGGGCCGAGGCACAGAAGGACGCGCAGTCCAAGCGCGAGGAGGCGGACGCCCTCTTCGAGGAGACCCGCGCCAAGGCCGCGCAGGCCGCCGCGGACTTCGAGACCAACCTCGCCAAGCGGCGCGAGCAGTCCGAGCGCGACCTGGCCTCCCGTCAGGCCAAGGCCGAGAAGCGCCTGGCCGAGATCGAGCACCGTGCCGAGCAGCTGCGCCTGGAGGCCGAGAAGCTGCGTACGGACGCCGATCGCCGGGCCCGCCAGACGGTGGAGACGGCCCAGCGCCAGGCCGAGGACATCGTGGCCGACGCGAACGCCAAGGCCGACCGCATCCGCTCGGAATCCGAGCGCGAGCTGGCGGCGCTGACGAACCGTCGCGACTCCATCAACGCCCAGCTCACGAACGTCCGCGAGATGCTCGCGACGCTCACGGGCGCGGCGGTGGCCGCCGCGGGTTCGCCCGCCGAGGACGAGCCGATCTCCCGCGGGGTTCCGGCACAGCAGTCCCGGTAACCGTCGGCGTCCCCACGTCCGCGAAGCCCCCCGCCACTCCGGTGGCGGGGGGCTTTGTGCCGTTCTAGCGTGACCACATGATCGAGCTCGAGGGGCTGACCAAGCGGTACGGCGAGAAACCGGCGGTCGACGGCCTCACGTTCACCGTCCGACCGGGCCTGGTCACGGGCTTCCTCGGGCCGAACGGCGCCGGGAAGTCCACCACCATGCGGATGGTGCTCGGGCTCGACCACCCCACCGCCGGTGACGTCCGCATCGACGGCAGGCACTACGACGAGCTGAAGGATCCGCTGACGTGCGTCGGGGCCGTGCTCGACGCGGGGGACGTGCACGGCGGTCGCAGCGCCTTCAACCATCTGCTGTGCCTCGCGCAGAGCAACGGCATCCCCACCACCCGCGTGCACGAGGTGCTGGACACCGTCGGCCTGACGTCCGTCGCGCACAAGAAGGCCAAGGGTTTCTCGCTCGGCATGAGCCAGCGCCTCGGCATCGCCGCCGCGCTTCTCGGCGATCCGCGCATCCTGATGTTCGACGAGCCGGCCAACGGCCTCGACCCGGAGGGCATCCACTGGATCCGCACCCTGATGAAATCCCTGGCCGCGCAGGGGCGGACCGTGTTCGTCTCCAGCCATGTCATGAGCGAGATGGCGCTGACCGCCGACCATCTCGTGGTCATCGGTCAGGGCCGGCTGCTCGCCGACACCTCCATGGCCGACTTCATCCGGCAGAACTCCCGGTCGTACGTCCGGATCCGCTCCCCGCAGCGCGAGCGGCTGCTCGACGTGCTGCACGAGGCGGGCATCACGGTCGTCGAGTGCGGCGGCGGCGCGCTGGAGGTGGACGACGGCAAGGCGGAGCTGATCGGCGAGCTGGCCGCCCGCCACCAGATCGTGCTGCACGAGCTGAGCCCCCGGCATGCCTCCCTGGAGGAGGCGTTCATGCGGCTGACGGCGCAGGCGGTGGAGTACCACGCGCACTCCGATGTCCCCGGCGGCTCCTGGCCGCGGCAGGCGGCGCGCGCCGGGTGGGGTGCCGGCCGGCGGAAGGGGGCCTGAGCGATGACGGCGGTGACCCAGGTCCTGCGCTCGGAGTGGACGAAGATCCGGTCGGTGGCGTCCACGGTGTGGACGCTGTCCCTGGCCCTGGTCGTCACCGTGGTCCTCGGCATGCTGATCTCGGCCCTGACCCGGAACGAGTTCGACCGGACCAACCCGGCCGACCGGCTCTTCTTCGACCCGACCTACGTCAGCTTCGCCGGGATGAGCCTCGGTCAGCTCGCGATGATCGTTTTCGGGGTGCTCGTGGTGTCGAACGAGTACAGCACGGGCATGATCCGCACCTCGCTGGCCGCGGTCCCCCGGCGCGGCACGTTCCTGCTCGGCAAGATCGCGGTGGCGGCCGCGCTCGCCCTGGCCGTGTCCGTGGTCACCAGCTTCGTCGCCTTCTTCCTGGGGCAGGCGATGCTCGGCCCCTACCGGGCGTCGCTCGGCGATCCCGGCGTGCTGCGCGCGGTCTTCGGCGGCGGGCTGTACATGACGCTCATCGCGGTGTTCTCCATGGGCATCGCCGCGATGCTGCGCTCGCCGATGCTGTCGCTCGGCATCCTGATGCCGTTCTTCTTCCTGATCTCCAACGTCCTGGCGAGCGTCTCCGCGACGAAGAAGGTCGGCCGCTTCCTGCCCGACCGGGCCGGAAGCAGGATTCTCCAGGTCGTGCCGAGCTTCGGCGACGACACCCCGTACGGACCCTGGGGCGGACTCGGCATCATGGTGCTGTGGGTGGCCGCGGCGCTGGCCGGGGGGTATGTCCTGCTGAGGAGACGGGACGCCTGAGCGTCCGGTTGTGACCTGCGGGGCTTTACGTTCTCTTGAGTGGAACCGTCAGCGCCCGGATATCCTCCTAACCCTTACGGGGGCAGTGTGGGCCCCGACGTCCTGAACCTTTCGATGGGTGCGGAGCATGATCGAGGCAGTCGGCCTGACGAAGCGCTACGGCGACAAGACGGCCGTGTACAACCTTTCCTTCCAGGTGCGGCCGGGTGCCGTCACCGGCTTCCTCGGGCCCAACGGCTCGGGCAAGTCGACGACCATGCGGATGATCCTCGGCCTGGACAACCCCACCGCCGGGCAGGTGACCATCGGCGGTTACCCGTACCGCAAGCTGCCGAACGCCCCCCGCCAGGTCGGCGCCCTGCTCGACGCCAAGGCCGTGCACGGCGGCCGGGCCGCCCGCAACCACCTGCTGTGCCTGGCGCAGCTGTCCGGCATCCCGGCCCGCCGTGTCGACGAGGTGCTCGGCGTCGTCGGGCTCCAGGACGTGGCCAGGAAGCGGTCCAAGGGCTTCTCCCTCGGTATGGGCCAGCGCCTCGGCATCGCCGCCGCGCTCCTCGGCGACCCCCAGGTGCTGCTGTTCGACGAACCGGTCAACGGCCTCGACCCCGAGGGCATCCTCTGGGTGCGCAACCTGATGAAGGCGCTCGCGGCCGAGGGCCGAACGGTCTTCGTCTCCTCCCACCTGATGAGCGAGATGGCGCTCACCGCGGACCACTTGATCGTGATCGGGCGCGGGCAGCTGCTGGCCGACATGAGCGTCAAGGACTTCATCTCGGCGAACTCCGCCGACTTCGCGCGGGTGCGCACGCCCGACACCGAGCCGCAGCATCGCGAGAAGCTGACCTCCGCGCTGACCGAGGCGGGCGGGCACGTGCTGCCCGAGCAGGACGGCGCCCTGCGCGTCACCGGGCTGCCGCTGCCGCGCATCAGTGACATCGCGCACGACGCCGACGTACGTCTGTGGGAGCTGTCTCCGCACCAGGCGTCGCTGGAAGAGGCGTACATGCGGATGACGCAGGCCGCGGTCGACTACCGCTCGACCATCGACCAGAAGGCGGGGCTGATGCAGCCGCTGCCGCCCGGCGTCCAGCCTCCGATGCCGGTGCCGGGGCAGGGCCAGCCGGGCTGGTACGCCCCGCCGCCGCCCCAGCAGGGCGGTCAGCCGTTCGCGCTGCCCGGACAGCCGCCCACGGGCCCCTACGGCGGCCCGGGCGCGCCCGGCGCGAACGGGGGGCCGAACCCCTACGCGCAGCCGGCCCCGCAGACGCCGGCGCCGGCCACCCCGCCTGCGGCTGCCCCGCAGACGCCGGCCGCTCCCACCGCCTCCGCGCCTGCCTCTGCCTCCGCCCCTGCCCCTGCTGCCGACCTGACCAAGTCCGAGGACGCCCGATGAGCACGCCCCAGCCCCCGATGCCGCAGGCCGCGCCCGCCTGGCAGGCGGCCCCCGGCTCCGCGTACCCCACCTACACCTCTCCGATCCCCGTGGTGCGCACGCACCTCGGGCACGCCATCGCCTCGGAGTGGACGAAGATCAGATCGGTGCGCTCCACGATGTGGACGCTGGGCGTGTTCCTCCTGCTCGTCGTCGGCATCGGTCTGCTGGTCGCCCTGCTGGTGGCCGCAAAGTCAGGGGACACGGACCTGTCGGGGGAGAACCCGCTCTCGTTCGGCGTGTTCGGGCTGCTGCTCGGCAGCATCTGCCTCATCACGCTCGGGGTGCTGACCACCGCCTCCGAGTACGGCACCGGCATGATCCGGACCACGATGGTCGCGTGCCCCTCCCGCGGCCGGGTGCTGGCGGCCAAGGCGGTGGTGTTCTTCGCCGTCGCGTTCACGGTGAGCCTGCTCTCCGTCGGTCTCGTGGCCTTCGCCGACGCGGCCCTGCTCGACGGCGCCCGGCAGCCCTCCGGCATGGAATGGCTGAAGGGCACATTCGGCGTGTCGCTCTACCTCGCGCTGCTCGGGCTGCTGTCGCTCGCCATCGGCTCGGTCATCCGGCACTCGGCCGGCGCCATCACCATCATGATCGGCCTTGTGCTGGCCCCACTGGTCATCGCGCTGTTCATGTTCTCGGAGTCGCTCGACGGCGTGCGCACGGCGCTGTTCGAGTACTCGATCCCGAACCAGCTCAGCGTCTTCTACTCCAACTCCCTGACCCGGTCGGGCCCGTCCGGCTGGGACCCGCTGTGGATCATGGCGGTGGTGACCGCCGTCGTCTTCGCCGGCGCCTGGCTGCTGCTGGAGCGGCGGGACGTGTAGGCCGCCTGCCCCGGCCTCAGTACCTCGGCGCGTTACGGGACCGCTGCACCCGCGTGGTGCGGCGGTCCTTCGCGTTCCAGCACGCCCTGTGCCAGTGCCGGCGGTCGTCCACGCCCGCGTGCTCGGGCCAGGCCACCACATGCGGGACACCGGAGGGGATCACCTGGTCGCAGCCCGGGCAGCGGTAGGTCTTGCCCTCGGCCGCGGCGCCCGCGACATGGCGCACGCTCCACGCCTCGCCGCGCCAGCTCTCGGTGGTCTGCCGGCCGCCGTAGCGGGAGCTGTCGTCCTCCTCCGCGCTCCGGCCGGACGAGCCTGCGCCCTTGGGGCGGTTGCGACGCGGGGACACGGAACACCTCACAGGGCTATGCAGGGAGCAGGGGCCCTATCCAGCCTACGCGGCGCAGACGGGGGTACGCGTACGTCTCCAACCCTGACAGAACCCCCTCCCACCGGCCGATTCTGAAGACAATCCGCAAATCTCTCCCCGGGGCCGTGACTTGGGCACATGTCAGGCAGTTATGCCGGGTGGGGGAGCTCCGCGTCGGAGCCAGGAAAGCAGGAAGTGCCATGCAGGTAGGAAGTTTTGTACTGGCGGCCCAGTTTCCGGGCCAGGGCCAGGGGGAGGCGCTGCACCGCGCGGTGCGGTCGGCCGAGGTCGCCGAGGAGGCGGGCCTGGACGCGGTGTGGCTGGCCGAGCACCACTTCGTGCCGTACGGGACATGCCCGTCCGCGCTCACCCTGGCGGCCCTCCTGCTGGGCCGTACCCGCCGGATCCGGGTCGGCACGGCGGTGAGCGTCCTGCCCACCTCCCACCCCGTGGCGCTCGGCGAGCAGGCCGCGCTGCTGCACCTCACCACGGGCGGGCGCTTCTCCCTCGGGGTGGGGCGCGGCGGCCCCTGGGTCGACCTGGAGGTCTTCGGCACGGGTCTTCGGGCCTACGAGACGGACTTCCCCGAATCACTCGATCTGCTGGTGCGCTGGCTGCGCGAACCGTCCGTCGCCACTCAGGGGGAACGATTCACCTTCCGTGAGGTCCCGGTCGTCCCCCGCCCCTCGGAGTCGCTCACCGACACCGAGGGCCCCGAGGTCGTCGTCGCCTGCACCTCGCCCGCGAGCGTACGGCTGGCGGCCGAGCGGGGGCTGCCGATGCTCCTCGGCATGCATGTCGGCGACGAGGAGAAGGCGGACATGGTCGCGCTGTGGCGGAGTTGCGCGCACGCGGCCGGGGTCGGCGGGGACGCGATCGCCCGTGCCGCTCATGTCTCGGCCGGCGTCTGCCAGATCGCCGACCGCCGCACCGACGCGGTCGAGACGCTGACGAAGGCGATGCCAGGCTGGCTGAAACAGGGGCTCGACGCGCATGTGACGGTCGACGGCCGGGCACGGACGATGCGGGACCCGCTGGTGTACACCGAACTGCTCTGCGGGCTGCACCCGGTGGGCACCCCGCGGCTGTGCGCCGACCGGCTCGCCGCGACCTGCGAGCGGACGGGCATCAACCGCTTCGCTCTGCTCGTCGAGGGCTCCGGGGACCTCGCGGCGACGGAGGAGAACGTGCGCAGGCTGGGTGCCGAGGTGCTCCCCCAGCTCCGCTGAGCCCGCCGGGCCGGGCCCGTCACCCGGGCCCGGCGGGAGCTTGCCGCTCCGGTACAGATGCACCTCCCGGCGTACAGAGCGGCAAGCCGTACGGCTCTGGTGTCTCAGCAGTCGCGCAGCTCCGGCGACTGGTTGAGCAGTTGACTGCGGACCGAGGTGAAGCGAGCCAACGTGTCGTCCACTGAGGAGTCCAGCGGGAACACCGCCACCCGGTGGCAGTTCTGGAAGGCCAGGCGCACTCCGAAGTGCCGTTGCAGCGCACCGCGTATCGCGTCACTCGCAAGCGCACGCAGCAGCTGTCCACGTGCCTGCTCGTCCGGCGGGGGCGTCAGGTTGTCGGCGAACTGGCCGCCGTCCACCTTCAGCTCGGCCACCAGGGAGCTGATCATCTCCCACGCATAGGGCAGGGAGGTCCGGACGCAGTCGACGAAATCGGCTTCGTCGACCTCGCCTCGCTCGGCCTGTTCCAGTAGGGCCGGTGAGACGTCGAGCGACATGGGTACTCCTCTCGCACCCCGAGACAACAGGGGTCGACGGACAGGGATGGGAGTTCGCTATCTCGAACACGCTGCGTACACACCACGCGACCTCCCGTTTACTACGGTAGGCAACGGGCGGTGACGGCACCAGGAGAATGCGCGCAGAGCCGACTCCCATTAGGCACACAACCAGCCATAGGCGAACGGGGGCATCCCGGGTGAAAGGGAGGACACGGGGGAGCTGCCGCCAGGGGCGGCCGAGGAGGGCGAATCGCGTCGGGACGGTGCGGTCGAGTAGCGTTGCCGACCATGCGTCTCGTCATTGCCCGGTGCTCCGTCGACTACGCGGGCCGCCTCACCGCCCACCTCCCCTCCGCACCCCGTCTGATCCTGGTGAAAGCGGACGGCAGCGTGTCGATCCACGCGGACGACCGGGCCTACAAGCCCCTCAACTGGATGTCGCCGCCCTGCGCGCTGAAGGAGGGGACGGGCGACGAGGAGGGCGTCTGGACCGTCATCAACAAGACGGGCGAAAAACTGATCATCACAATGGAGGAAATCCTCCACGACTCCACGCACGAACTGGGCGTGGACCCCGGGCTGATCAAGGACGGCGTGGAAGCGCACCTACAGGAGCTGCTCGCCGACCGCATCGAGACGCTCGGCGACGGCTACACGCTCATCCGCCGCGAGTACATGACGGCGATCGGCCCGGTGGACATCCTGTGCCGGGACGCCGAGGGCGGGACCGTGGCGGTCGAGATCAAGCGGCGGGGCGAGATCGACGGCGTGGAGCAGCTCACGCGCTACCTGGAGCTCCTGAACCGTGACCCGCATCTCGCGCCGGTCCGCGGGATCTTCGCGGCCCAGGAGATCAAGCCGCAGGCCCGCGTCCTCGCCACGGACCGCGGCATCAGCTGCGCCGTCCTGGACTACGACGCGCTGCGGGGCATCGAGGACGACAAGCTGCGGCTGTTCTGATTCCGGCGTCGCCTGACGCCGAGAGGGCCGGGTCCGGGGTTCCGGATCCGGCCCTCTTGCGCCACTGGGGCCGTCAGATCACCAGGCGCTCGCCGCCCGGCGTCCCCGAACCACTGCTCTGGGGTGCGCTCGCGGAACCCGACGTCGAGGCCGGGGCGCTGGAGGACGCCGGGCCGCTGGCCGAGTTGGAGACGGGTGGTGTGGGTCCGGAGGACGACGGAGACGGCGTGGTGGACGTCGGCGACGGGGAGCCCGACGGCGTCGATGGCTTCGTCGTCGGCGTCGTCGGCGTCGTCGGCCTCGTCGTCGGCCGGGACGTCGGCCTCGTCGGCGACTTCGACGGGACCGTCGGCCGCTTGCTCGTCGGCTCGTCGACCGGCACGCCGCCGGTGCTCCGCGGTGTCGGATCGTCGGAGGTGCCGTAGGCGCCGTCCGGGCCGGGGTTGGTCGGCGTGGGGGCGGCGCCGGTCGCGCCGGAGGCGCCACCGCCGTCCGAGTCGCCGCCCGCCTTGTCCGCGCCGAGGCTGTCGTCGTTCGGGCCCTCGGTCGCCGAAGGGCCCACCCGGACCTGGTCGGACGGGGCGTTGCCGTTGCTGTTCGAGGTCATGCCGAGCGTCACCACGGTGCCCAGCACGGCGACCAGGGCCGCGCCCGCGCCCGCGGCCACCAGGTTGCGCCGGGTGCCCGTCACCGCACCGCGGACCCCACCGAGCCGGGACACCGGCTTCGCCGGCACCTGGTGCGCGACCAGTGTCGCCGTGTCGCCGGCCGGCGCGGACGGACCGAAGCCGCCCGGAACGCCGCCGCCCGACCGGGATGCCGGTTCCTCCTGCCGCGCGTCCGGTGCCTCCCCGGCCGCCGCGGTGCGCACCACGAGCGGCGCGGTGCGCGCGCGGTCGCCGACCAGGGCGAGGGCGCGCCGCCCGGCGACCGTGCCGCGCTTGTCGGCGAGGGCGCCGCGCAGCCCGATGGATGCCTCGAGTTCGGCACGAGACCGGTCGATCTGTCCCGTACAGAGCGCGAGTATGCCCAACTCGTGGTGGAAGTAGGCCTGTTCGACGACCTCACCGGCGCTCCGGGCGACCTCCGTGCCGGAGCGCAGCGCCCGCTCCCAGGCCCCCCAGTCGAGCCCCGCGGCGAACGCGGGCGCGGCCTGCCGGGCCAGCCGTACGGCGACGCTGCCCTCCTCGTCCTCTCCGGACGAGGCCGGGGATGCCACCTGCTCGGACGAGTTCGAGAGCCGGGTGGAGACCGGCGCCAGGGCAGCCAGCGCGGCCAGCACGGCGTCCGCCTCGGCCACGACCCTCGCCGGGGTGACCGAGGGGTGTCCGGCCCACCAGCAGTAGTGCTGGGCGGCCTTGAGCGCGTACTCCTCCGCCCCGGTCGCGTACCCGGCCGCCTCCAGCTGGGCCGGTACCCCGGCCGCGAGGCGGTAGCGGGAGCCGACCGGGGAGACCAGCGCGCAGTCGGCGAGTTCGGCGAGCGCCGCGTCCGCGTGGGTGTCGTCCACGAGGGCCGGCAGATGCGTCTGGTGGGGCACCTCGCCGCCCAGCGCGACCGCGAACTTGAGCGTCTCGCGCGCCGACGCGCTGAGCCGGGAGGCGAGCAGCGGGGCGGCCGCGGCGGCCTCGGCGAGCGACGGAAGGGGCACCTCGGGCCCGTCTGCGGCGTCGCCGGGCGCGGGGCCCTCCGCCTGCTCGGACGAGGCCTTGGCGGAGGGGACGTTCTGGAAGACGCCGAACTCGTCGACGGCGTCCTCCTCGGCCCGCTGCCGGTCCCGCTGCCGCAGCAGTGCCCCGGCCTGCATGAAGCGCAGCGGCAGCCCCTCGGACTCGAACCACAGGTCGCCCGCCCAGTTCGCCTCGTCCTCGGTGAGGTCGCGGCCGACGGCGCGTTCCAGGAGTTCCAGGCCGGCCGCACGGTCGAGTCCGCCGAGGAAGACCTCCTCGACGCGCGAGTCGGCCGAGGGCGCGGGGACGTCGGGCGTTGCGGAGAGCAGGAAAGCGCACTCGGGCGTCGCGTCGAGCAGTTCGTCGAGCGCGCTGCCGCCGAACTCCAGGTCGTCGAGGACGACGACGGCGCCGATGTCCTGGAGATACCGCACCAGTTCGTCCCGGTCCGGGCGGAACAGGGGCGCGTCGTATACGGCGGCGAAGAGGTCGTACAGCAGTTCGTTCGTGGTGCGCCGGTAGCCGCAGAGGCGGATCACGCCGTCGGGGGCGAGGTCCGCACAGTCCTCGGCGACGATGTCCAGGAGCGCGGTGCGGCCGGAGCCGGACGGGCCGGTGAGCCGGACCGAGCGGCCGCGCGCGAGGAGCCGTACCAGCCGCTCCCGCTCCTCCTGGCGCTTCAGCAGGGCCTGCTGCGGGCGCCCGGGCCCGGCCGGGACGGGCGGCTTCGCGGCGCGGGCCTTGTCCGCCCGGTCGGCGGCGGTGCGCTTCACCGGCCGCTCGGGCCGCCGCCCGGGCGTGCACGCCTCTATCTCGCTGCCGTCGACGGGGTTGACGGTGACCAGGAAGTCGCCCGTCACGAGCTGCACGGTGCGGGCGAGAGCCGGTGCCGGCTGCCCGAAGTCGGATGTCATGAGGTCCCGCGGCGGACGCTGGCGCGGTGCGGCGTGGTCGCCGTCGTGGCCGTACTCCTCGGGTCCCTCGTTGTTCGGGTCCATAGGTCCAAGCCCCCAAAAGCGTCGTGTGCCTGAGCCCCTCCCGGCCTTGCCGCACACTGCGCTGTCGCTTCTGGTCCGGTGCCCGCACGAGGGATGCGGGCGGCGGGCAGCCGAACCTTAAACCTTGGCACAGTATCTCTGACAAGCCGGGGTACCGCGCCGTCCGAGACGTCACAGTCTCGTGAGGATTGCGCGCGACGTGCGTTTCGGCGGCGTTCCCTGCAAAGACGCCGCGCGCCGCCCGCTCACACCCGGGGGAGCGACTCCACGCCGATGCCGCCCTCGATGGCCAGGATCCGGTGCAGCCGGGTGGCCACCAGCAGGCGCTGCATCTGCGGTGGGACATCGCGCAGCACCAGCCGCCGGCCGCACCGCCCGGCCCGCCGGTGGACGCCCATGATCACCCCGAGCCCGGTGGCGTCCCAGGAGTCCAGTTCGGACAGATCGAGCACCAGGTCGCCGACTCCGCCGTCGACGGCCGAGTGCAGGACCGTACGGGCGTCCGCCGCGCTGCGGACGTCGAGGCGGCCCCCGACGACCAGCCCGGCGTGGTCGCCCCTGATGTACATATGCGCTCCCCGAGAGTGCGTCGTCCGTACTCCGTTTTGTGGTTGTGCAACGTCTGACTGCGCTGAGCACCATCAGGTTGCCGTCTGTAAGCGAACCGATACCGAATTCACCCGATGAGGTGACACCTCAGGAGTGCGTGCGGATTCGATGCGTGTTCAGTACCTGTAGAAGCCCTGCCCGGTCTTGCGGCCGAAGTCACCGGCGTCAACCATCCGGCGCATCAGCTCCGGCGGAGCGAACTTCTCGTCCTGGGACTCCGTGTAGATGTTGCTCGTGGCGTGCAGCAGGATGTCGACGCCGGTGAGGTCGGCCGTGGCCAGCGGTCCCATCGCGTGTCCGAAGCCCAGCTTGCAGGCGAGGTCGATGTCCTCGGCGGTGGCCACGCCCGACTCGTACAGCTTCGTCGCCTCGACGACCAGGGCGGAGATGAGACGGGTCGTCACAAAGCCTGCGACATCGCGGTTGACGACGATGCAGGTCTTGCCGACGGACTCGGCGAACTCGCGCGCGGCGGCCAGGGTCCGGTCGCTGGTCTTGTAGCCGCGGACCAGCTCGACGAGCTGCATCATCGGCACCGGGGAGAAGAAGTGCACACCGACGACCCGCTCCGGGTGCGCGGTGGCCGCCGCGATCTTGGTGATCGGGATGGCGGAGGTGTTGGAGGCCAGCACGGTGTCCTCGCGGACGACCTTGTCGAGCGTCCGGAAGATCTCGTGCTTGACCTCGAGCTTCTCGAAGACGGCCTCGACGACGATGTCCGCGTCGGCGGCGGCGTCCAGGTCGGTGGTCGCGGTGATACGGGCCAGCGCCGCCTCGGCGTCGTGCGCCTCGAGCCTGCCCTTGCTCACGAACTTGTCGTAGGAGGCCTTGATGGCGTCCGTGCCACGCGTCAGCGCCTCGTCCGTGACGTCACGCAGGACGACATCCCAGCCGGCCTGGGCCGATACCTGGGCAATACCGGAACCCATGAGTCCGGCTCCGATGACGGCAAGCTTCCGTGCCACTGTGCGACTCCCCTGACGCGTTGTGCCGATAGGCCTCTCGGCCGGACCCTAGCGCCCGGGAGGCGCTGTGTGACCGGTTAGTAACGCGCGTCACGTCTCACATGACGGACTTCACACCGGCATGATTCATTCCGCCGCCCGGACGGCGTACTTGAGCGTCCTCGGGCTCAACGGCTGCTCCCCGCCGCCCGGAAGCAACGGCGCCCCGCACGACCCTTCGTCCGGATTGCGTCCCACCGTCGCGGCCGCCGCACCTCCGCCGTACGGCGTCACAGCCGCCCCCCGGCCCCGCGGCACCGGCCGTGACGGCCGGCACACGGGTGTCCGGGACGGCCGGTGCCTAACTACGCTGGTCACATGGTCAATCTGACGCGCATCTACACGCGGACCGGAGACAAGGGCACCACGCACCTCGGAGACATGAGCCGGGTGCCGAAGACCGATCTGCGCATCGCCGCCTACGCGGACGCCAACGAGGCGAACGCGGTGATCGGCACCGCGATCGCACTGGGCAACCTCGCCGAGGAGGTCGTCAAGGTCCTCACCCGTGTGCAGAACGACCTGTTCGACGTGGGCGCGGACCTGTCGACGCCGGTCACGGAGAACCCGGAGTTCCCGCCCCTGAGGGTCGAGCAGTTCTACGTCGACCGGCTGGAGGCGGACTGCGACCGCTTCCTCGCCGAGCTGGAGAAGCTGCGCTCCTTCATCCTGCCCGGCGGCACCCCGGGCGCGGCCCTGCTGCACCAGGCGTGCACGGTCGTACGGCGGGCCGAGCGCTCCACCTGGGCCGCGCTGGAGGCCCATGCCGAGGTGATGAACCCGCTGACCGCGACCTATCTCAACCGCCTGTCGGACCTGCTGTTCATCCTGGCCCGGTACGCCAACAAGGAGACCGGCGACGTGCTGTGGGTCCCGGGTGGGGAGCGCTGACCGGCGCTCCCCACCGAGCACACACCTCAGTGGCCGCCGTCCTGTGCGGCGTCCCGGTCCGCCGCCGTGAGCGCGGACTCGGCGGCGGCCACCTTCCTCTCCATGTCCTGCCGTGTGTCCTGCTGCACGTCCTGCCGTGCGCCCGCGGAAGCGGAGGGCGTGGCGGACGAGGCCGGCGGGACGGCCGTGCCCTGGTCCCGTGCACAGCCCGCGGTGAGGCCCACGAGCAGGACCACCGCAAAGACCGCGGCCCAGGGCATCCGTCGGCCCCGCATCAGCTCGCCGCCTTTCCGTTCTCGTGGTCCGCGCACCAGCTCCTGACCCCGGCGAGATCCTTCTGCCGCTGCCGGAGCGTCGGCACCAGGGACTTGCGGAAGTCCAGCCGGTGCTGGAGATAGGTGGCGATCTCGCCGTGGCCGGCCTTCTTCGCGTTGTCCACGCGCTGCTGCAACCGGGCGACGGACCCCCGGACGTCGGCGCCCCCGTCGAGCCGCTCAAGCGCCCGCTCGATACGCCGGTCGATCGTCGGCACCCGCTTGCACAGCCCCCGCGCCCCGTCCCCGGCCGGCGTGGGAGCGGCCGAGTCCGCGGCCGTCGCCGCACCGGTCCCGCTCACCAGCAGCGCGGCCGCGGCCAGCCCCGCGAGCAGGGTGCGCCGGCTCCGTCGTACGTTCATCCTCGCCTCCGTTCCCGGACGGCCCCGTCGTCCGTCCGTCGTGGCGGAGGCTAGGAACCGTCTTTGTGGGAACTCTGTGACCGGTTTGCCCCGGCCGCCGCGATCAGCCAGTCCCTGCGCTCGGGCAGGGCCCCGCCCGCCCGCGGCAGCCGTACCTCGAACCGCGCGCCGACACCCCCCGAGCCGTCCCTCGCCGTGACGCTCCCCCGGTGCAGGGCCGCCTGCTGGGCGACCAGGGTCAGGCCGAGACCGGAGCCGGCGCTGTCCGGTCCCCGTCGGAAGCGTTCGAAGATCCGGCTGCGGGCCTCGGGTGGGACGCCCGGGCCGCGGTCATCCACCGTGATCACCGCCTCGGTGCCGGTCCCCGCCACACCGACCGCCACAATCGCCCGCCCCTGCGGGTCCCGGCCGTGCGCCAGCGCGTTGAGGAGCAGATTGTCCAGCACCAGCCGCAGTCCGGGTTCCCAGCCGTGCACGGTGAGCCCCGGCTCCGCCCGCAGGGTGATACGGGCGTCCGGATCGCGGCGCCGGGCCTCGGCGACCGCCGCGTCCGCCGCCTCCCCCACGTCCACCGTCCGGAACGCCTCCGCCTCCACGAGGTCGCCGCGCCCCAGCTCGCGCAGCATCACCAACAGGCCGAGCAGGCGGGCGTGCTCCCTGCGCAGATCGGCGAGCACCTCCGTGCGGTCGGGCTCGGGCAGAGCGGGGTGGTCGGCGAGGATGTCGAGGTTGGTGCCCATGCTCATCAGCGGGGTGCGCAGTTCGTGCGACGCCGCGGCGGAGAAGGAGCGGGCCGTCTGGAGGGCCTCCGCGGTGCGGGCGGCCTGTTCGTCGTAGCGGGCAAGGACCGTGCGCAGGGTGGCCGCGAGGTCGTCGACCTCCCGTACGCCGGTCGGCTCGTGGCGCAGCCGGGCGGTACTGGCCCGCGGGTCGAGGCCCGCGGCGCGGCGGCCGAGGCGGCGCAGCGGGCCGGTGGCACCGGTGGCGACGCCCCAGGCGAGCAGGCCGGACAGCGGGGCGGCGAGCAGGGCGGTGAGGACCACGCGCCGCCGCACCAGCTGGAGTTGGGTGCGGTCGGCGGCGTCGGGGCGGAACACCCAGAGGGTGCCCGTGGCGCGGGGGCCGCTGATCGGCACGGCCAGCGCCCGCCAGCTGTGCCCGGCGTCCCGCACGGTGACCGGTCCGGCGGCCCGCGCGGGCAGGGTGACCGAGGCGCCGGGCTGCGGTCCGCCGCTGAAGGCCGCCGTGGGTCCGACGACGCGGACGCCGACGTCGAGCGCTGCGGTGTACAGCTGCCGTTCCCTGGTGTCGGCTGCCTTGGGCCGGCCGGCGGCGGCCGCGCGGAGCAGGGCCCGCGCGTCCGGGGCCACGGCGGTGGCCCGCTCGCGCAGATGGTCGTCCTCCTCGTGGCGCAGATCCTGGGCGACCAGGCGCAGCAGCAGCCAGCCGGAGGCGAGCACGAGCAGCGGGACGGTGAGTCCCACGGCCAGCCCGATGCGTGTGGACAGTCTCATGACGACTCCTCCGCCCAGCCCGAGGCCCGCCCCCCGGCGGCCGCCCGACCGCCCCCGAGGCCCGTCGGCCGTGCCCCGGCGCCCGTCACGGCTCCCCCCGCAGAACGAAGCCGACACCGCGCACGGTGTGCACGAGCCGTTTGCCGCCGTCCGCTTCCAGCTTGCGCCGCAGATAGCTGACGAAGGTGTCGACGGCGTCGGTGCGCACATCGAAGTCGTAGCCCCACACCCGGTCCAGCAGCTGGTCGCGGGTGAGGACGAGGCCGGCGTTGCGGGCGAGCACCTCCAGCAGTTCGAACTCGCGCCGGGTCAACTCGAGGCGCCGGCCCGCCCGGTGGGCGGTGCGGGCCGCGGGGTCGATCACCAGGTCCGCCACCCGCAGAACGTCCCTGTCCACCGGCGGCCGCCGGCGCAGCAGGGCGTGCAGCCGCAGGACCAGCTCCTGGAGGGCGAACGGTTTGACGAGGTAGTCGTCGCCGCCGGCCTGGAGCCCGGCGATCCGGTCCGCGGTCTCGTCGAGCGCGGAGAGCATGAGGACGGGCAGGTCCCGGCCGTCGTCCCGGAGCCGTGTGCACACCTCGATGCCGCTCATGCCGGGCATCGACACATCGAGGACGAGTACGTCGGGCGGTGTGTCCCGGATCGCGGCCAGCGCCTCCGCGCCGCTCGCGGCGGTACGCACACGGAAGCCGCCGAGCCGCAGCCCGCGCTCCAGTGAACGGCGGATGGCCGGGTCGTCGTCGACGACCAGCACCGCGCCGGGCCGTATGCCCTCACTCATCCGCCCTCCCGCTTCCGGCTACCGTTCGGTCAGCGTACGGTCCCCCTGCTCGCGGGTGTCGGCGGCGGGGGCCTTCCTGGGAAAGAGCAGATACGACAGCGTGATCAGGCCGTAGACGCCGACCGTGCGCACGGCCAGCCACTGGAAGGTGCGCAGGACGGACACGTCGCCGCCGTCACCGACGTACCGGATGGCGAGTTCCAGCAGCACGAGCGCCACCGCCGCGCCGAGCACCGCCCGCAGCCACAGGCGCGCCTCGTGCCGGGCGCGGACCCGGCCGTACCGCGGCGGTTTCGGCGGGGGCGGGCCCCCGGCCAGCCGGTGGGCCGCGTGACCGTCGAGCCATCGGATCAGGTAGGGCCCGTAGGCGACGGTGAAGCCGAGGTACAGCGCCGCCAGTCCGTGCTCCCAGTTCGGCGTGGCACCGTTCTTCAGGTCGACCGCCGTCGCCGCGAACAGCACCAGCTCCAGCAGTGGCTCGCCCATCAGCAGCGCCATGCCGGCGCGGCGCCGCCCCAGCAGGTAGCGGACGGCCAGGCCCGCCGCCAGCAGCACCCAGAAGCCGGCCTCGCAGGCGACGATCAGTGCCACGATCACGGTTCGCTCCCCTCGCTCGTCCCACCAGCCTTCCGCGGCGGGACGCCCCAGTCGTCGTCGGCGGTGACGAGCTCGCGGTACATCGAAAGATGCAGTCCGGGACCCTTCCGGGGACGCACGCGGGCGGCTCCCGGGCCGTGTTGGATGGAGTCATGGCCCCTCTACTCCCCCGCCCCCACCGTGACGATCTGCGCATCGCGCTGGGCGGGCTGCTCGGCGGACTGCTGCTGTGGGCCCTCGAGCTCAGCCCCCGCGGGGTACACGACCCTGTCGTGCTGTGGCCGGCGTGGTGGGTGCTGCTGGTGCCGCTCGTCGTCACGGCGGGCTGCGAGCTGCTGCGCCGTACCCGGCCGAAGGCCGCCCTGCTGATCGGCACGGCCGCGCTGTGCGCCGACACGGTGACCCGGGGCAATGTGGCCACCGTCGTGATGTACACGGATCTGATGTACGCGGCCGTCCTGTACGGCACCCCGGCCTCCGCCCGGCGCCTGCCCTGGGTCACGGGGCTGCTCACGGTGATCGGCGGGGTACTGCCCCTCGCCCTGTGGCGCGACCCGCGGGGGCTGCTGATCGGGGTCGCTGTCGGTGTGGTGGCCCTCGCGCCGGCCGCGACCGGCTGGGTGGTGCGCGACCACCGCGACGCCGCCGAGGCCGCCCGGCTGCGCGCCGAACAGACCGCCCTGCTCGCCGAGATGGACCGCTCTCAGGCGGTGGCCGACGAACGGGCGCGGGTGGCGAGGGAGTTGCACGACATGGTCGCCAACCATCTGTCCGCGATCGCCATTCACTCCACGGCGGCCCTCTCCCTCGGCGACCCGGGCACCTCCCGGGACGCGCTGGGCGTCATCCGGGAGAACAGCGTGGCGGGTCTCGCCGAGATGCGGCGGCTGATCGGCATCCTGCGCGCGGACGATGACACACCGGCCGTGACCCCCACCCTCGACGGGCTTGGCGCCGTGGTGCAGAACGCGCGCACCAACGGGCTGGACGTCAGGCTCGACGCGCGGTGCGGGGAGGTGCCCGCGCCGGTGGAGCTGGCCGCGTACCGGATCGTGCAGGAGTCCCTGACCAACGCCCTCAAGCACGCCCGCCCGGGCCGCGTCACGGTGTCCCTCACCCGGCACGACGGTGTGCTGGCCGTGCGCGTGACCAGTCCCTACGGCCGCCCGGACGGGCCGCGTGCCCCGGGTTCCGGGTCCGGGCTCGTGGGGATGCGGGAGCGGGCCGCACTGCTCGGCGGTACGTTCGACGCCGGTCCGGACGGGACGCTGTGGTCCGTGCACGCCCTGCTTCCCCTGACCCTGGGAGAGTCCGCATGATCCGTGTGCTCGTCGCCGAGGACCAGTCCGCCGTGCGTGCCGGGCTCGTCCTCATCCTCCGCGGTGCGCCCGGCATCGAGGTGGTCGGGGAGGCGGCGGACGGCGAGGAGGCGGTGGCGCTCGCCCGGGAGCTGCGGCCGGATCTGGTCCTGATGGATGTGCAGATGCCACGCCTTGACGGGGTGTCGGCGACCCGGCAGGTGGTCGGGGAGCAGCTCGCCGACGTCCTCGTGCTGACCACGTTCGACCTCGACGAGTATGTGTTCGGGGCGCTGCGGGCCGGGGCCGCAGGTTTTCTGCTGAAGCACGCGGAGGCCGGGGACCTGGTGGAGGCGGTCCGTGCGGTGGCGCGCGGGGAGGGGCTGATCGCGCCGGCCGTGACCCGGCGGCTGATCGCCGCGTTCGCCGCGGGACCCGTACGGGAGCCGGAGACCGACCCGGCGGTCCTGGACTCCCTCACCCGTCGTGAGCGGGAGGTGCTGTCGTGCCTCGGTGAGGGGTTGTCCAACGCGGAGATCGCCGCCCGTCTGGACATGGCGGAGGCCACCGTGAAGACGCATGTGAGCCGTCTCCTCGGAAAGCTGGGACTGCGCAGCCGGGTCCAAGCCGCCGTACTGGCACAGGAGTTGGGCATCTAGCACTCCGCCTGGTCCACTGGTCCAGACCTATTGACCTCTGGTCCAGACCTTTCTATTCTCGCCGCACTGTGGGCTGAAGGCTCAGTCATGCCCACAACACCGGCTGTGGCGCCCCCACGGCGCACATCGACAAGAGGAGGCGCAGCATGCGCTTCAGACACAGAGCCGCGGCAGGGTTCGTGACCCTGTTGCTCCCACTGGCCGGACTGGTCGGCCTCGCAAGCCCCGCCCCGGCCGCGGCGGATGCCTCGTCGGCCATCGCCACGTACGCCAAGACCCAGGACTGGGGCACCGGCTTCGAGGGCAAGTGGACCGTCAAGAACACCGGGACCAGCGCGATCAGCTCGTGGACGATCGAGTGGGACTTCCCCTCCGGCACGTCCGTGACCTCCGCATGGGACGCGGACGTCACGAACTCCGGCACCCACTGGACCGCCAGGAACAAGTCCTACAACGGCACCCTCGCCCCGGGCGCCTCCGTCTCCTTCGGCTTCAACGGCACCGGCCCCGGCTCGCCCTCCAACTGCAAGCTCAACGGCGGCAGTTGCGACGGCACGACGGTTCCCGGTGACGCGGCGCCCTCCGCGCCCGGCACCCCGAGCGCGTCGAACATCACCGACACCTCGGTGAAGCTGTCCTGGCCGGCGGCGACCGACGACAAGGGCATCAAGAACTACGACGTGCTGCGCGACGGGGCGAAGGTCGCCACGGTGACGACGACCTCGTACACCGACACCGGCCTGACCGCGGGCACCGACTACTCCTACACCGTCCAGGCCCGTGACACCGCCGACCAGACGGGACCGGTCAGCGCAGCGGTCTCGGTCCACACCACCGGCGGCGGCACCAATCCCCCGCCCACCGGCAACAAGGTCAAGCTCGGCTACTTCACCGAGTGGGGCATCTACGGCCGCAACTACAACGTCAAGAACCTGGTGACGTCCGGGTCCGCGGCCAAGATCACGCACGTCAACTACGCCTTCGGCAACGTCACCGGCGGCAAGTGCGCGATCGGCGACTCCTACGCCGACTACGACAAGGCGTTCACCGCCGACCAGTCCGTCAGCGGCGTCGCCGACACCTGGGACCAGCCGCTGCGCGGCAACTTCAACCAGCTGCGCCAGCTGAAGGCGAAGTACCCGAACATCAAGGTGCTGTGGTCCTTCGGCGGCTGGACCTGGTCGGGCGGCTTCGCGGACGCGGCCAGGAACCCGGCCGCCTTCGCCCAGTCCTGCTACGACCTGGTGAAGGACTCCCGCTGGGCCGATGTCTTCGACGGCATCGACATCGACTGGGAGTACCCGAACGCCTGCGGTCTGTCCTGCGACACCAGCGGGGCCGCGGCCTTCAAGAACGTGATGGCCGCGCTGCGCGCCAAGTTCGGCTCCTCCGCCCTGGTCACCGCCGCCGTCACCGCCGACGGCTCCTCCGGCGGCAAGATCGAGGCGGCCGACTACGCGGGCGCCTCGGCCTACGTCAACTGGTACAACGTGATGACGTACGACTTCTTCGGCGCCTGGGAAGCCCAGGGTCCCACGGCCCCGCACTCCCCGCTCACCTCGTACAGCGGCATCCCGCACGCCGGCTTCACCACGGCGGACGCGATCGCCAAGTACAAGGCGACCGGGGTCCCCGCGAGCAAGCTGCTGGTCGGCATCGGCTTCTACGGCCGCGGCTGGACCGGCGTCACCCAGGACGCCCCGGGCGGCACGGCCACCGGCCCGGCGGCCGGCACCTACGAGCAGGGCATCGAGGACTACAAGGTGCTCAAGACGTCCTGCCCCGCCACCGGCACCGTCGCGGGCACGGCGTACGCGCACTGCGGCGGCAACTGGTGGTCGTACGACACCCCGGCCACCATCGGCACCAAGATGGCGTGGGCCAAGAGCCAGGGTCTGGGCGGCGCCTTCTTCTGGGAGTTCAGCGGTGACACCGGCAACGGCGAACTGGTGAGTGCCCTGAGCAACGGCCTGTCGTAACCCTGCTCGAAGGGTCGAGGCCACATCGACCCTCGCCCGGACTTCGTCCCGGGAACCCCACCCGACGGGTGAACGCGGCTACGCCACGTTCACCCGTTGGCCGGGGGGAGCGGCTTCCAGCCACGCCAGGAACCCGGTCAGCGCGTCTTCGCTCATCGCCAGTTCCAGACGGGTACCCCGGTGGTGGCAGGCGAGGATCACCGCGTCGGAGAGCAGCGCCAGCTCCTCCTCGCCCTCGGGAGCGCGCCGGCCCGCCACCTCGATCGCCGAGCGCTCCAGGACCCGGCGCGGGCGCGGAGCGTAGGAGAAGACCCGGAACCACTCGACGCGGTCGCCGCTGTAGCGGGCGATTCCGTAGCCCCAGCCCTTGCCGCTGGTGTCGGGTTCCTCGGGGACGTTCCACCGCAGACTGCAATCGAAGGTGCCGCCGGAACGCTGGATGAGGCGGCGTCTGAGGCCGAAGACGAACAGCCCCACCACCACGAGCGCCACGACCAATCCGCACGCACTCAGAGCGAGGACCATCGACACCGACCTCCTCGTCTCCTAGGTAACGGAACGGAAAAAACACCCGGATTTGCCTCAGCCGCGGCTGGGACCGGATGGTTCGGTCCCAGCCGCGGCTGAGTCACGTCTTCACACGGCGGGCTGGGTTCAGCCCGCCGCCTGCGCCGCCCGCAGACGGACATCGGCGCGCAGCTCGGCGGCGGCGTCGTCCTCCGCCTTCGCACGCGCCAGTTCCTGCTCGGTCCGCTGGACGTCGATCTCGTCCGCGAGTTCCGCGATCTCCGCCAGCAGCGACAGCTTGTTGTCCGCGAACGAGACGAAACCACCGTGCACCGCGGCGACGACCGTTCCACCATCACTCGTACGGATGGTCACCGGGCCCGACTCCAGCACACCGAGCAGCGGCTGGTGACCGGGCATGACGCCGATGTCGCCGGACGTGGTGCGCGCCACGACCAGGGTGGCCTCGCCGGACCAGACCTGACGGTCGGCGGCGACCAGCTCGACGTGCAGCTCAGCAGCCAAGAGAGGCTCCTCGGGTCACCACCCGGCGGGTCTGCCGGGTGTTGGGATGAATTCTAGTAGGCGTACGGAGGGGGACGGGACGCGGCCCCGGTCAGGGTCGGTCTCGTCCCCCTCCGTCACGAGCACGGGGTCAGGAGACGCCCAGCTCCTTCGCGTTCTTCTTCAGGTCCTCGAGACCACCGCACATGAAGAACGCCTGCTCCGGGAAGTGGTCGAACTCACCGTCGCAGATCGCGTTGAACGCGGCGATCGTCTCCTCGAGCGGCACGTCCGAGCCGTCCACACCGGTGAACTGCTTGGCGACGTGGGTGTTCTGGGACAGGAAGCGCTCCACACGACGGGCACGGTGGACGACCAGCTTGTCCTCCTCGCCCAGCTCGTCGATACCGAGGATCGCGATGATGTCCTGGAGGTCCTTGTACTTCTGCAGGATCGTCTTGACGCGCATGGCCGCGTCGTAGTGGTCCTGCGCGATGTAGCGCGGGTCCAGGATGCGGGACGTGGAGTCCAGCGGGTCCACGGCCGGGTAGATGCCCTTCTCGGAGATCGGACGGGACAGAACCGTCGTCGCGTCGAGGTGGGCGAACGTGGTGGCCGGGGCCGGGTCGGTCAGGTCGTCGGCGGGGACGTAGATCGCCTGCATCGAGGTGATCGAGTGACCGCGCGTCGAGGTGATGCGCTCCTGGAGGAGACCCATCTCGTCGGCCAGGTTCGGCTGGTAACCCACCGCGGACGGCATACGGCCGAGCAGGGTGGAGACCTCGGAGCCGGCCTGCGTGAAGCGGAAGATGTTGTCGATGAAGAACAGCACGTCCTGCTTCTGGACGTCGCGGAAGTACTCCGCCATCGTCAGGCCCGCGAGGGCCACGCGCAGACGGGTGCCCGGGGGCTCGTCCATCTGGCCGAAGACCAGGGCGGTCTTGTCGATGACGCCCGAGTCGGACATCTCCTCGATCAGGTCGTTGCCCTCACGGGTGCGCTCACCGACACCGGCGAACACGGAGACACCGTCGTGGTTGTTGGCGACACGGTAGATCATCTCCTGGATGAGCACCGTCTTGCCGACGCCGGCGCCGCCGAACAGACCGATCTTGCCGCCCTTGACGTACGGGGTCAGCAGGTCGATGACCTTGACACCGGTCTCGAACATCTCGGTCTTGGACTCGAGCTGGTCGAAGTTCGGGGCCTTGCGGTGGATCGTCCAGCGCTCGCCCTCGTACTTCTCGTCGGTGTTCAGGACCTCACCGATGGTGTTGAACACCTTGCCCTTGGTGAAGTCGCCGACCGGGACGGAGATCGAGGCGCCGGTGTCGGTCACCTGGGCCTGGCGGACCAGACCGTCGGTGGGCTGCATCGAGATCGCGCGGACCACGCCGTCACCCAGGTGCTGGGCGACCTCCAGGGTCAGCGTCTTCTTCTGGCCGGCGTTGGCCGGGTCGGCCACGTCGACGTGAAGGGCGTTGTAGATGTCCGGCATCGCGTCGACGGGGAACTCCACGTCGACGACCGGGCCGATGACCCGCGCGACGCGGCCCGTCGCCGTGGCCGTCTCAACAGTGGTGGTCATGTTCAGTCACTCCCCGCGGTCGCGTCGGCCAGGGCACTGGCGCCACCGACGATCTCGCTGATTTCCTGGGTGATTTCGGCCTGGCGGGCCGCGTTGGCAAGCCGGGTGAGGTTCTCGATGAGCTCTCCGGCGTTGTCGGTGGCCGACTTCATCGCGCGCCGCGTGGCGGCGTGCTTCGAAGCGGCCGACTGGAGCAGCGCGTTGTAGATACGGCTCTCCACATAGCGCGGCAGCAGGGCGTCGAGGACGTCCTCCGCCGACGGCTCGAACTCGTAGAGGGGCAGGATCTCGCCCTTGGGCGCCTCCTCGGCCACCTCCTCGAGGCTGAGCGGCAGCAGGCGGGCGTCGACCGCCGTCTGCGTCATCATCGAGACGAACTCGGTGTAGACGATGTGGAGTTCGTCCACGCCGCCGTCCGCCGTCTCCTTCTCGATGGCCTCGATCAGCGGAGCCGCGACCTTCTTGGCGTCCGCGTACGTCGGCTCGTCCGTGAAGCCCGTCCACGCATCCGTGATCTTGCGCTCACGGAAGTTGTAGTGGGCGACACCGCGACGGCCGACGATGTACGTGTCGACCTGCTTGCCCTCGCGCTCCAGCCGCTCGGTCAGCTGCTCCGCCGCCTTGATCGCGTTGGAGTTGAAGGCGCCGGCCAGACCACGGTCGCTCGTCAGGAGCAGCACCGCGGACCGCGTCACCGTCTCGGCCTGCGTGGTCAGCGGGTGCTTGGTGTTCGAGCCGGTGCCGACCGCCGTGACCGCGCGGGTGAGCTCGGTCGCGTACGGCGTGGAGGCCGCCACCTTGCGCTGCGCCTTGACGACGCGCGAGGCGGCGATCATCTCCATCGCCTTCGTGATCTTCTTGGTCGCGCTGACGGATCGGATGCGACGCTTGTAGACCCGGAGCTGGGCTCCCATGAGTCAGGTCCCTTCCTTACGTCACTTGGCGGCAGCGGCAGGAACGTCCTCGCCGAGCAGCTTGCCGTCCGAGGTCTCGAACTGCTTCTTGAACTCCGCGATGGCGTCGTCGATCGCCTGGATCGTGTCGTCCGACATCTTGGCGCCCTCCTTGATGGAGGTCATGAGGCCCTGGTGCTTGCGGTGCAGGAAGTCCAGGAGCTCACGCTCGAAGCGGCGGATGTCGACGACCGGAACGTCGTCCATACGGCCGTTGGTGCCGGCCCAGATGGAGACGACCTGGTCCTCGGTGGCCATCGGCTGGTACTGCGGCTGCTTCAGCAGCTCGACCATGCGCTGACCGCGCTCCAGCTGCGCCTTCGACGCGGCGTCCAGGTCGGAACCGAAGGCGGCGAACGCCTCCAGCTCACGGAACTGGGCGAGGTCCACGCGCAGACGGCCGGAGACCTGGCGCATCGCCTTGTGCTGGGCGGAGCCACCGACGCGGGAGACCGAGATACCGACGTTCAGAGCCGGGCGCTGGCCGGCGTTGAACAGGTCGGACTCCAGGAAGCACTGGCCGTCGGTGATGGAGATGACGTTGGTCGGGATGAACGCCGAGACGTCGTTGGCCTTGGTCTCGACGATCGGCAGACCGGTCATCGAGCCGGCACCCATGTCGTCGGAGAGCTTGGCGCAGCGCTCCAGCAGACGGGAGTGCAGGTAGAAGACGTCACCCGGGTAGGCCTCACGGCCCGGCGGGCGGCGCAGCAGCAGGGACACGGCACGGTAGGCGTCGGCCTGCTTGGACAGGTCGTCGAAGATGATCAGGACGTGCTTGCCCTGGTACATCCAGTGCTGACCGATGGCCGAACCGGTGTAGGGCGCCAGGTACTTGAAGCCCGCCGGGTCGGACGCCGGGGCGGCGACGATCGTCGTGTACTCGAGCGCGCCTGCCTCCTCCAGGGCACCGCGCACGGAGGCGATGGTGGAGCCCTTCTGGCCGACGGCGACGTAGATGCAGCGGACCTGCTTCTTCGGGTCGCCCGAGCGCCAGTTGTCGCGCTGGTTGATGATCGTGTCGACGGCCAGGGCGGTCTTGCCGGTCTGGCGGTCACCGATGATCAGCTGACGCTGACCACGGCCGATCGGGGTCATCGCGTCGACGGCCTTGTAGCCGGTCTCCATCGGCTCGTGCACCGACTTGCGCTGCATGACCGTGGGGGCCTGCAGCTCGAGGGCGCGGCGGCCCTCGGTGTCGATCTCGCCGAGACCGTCGATCGGGTTGCCGAGCGGGTCGACAACACGGCCGAGGTAGCCCTCGCCGACTGCCACGGAGAGCACCTCACCGGTGCGCTGCACCGGCTGGCCCTCCTCGATGCCGCTGAACTCACCGAGGACGATGGCACCGATCTCGCGCTCCTCGAGGTTGAGGGCGAGGCCGAGGGTGCCGTCCTCGAACTTCAGCAGTTCGTTGGCCATGGCCGAGGGCAGACCCTCGACCTTCGCGATGCCGTCGCCGGCAAGGGTGACCGTACCGACCTCCTCGCGCGAGGCCGCGTCCGGCTTGTACGACTGGACAAAGTTCTCCAGCGCGTCCCGGATCTCCTCCGGCCGGATCGTGAGCTCCGCCATCTGGGTTCCCTGCTCTCCTTGTTGGGCCCGAAGTTTCTGTGGGGGTCTGGGGGCGACCCCCAGGAATCCTCTGCACGGCCCAACCCGGGCCGTAGTACTGCGTATGGAGTTGCTGCTAGCTCGCCAGGCGGCGGCCGGCGTCCTCGAGTCGGTCCGCGAGCGAACCGTTGATCACCTCGTCACCGACCTGCACCCGGATCCCGCCGAGGATCTCGGGGTCCACGTCCAGGTTGAGGTGCATCTGGCGGCCGTAGAGCTTCGCCAGCGCGGCGCCGAGGCGCTGCTTCTGCGTGTCGCTCAGCGGGACCGCCGAGGTGACGACGGCGACCATGCGGTTCCGGCGGTCGGCGGCCAGCTTGGACAGGGACTCGATTCCCGCTTCCAGGCTACGTCCCCGCGGCGCGGTCACAAGGCGCTGCACCAGACGCTCGGTGGTGACGTTGGCCCGGCCACCGAGCAGCCGGTGAAGCAGCTCGGTCTTGGCCGTGGCACTCGCGGCACGGTCCGTGAGCGCGGCGCGCAGCTCCGTGTTGGAGGAGACGATCCGGCCGAACCGGAACAGCTCGTCCTCGACGTCGTCGAGCGCGCCCGCCTTCTCGGCGGCGGTGAGGTCGGCGAGGTTCGCCAGCTCCTCCAGCGCGTCGACCAGGTCGCGCGGCTGCGACCAGCGCATGCGCGTCATGCCCGCCACCAGGTCCACTGCCGGGCCGCTGACCTGGCCGCCGAGCAGGCGCTGCACCAGCCCGGCCTTGGCCTCGGCGGGCTGCGCCGGGTCGGTGAGAACCCGGCGCAGGCCGGCCTCGCGGTCGAGCAGCGCGGTGACGGCGGCCAGCTCGTCGGCGAGCTGCGCCGCGTCCACGGACGTGGCGTCCGTCAGCGCGTCGAGACGCTCGCGTGCGGCGGCCAGGGCCTCGCGGCTCGCTCCGTTCATCGCGCGGCCTCGGCCTTCTCCTCGAGCTCGTCGAGGAAGCGGTCGATCACGCGGCTCTGCCGGGCGTGGTCCTCGAGGGACTCGCCGACGAGCTTGCCGGCCAGTTCCGTGGCCAGCTTGCCGACGTCCTGCCGCAGCGCTTGCGCGGCGGCCTTGCGGTCGGCCTCGAGCTGCGAGTGACCGGCGGCGATGATCTCCTCGCGCTGCCGCTGACCCTCCGCGCGCATCTCAGCGATGAGCGTGGCGCCCTGCTCCTGCGCCTCCTGGCGCAGCCGCGCGGCCTCGTGCCGGGCTTCGGCGAGCTGAGCCTTGTACTGCTCGAGCACGCTCTGGGCCTCGACCTTCATGGCGTCGGCCTCTTCGATGCCGCCTTCGATCGCCGCGCGACGCTCCTCCAGAACCTTGTTGATGTTCGGAAGCAGCTTCTTCCAGAAGAAGAAGAACACGATGGCGAAGGCGATGGTGCCGACGAGCAGCTCGGGACCGGCCGGGAGGAGCGGGTTCTGCTCGGTCTCCTCGGCCGCCAGCTGTGCCAGGTTGGCGATCACATCAGTGCCTTTCGTCGATACGTGTCGGTCAGAGGTTGATTACCGACCGAACACGAACGGCATAACGATGCCGATGAGGGCGAGCGCCTCACAGAAGGCGAAGCCCAGGATCTGGTTGGCGCGGATCAGACCGGCGGCCTCGGGCTGGCGGGCCAGGGCCTGGGTGCCGTTGCCGAAGATGATGCCGACGCCGATGCCGGGGCCGATGGCAGCGAGGCCGTAACCGATGGAGCCGACGGAGCCGTGGACACCGGTGGCAGCGGCGAGGGTCTCAAGAGCGGACATGCCGGTTCTTCCTTCTCTTTCATGGACCGGTGGGGGTTGGCCACCGGACGTCTGGGGGTGTGCGGGCGGGTGGTGCGACTCAGTGGTGCTCGGCGAGAGCGCCCTGAAGGTAGGAGCAGGCGAGGAGTACGAAGACGTACGCCTGGACGGCCTGCACGAAGAGCTCGAAGAGGATCATGGCGATGGTCATCACGAACGAGACGCCCGCGGCCGGGATCATGTAGCTGTTCATCAGGTACCAGGAGGCGACGGTGAACATCACCAGCATCAGGTGACCGGCGAACATGTTGGCGAACAGTCGCACCGCGTGCGTGAACGGGCGGACCAGCAGGTTCGAGAAGAACTCGATGACCATGACGAGCGGCAGCACGGCGCCGAGCGACTTGTCGTAGCCCGTGACGTTCTTGAAGAAGCCGACGAAACCGTGACGCTTGAAGGTCAGCGAGACCCACATGATCCAGACGATCGCGGCGAGGACCATCGGGAAGGCGATCACCGAGGAGACCGGGAACTGGGCCAGCGGGATCACGGACCAGATGTTCATGATCCAGATGAAGAAGAACAGCGAGACCATGAACGGGACGTACTTCTCGCCCTCGCGCTTGCCGAGCGTCTCGTACACGATGCCGCGGCGCACGAAGTCGTAGCCGGCCTCACCGACCATCTGGAGCTTGCCGGGGACGACCTTGGCCTTGCCGAACGCCGCCCAGAAGAACGCGACGACCAGCACGGTGGTGACAAGCGCGAGCAGCATCACCTTGTTGAACTCGAAGCCGCCGACCGTGGCGAGCGGCTTGAAGAGGAAGGAGTGCAGGCCCGGAGCCGGAAAGCCACAGCCGTTGTCGGACAGGATGCGGCAGCTCCAGTCAAAGGCGAGCTGGGTCTGGTCAGCACTCACCGCGGGCTCCTTCGGCGTGACGCATAGGTACGGCAACCTCGTTGTGTCGGCGCGGCGCGCAGCCGCGGATCGGCACCGGACTGGTGTTACGGATGTGGGGGCGGCCTTCGAGGATCAAGCCTCGCGATTGAGCAGGCGTCAGCTCAGATGCCCGCGCCCGCGATGCCGCAGTTGGCACCGGACGATAGCAGGATCTCGTGCACGTCTTTATCCCGGCCCTACCCCTCACGACGTGGACCCTGTCTTCTCGGGCTTCTCGCTCTTCTGGGAGTCCGGGTCGATGTAGAAGATCTTGGCCTTCATATGCGCGCGCGCCTGCGCCGCCATCCACACGACCGTCGCGATCACGAGCGTGAGCGCGAACGTTTTCGGATCGAAGAGAGAAGTGCCCTTGAAGAGAGCCACGAAGATCAGGAGCAGCAGGAGCTGAGCGACGTAGAGCATCAGCCCCATGGCCTGAAAGAGCTGCGGGAGCGATTTTGCCGTCCACTGAAGGACGTAGAGCCCGGCCCCCATGAAGACAAGGGCGAGCACCGTGCCGATAGCCGCGCCCAGCGCTCCCTTGCCCCCCGCGACCGCACCGCTGACGGCGACGGCGATCACGCCGACAGCCGCTGTGGGCGCAGCGGTCTGCAGAAGGTTCCGGACGTCATTGGACGGCATGGCGGCAACTCCGCTTACTGAAGGGGGCAGGGTGTCGTCATGGACGAGCGTAGTCCCGGGGCGAGTGGGAACCTCACGCCGAGGGGTCGTCCCAGAGGGACCTTCGGCTCTAACCCGGGGTTCTCGTGAACCGTATCACAAACTATTTGATGCGGTCTTTACCTAGAGGGTGTGCCTACCGTCACACATGAGAGTGAACCTGCGCGTCTGTGCAGGCGAGCAACCCACTTGTCTGGTATTGGAGCGCTTTGCACCCCCACGAGTTGGCAACGCGTTAGTCAGATTCTTACCTTGTGCGTCACCGCGACGACTCGGCCCCACGCCGGTCCAGACGTGAACGGGCGCCGAGCGCAGTGGCCCCGTTGGCTCCCGAGACACCCGCGGCGACCGGTGTGCGGCGCGGATCCCCCGCCACGGGCTTCCCGGCCACGGGCTCCCCGGCCACCGGCTCCCGGCTCTCCTCGCGCAAGGCGGCCGGCACCGGCCCGGCCGCCCCGCGGCGCCCGCGGCGGTAACGGGGCGGCACGAAGGACTCGGCCCAGCGCGGGGCGCGCGGAGTGAACCTCGGCAGCAGGAGCAGCACCAGGCCGACCGCGCTCAGGGCGACGATGCCGAGCACGATCCACAGGGACGCCGAGTTCACCGAGTAGGCCAGTGCGCCGAAGGCGATGAGCGCCGACCAGAAGTACATGATGAGCACGGCCCTGCTGTGCGAGTGCCCGATCTCCAGCAGCCGGTGGTGCAGATGCCCGCGGTCGGCGGCGAACGGCGACTGACCACGCCAGGTACGGCGCACGATCGCCAGGATCAGGTCCGCGGCCGGGACCGCGATGATCGTCAGCGGGAGCAGCAGCGGGATGTAGACGGGGACGGTCTGGTGCACCGTCGCACGCTCGGAACCGGAGAAGAGGTTCATCGCGTCCGGGTCCACCTGGCCGGTGACCGAGATGGCACCCGCGGCGAGCACCAGGCCGATCAGCATCGACCCCGAGTCGCCCATGAAGATCCGCGCGGGGTGCATGTTGTGCGGCAGGAAGCCCAGGCACATGCCCATCAGGACGGCCGCGAACAGGGTGGCGGGGGCGGCGGCCTCCAGCCCGTAGCCGTACCAGATGCGGTACGCGTACATGAAGAACGCGGCGGCCGCGATGCACACCATGCCGGCGGCGAGACCGTCGAGGCCGTCGACGAAGTTGACCGCGTTGATCGTGATGACGACCAGGGCCACGGTCAGCAGGGTGCCCTGCCACGGGGTGAGCGCGACCAGACCCACACCCGGGACCGGCAGCCACAGGATGGTCAGACCCTGCATGACCATCACGCCCGCGGCGATCATCTGGCCGCCCAGCTTGATCAGGGCGTCGATCTCGAACTTGTCGTCCAGGACGCCGATCAGCCAGATCAGCGCGGCACCGGAGAGCAGGGCCCGGGGCTCGTTGGACTTGGCGAAGACCTCGTTGAGGTTCTTGAGGTGGTCGGCGACCAGCAGGCCCGCGCACAGGCCGAAGAACATGGCGATACCGCCGAGCCGGGGGGTGGGCTCCCGGTGCACGTCCCGGGCCCGGATCTCCGGCATGGCTCCGGCCACGATCGCGAACTTGCGTACCGGCCCTGTCAGCAGATACGTCACCGCGGCCGTGATGCAGAGCGTCAGCAGGTATTCACGCACGGCTTCCCCACAACTCTCGCTGGGCGTCCTCAGCCCCACACCCTAGCTTCGCGTGCATACGGTTGAGGACTCACGGGTAGCGACGATGGTTGCACGTGTGCCTGTGCAGTCCGCTGCGTGTACCCCTCAGCGGCCGGGATACGGCGGAAATCCGTCGGTCAGCTCCCGCACTTCTTCACGAGCCGGCCTGGCGTCCACCTCCTCGCGCAGCACCGCTGCGAAGAGGGCGGCGACACGCGCCATCTCCGCCTCGTGCATGCCCTGCGTGGTCAGAGCGGCGGTGCCCAGGCGCAGCCCCCGGGCGTCGCCGTGGGGCAGCGCGCAGGTGTCGAGGATCACCCCCGCCGCCGCGAGCCGCCCCCGGGCGGTACGGCCGTCGACGCCCAGCGGGGCGGGATCGACGGTCAGCAGGTGGGTGTCGGTGCCGCCGGTGATCACATGCAGCCCCTGTGCGGCCAGGCCCGCCGCGAGCATCCGCGCGTTGGCCACCACCTGGTGCGCGTACGCCCCGAAGTCCGTGGTCGCCGCCTCCCCGAACGCGACGGCCTTCGCGGCGATGCTGTTCATCTGGGCGCCGCCCTGGGTGAAGGGGAAGACGGCCCGGTCCACACGTTCGGCCAGTTCGCCGCCGCACAGGATCATGCCGCCTCGCGGGCCGCGCAGCACCTTGTGGGTGGTGGCGCAGACGATGTCGGCGAACGGCACCGGGCTGGGGGCCGCTCCCCCGGCGACCAGCCCGATCGGATGCGCGGCGTCGGCGATGAGGTAGGCCCCCACCTCGTCGGCGACCTCCCGGAAGAAGGCGTAGTCGATGTGGCGCGGATAGGCGATCGACCCGCACACGATCGCCTTCGGGCGGTGCGTACGGGCCAGGGCGCGCACCTGCACATGGTCCATGAGCCCGGACTCCGCCTCGACCCCGTAGCCGACGAAGTCGAACCAGCGGCCGGAGAAGTTGGCGGGAGAGCCGTGCGTGAGGTGCCCGCCGTGCGGCAGTCCCAGGGCGAGCACGGTGTCGCCCGGTCTGAGCAGGGCGGCGTACGCGGCGAGCACGGCGGACGATCCCGAGTGCGACTGGACATTGGCGTGCTCGGCCCGGAAGAGCGCCTTGGCCCGCTCCACGGCGATCCGCTCGGCGACGTCGACGATCTCGCAGCCGCCGTGGTACCGGGCGCCGGGGTAACCCTCGGCGTACTTGTTGACGAGCGGGGAGCCGAGGACCGCGAGCACCGCCGGGGAGGTGAAGTTCTCGGCGGCGTTGAGCTGCAAGGTCGTCGACTGCCGGGCGAGTTCCCCAAGGAGGATCTCGGCCAGCTCGGGGTCCTGCCGGTGCAGGACGTCGGCCTCGGTGGTGGGGGTGACCGCCATGGTGGGCTCCGGGGCTCCGGGCGTCGGGATGTACGTCCAATGTAGGCCCGCGCACCTCGCGGTGCCCGGCCGCCACGACCACCGGGACACCCGGCGGGCGGCCCCGGCAAGCCCTCACCGGCGTCGGGTCAGGCCCGGGCGGATACCCCTGTCAGGGCCGTCACCACCGGGTCCAGGGCCTGGTGGATCTCGTCCCCGATCGAACGGAAGAACGTCAGCGGCGCCCCGTACGGGTCGTACACCTCGTCGGCCTCCGCCGTCGGTGCCAGCAGCCAGCCGCGCAGGGCCGCGGCCGCCCGCACCAGAGCGCGTGCGCGTGCCACCACGCCGTCCTCAAGGGGCGGCAGTGTGGCGGGGTCTATCGCCCGGACCAGACGGGTGAACTCCTTCAGCGTGAAGGTGCGCAGACCCGCCGAGTGCCCCATGGAGATGACCTGGGCCCGGTGGTCACGGGTCGCCGTCAGGACCAGGTCCGCACGGATGACGTGCTCGTCCAGCAGTTCACGGCCGACGAAGCCGGAGGCGTCCGCGCCGAACTCGGCGAGGATCGCCTCCGCGTTCGCCTCCATGGGCGCGCCCTCGTGGCCCCAGGTGCCGGCGCTCTCCACGATCAGGCCGCCCATGACGGTGCCCGCGACGAGACCGGGCGCGGGGCAGCCGAGCCGGTCCGCGAGAAAGTGCCGGGTCAGCCGCTCGGTGATCGGCGAGCGGCACACATTGCCGGTGCTGACGTGGAGGATGCGGAAGCTGTCACGGGGACCTCCCGGCGGTACCGGGCTCCCCGTCTCGTCCCCGTTGCCTATGCCACGCCCCGCCGCAGGGGCCGTCAATTCGCCACCTCGAGGTCGGGTACGACCCTGCGCAGCTCCTCCGCGGACAGCGCACCCTGGCGCAGCAGGACCGGCACCTTGCCCGTGACGTCCACGATCGACGACGGGACGTTGCCCGGGGTGGGGCCGCCGTCCAGATAGACGGAGACGGAGTCGCCGAGCATCTCCTGCGCGGCGTCACAGTTCTCCGGTGCCGGGTGGCCGGTGAGGTTCGCGGAGGACACGGCCATGGGACCGACCTCCGTCAGCAGCTCGATGGCGACCGGATGCAGCGGCATGCGCACGGCGACGGTGCCACGGGTGTCACCGAGGTCCCACTGCAACGACGGCTGGTGCCGTGCGACCAGTGTCAGCGCGCCCGGCCAGAACGCGTCGACCAGCTCCCAGGCCATCTCGGAGAAGTCGGTGACGAGGCCGTGCAGGGTGTTCGGGGATCCGATCAGGACGGGCGTGGGCATGTTGCGGCCACGGCCCTTGGCCTGGAGCAGGTCGGCCACGGCCTCCGAGGAGAACGCGTCGGCGCCGATGCCGTACACGGTGTCGGTCGGCAGCACCACGAGTTCTCCACGGCGGACGGCGGACGCGGCCTCGCGCAGACCCGTCGTGCGGTCGGTCGCGTCGTTGGTGTCGTATCGCCGTGCCATGTCTAGAGGGCCTCCTCGTACACGTACTGCTGAGGGAAGAGATACTGGGGCGCGCTCACGGCAGTGCCTTGCGGGCGGTCGCGAAGCGGGGGCGGTTGTTGAGGTCGGGGTGGTCGGCCGCGTCGGCCCAGCCCCGCTCCTCGGTGAAGATCCACGGCACCTGGCCGCCCTGGGTGTCGGCGTGCTCGATGACGACGACGCCGCCGGGGCGCAGCAGCCGGTGCGCGGTGCGTTCCAGGCCGCGGATGAGGTCGAGGCCGTCCTCGCCGGAGAACAGGGCCAGCTCCGGGTCGTAGTCCCGGGCCTCTGGAGCGACGTACTCCCATTCGGTCAGCGGGATGTACGGCGGGTTGGAGATCACGAGGTCGACCTGGCCGTCGAGGTCGGGGAACGCGGCCAGGGCGTCGCCCTGGCGCAGGTCGACCCTGGAGCCCTCCATGTTCCTGCGGGTCCACTGGAGCGCTTCCTCGCTCAGTTCCACGGCGTGCACGCGCGAGCGCGGCACCTCCTGGGCGAGAGCGAGGGCGATGGCGCCCGAGCCGGTGCACAGATCCACGATCAGCGGCTCGACGACGTCCATGGCCCGTACGGCGTCTATGGCCCAGCCGACGACCGACTCGGTCTCCGGACGGGGCACGAACACGCCGGGGCCGACCTGGAGTTCCAGGTAGCGGAAGTAGGCGCGCCCGGTGATGTGCTGGAGCGGCTCGCGGGCCTCGCGGCGGGCGATGACCTCCCAGTAGCGGGCGTCGAAGTCCGAGTCCTTGACGGAGTGAAGCTCGCCCCGCTTGACGCCGTGCACGAACGCGGCGAGCTCCTCCGCGTCGTTGCGCGGCGAGGGCACGCCGGCGTCGGCCAGCCGCTGGGTAGCCTGGGCCACCTCCGCGAGCAGCAGGTTCACGCTGGTCCTCCGGGGCTGAGCTGGTGTCCGGTGCTGGTGGGGGCCGCGCTGGTGCTTATGCGGCGGCGAGCTTGGCGGCCGAGTCCGCGTCGACACACGCCTGGATCACCGCGTCGAGGTCGCCGTCCAGGACCTGGTCCAGGTTGTACGCCTTGAAGCCGACCCGGTGGTCCGAGATGCGGTTCTCGGGGAAGTTGTACGTGCGGATCTTCTCGGAGCGGTCGACGGTGCGGACCTGGCTGCGGCGGGCCGCGGCGGCCTCCTTCTCCGCCTCCTCCTGCGCCATGGCGAGCAGCCTGGAGCGCAGGATACGCATCGCCTGCTGCTTGTTCTGAAGCTGGCTCTTCTCGTTCTGGCAGGAGGCGACGACCCCGGTCGGCAGGTGCGTGATGCGTACGGCGGAGTCGGTCGTGTTGACGGACTGCCCGCCGGGGCCCGAGGAGCGGTAGACGTCGATGCGAAGGTCGTTCGGGTTGATCTCGACGTCGACGTCCTCCGCCTCCGGGGTGACCAGCACACCGGCCGCGGAGGTGTGGATACGGCCCTGGGACTCCGTGGCGGGCACGCGCTGCACCCGGTGCACTCCGCCCTCGTACTTCAGGCGGGCCCACACGCCCTGGCCGGGCTCCGTCTGACCGCGGGTCTTCACGGCGACCTGGACGTCCTTGTAACCGCCGAGCTCGGACTCGGTGGAGTCGATGATCTCGGTCTTCCAGCCGACGCGCTCGGCGTACCGCAGGTACATGCGCAGCAGGTCGCCGGCGAACAGAGCCGACTCGTCGCCGCCCGCGCCCGCCTTGATCTCGAGGATGACGTCCTTGTCGTCGCTGGGGTCACGCGGGACGAGCAGGAAGCGCAGCTTCTCCGTCAGCTCCTCGCGCTGCCGCTCCAGGTCCTTGACCTCGGCGGCGAAGTCCGGGTCTTCGGCGGCCAGTTCGCGGGCGGTCTCGATGTCGTCGCCGGCCTGCTTCCAGGAGCGGTACGTGGCGACGATCGGGCCCAGCTCGGCATAGCGCTTGTTGAGCTTGCGCGCGTTGGCCTGGTCGGCGTGGACCGACGGGTCAGCGAGCTTCTTCTCCAGGTCGGCGTGTTCCCCGACCAGTTCCTCGACCGCCTCGAACATCTCCGGCTCCCATGGGGTGTCCCCGGCCCGGCGGGGGCGTGGGGACGTACGTACGACAATGTGTGGGCTGCACCGCAAAGCGCCGGTCCCGGCGCCCCCGTATCCGCACGGGAGCACCGGAGACCGGCGCTGTGGGCTCGCTACTTCTTGGCAGCGGCAGCCTTGCCGAAGCGGGCCTCGAAGCGGGCCACACGGCCACCGGTGTCGAGGATCTTCTGCTTGCCCGTGTAGAACGGGTGGCACTCGGAGCAGACCTCGGCCCGGATGGTGCCGGACTCGATCGTGCTGCGGGTGGTGAACGACGCGCCGCAGGTGCAGCTGACCTGCGTCTCGACGTACGCGGGGTGGATGTCGCGCTTCAAGGTGTCTCCTAGGTTCCGGGAGGGCGCCGGGTCGCAGCCGCGGGATGCGGAGGCGTGAACCGGGGCCGACGTACCAGTCTGCCAGGACTGGCCGCATCCCCCAAAACCGGGGGCACAGGTGATCTATTCCCCAGGGCGGGCCGGACCGGGAGGGGCCCGGAGGGAACGGGTCAGGACGACGTGACGACGCCGTCCGCCTGGCCGCTCGCCGTTCCCCTGGTCGCGCTCGCGGGGATCGGCCGGTCGTTCTTGAGGGCGTCCCACACGAGCTGGGACTTGGTCTTCTCCAGCAGGACGCGGTTGGGGTCCGCCGGGTCGTACCGGACCGGCACCGTGACCATGTTCATATGGCTCGAGCCGATGTTCTTCAGCCCGCCGGCGAAGGACGCCAGGTCCTTGACGGAGCCCAGGTCCGAGTCGGTGGTGACGGTCTTGGTCGCGGTGTCGGCGAGTTCCACCAGCTTGGTGGGGCTGGTCAGGATGCCGATCTGCTTCACCTGGGCGACCAGGGCCTTGACGAAGGCCTGCTGGAGCTGGATACGGCCGAGGTCGGAGCCGTCGCCGACGCCGTGCCGGGTGCGGACCAGGCCGAGCGCCTGCCTGCCGTCGAGGGTGTGCGTGCCCGCCTTCAGGTCCAGGTGGCTGTCCTTGTCGGCGATGTCCTTGGTGGTGGTCACCCGCACGCCGCCGAGGTCGTCGATCAGCTTCTGGAATCCGGAGAAGTCCACCTCGAGGTAGTGGTCCATGCGGACTGCGGTGATGGACTCGACGGTCTTCACGGCGCAGGTGGCGCCCCCGGTGGAGTACGCGGAGTTGAACATCACCCCGGAGGCCGCCGGGTGCACGGTGCCCTTGGTGTCGGTGCACTCGGGGCGGTCGATGAGGGTGTCGCGGGGGATCGAGACGACGGCGGCCCTCTTGTGGCCCTTGTAGAGGTGCACGATCATCGCCGTGTCGGAGCGGGCGCTGCCGTCGTCGGCACCGCCGCCCAGCTTCCTGTTGCCGCCGGCGCGGGTGTCCGAGCCGAGGACGAGGATGTTCTCGGAGCCGTTGTCGACCTTGGTGGGCCGGTGGGCGCCGAGGGCCTGGTTGATGTCGACGCTCTTGAGATTGCCGTTGAGCTTGAAGTACAGGATGCCGAAGCCGGTGCCGCCCAGTACGAGGATGCCCCCGGCGGCCCAGGCCGTGACGAGCAGGGCCGTGCGCCCCTTCCCACGCGGCTTGCGGCGGCGGCCCTTCGCCCGGCGACGCGGGTTCGTCGCGGTGGCCTCGTCGGCTATGCCGGCGTCCGGTGTGCTCTCGGCAGGCATGTGCTCCCTCAGTCCTCGTCCGGTCGGCTACCCCCTGTTCGGGTGAAGACTCCCGTCGCTCCATGGTCACTCCGTTCGAACAGACGGAGAAACCGGGGACAGGGTTGCACAACTCGCCCCGGTCGGTACGTAAAGGGGCGAATGCACAGAGTCACCGCGAATCCGGGAAGAGACCACCTCACCTGGGCGTTCGTCCGCGGGTGCGCCACCCGCCAGGGCCCTGACCGGCTGCCGGGCCTGTGGCGAAGGTCTCGGCTCGGGAACGCGAAGGGCCGCTCCCCCGGCGTGCGGGGGAAGCGGCCCTTCGCGTGGCGCATACGGTCCTCGGACGAGGTCAGTCGCCGTTCGGCGTCGGCGTCGTCTTCTGGATCTGCATCAGGAACTCGCCGTTCGACTTGGTCTGCTTCATCTTGTCGAGGAGCAGCTCGATCGCCTGCTGCTGGTCGAGCGCGTGCAGCACCCGGCGCAGCTTCCAGACGACGTTCAGCTCCTCGGCGCCGAGCAGGATCTCTTCCTTACGGGTACCGGACGCGTCCACGTCCACCGCCGGGAAGATGCGCTTGTCGGCGAGCTTCCGGTCGAGCTTGAGCTCCATGTTGCCGGTGCCCTTGAACTCCTCGAAGATCACCTCGTCCATGCGCGAGCCGGTGTCGACCAGCGCGGTGGCGAGAATCGTCAGGGAGCCGCCGTCCTCGATGTTGCGGGCGGCGCCGAAGAAGCGCTTCGGCGGGTAGAGCGCGGTGGAGTCGACACCACCGGACAGGATGCGTCCGGAGGCGGGCGCGGCGAGGTTGTACGCACGGCCCAGACGCGTGATCGAGTCGAGCAGCACGACGACGTCGTGGCCCAGCTCCACCAGGCGCTTGGCGCGCTCGATGGCCAGCTCCGCGACCGTGGTGTGGTCCTCGGCCGGGCGGTCGAAGGTCGAGGAGATGACCTCGCCCTTGACCGACCGCTGCATGTCGGTGACCTCTTCCGGACGCTCGTCGACGAGGACGACCATCAGGTGGCACTCGGGGTTGTTGTGCGTGATCGCGTTGGCGATCGCCTGCATGATCATGGTCTTGCCGGTCTTCGGCGGGGCCACGATCAGACCGCGCTGGCCCTTACCGATCGGCGACACCAGGTCGATGATGCGGGTGGTGAGGACGCCGGGGTCGGTCTCCAGGCGCAGGCGGTCCTGCGGGTACAGCGGGGTGAGCTTGTTGAACTCCGGGCGGCCGCGGCCGTGTTCGGGCGCCATGCCGTTGACGGAGTCCAGGCGGACCAGCGCGTTGAACTTCTCGCGCCGCTCGCCTTCCTTGGGCTGGCGGACCGCGCCGGTGATGTGGTCGCCCTTGCGCAGGCCGTTCTTGCGGACCTGGGCGAGGGAGACGTACACGTCGTTCGGGCCCGGCAGGTAGCCCGACGTACGGATGAAGGCGTAGTTGTCGAGGATGTCCAGGATGCCCGCGACGGGGATCAGGACGTCGTCCTCGGTGACCTGCGGCTCGGCGATGTCGTCGCGGCCACGGCGGCCACGGCGGTCGCGGTAGCGACCGCGGCGGCCACGGCGCCCGCCGTCGAAGTCGTCGTCGTCCTGCGGACCGGTGTTGCGGTCCTGGCGGTCCTGACGGCCGCCGGCCTGCTGCTGACCCTGCTGCTGGCGGTCCTGACGGCCGCCGCCCTGGCCCTGCTGCTGGTCGTCGCCCTTGCCGCGGCGGTCGCGGTCCCGGCCGCGCTCGCGGCGGTCACGACGGCGGCCCTCGCCGCCGTCACCGGCGGTGCCCTGCAGCTCGGACTCGGAGGACTTGGCATCGCCCTGCGGCTGCGCCTGCTGGGAGGAGGCGGCCGGGGTCTCGGCCTTCGCCTCGCTCTTCGCCTCGGCGGCGACCGTCTCGGGGCTGCCGGCCTCGGCGGTGGCGCGGCGCCGGCGGCGCTCGGCCGGAGCACCGTCACCGGCTCCCTGGCCGGGAATCTCGATCTGCTGCGGGGCCGCGGACTGCTCGGCAGCCTTCTCGGCCTGGGGTTCGGCCGGGGCGCCGTCGTCGCCGGTACGGGTCCGGGAGGTGGCCCGGCGCTTCGGCTTGGTCTCGGTGGCGGCCTCGGCCTTGGCCGGGGCGCCGCCGGAGGCCTGCGCCTCCTTGATGACCTCGATCAGCTGGCTCTTGCGCATCCGCGCGGTGCCCCTGATGCCGAGGCCGGATGCGACCTGCTGCAACTCGGCCAGCACCATGCCCTCGAGGCCGGTACCGCGGCGCCGCCGGGAGCCGGCACCGGTGGCAGGCGCGGAGGCGTCCGTGGCGGGCGCGGCAGCGGTCTCCTCGACACGTGCGCCCATCAGATCGGTGGTGTCGCTCACGAAGGGTCCTTCCCTGGAGCGGACGTCGGCCTGTCTGGCTCGGCGACCGGTTGTGCTGTCCGGCTTCGGTCCCGTGTGGGGGAACCGTGCCGGGGCGGTGGTCCGCCAAAGCGGCGGAGGAAATTTCTGGTGATTGGCGTTTCCCTGCGCCGTGGCACCCGGTTTTGTGTCACGCGGCTCGGTCACGCCGATTCCGGAGCGTGCTCGGCAAACAGCTCAGTGTTCGCGTACGACATACCGCTCACGTACGTGATACGGAACACAGCGCGGCTTGGGAAGCTCCCGGAAGAGGGGTTGTCCCGGACTGGGACATGAAGCACCTCGCCATGGCGGGGTCGGGTGCAGACTTGAGATTAACACTACCGGATCCAACAAACATTCCCCCTCTCCAAATCCGGCGACCGTGTGTCAGGGCGCAAGCGGCAGCACGCTCGCTCCCTGGCCGTCCAGCTCCAGCCGGTTGGCGGCCCAGCCGTCGCCCGCCAGATCGGCCACCTTGTCGGCGCTCGCGCCGTCGGCCAGCGCCAGGACCGTGGGTCCCGCGCCGGAGATCACCGCGGGGATCCCGTCGGCCCGCAGCCGCTCCACCAGCGCGGCGCTCTCGGGCATCGCCGGGGCGCGGTACTCCTGGTGGAGGCGGTCCTCGGTGGCCGGCAGCAGCAGCTCGGGGCGCCGGGTCAGGGCCTCGACGAGCAGGGCGGCGCGGCCCGCGTTGGTTGCGGCGTCGACGTGCGGGACGGAGCGCGGCAGCAGTCCGCGCGCGGTCTCGGTCAGTACCGGCTTTCCGGGCACGAAAACCACCGGAACGATGGAATCTGCGGGCTCCATGCGGATCGCCCGGGCGGCGCCGCGGTCCATCCAGGACAGGGTGAAACCGCCGAGGAGGCAGGCCGCGACATTGTCCGGGTGGCCCTCGATCTCGTTGGCGAGTTCCAGCAGCCCGGTGTCGTCGAGGCGGCTGTCACCGCCTATGGTCACGGCCCGGGCGGCGACGATGCCGGCGCAGATGGCGGCGGAGGAGGAGCCGAGGCCGCGGCCGTGCGGAATGCGGTTGGCGCAGACGATCTCCAGGCCGCGGGGCTGTCCGCCGAGCACGTCGAAGGCGGCGCGCAGGGACCGTACGAGCAGGTGGCTCTCGTCGCGCGGGAGCGTCTCGCCGCCCTCGCCCGCGATGTCGATGTGCAGGCCGGAGTCGGCCACCCGGACGACGACGTCGTCGTAGAGCCCCAGCGCGAGACCGAGGGCGTCGAAGCCCGGGCCGAGGTTGGCACTGGTGGCGGGGACGCGCACCCGGACGGCGGCGGCGCGGAACGCTGGACCGGCCATCGCTCGATGACTCTCCTTGAGCTGCGTAATGATCGAACGAATTCAAGTTCGAGGCGTACGGAAGACCCGGGGGCCGCAGGGACGGCGCGGCACCGCGGCATATGCGGCGGGCGGGTTGAGTACAGCCTATCGAAGGAAGGTTCTGTGGCGACATAGGGCGCACGGGAGGCGCACGATGCGTGTCGTAAGCCCCCTGTGCCCCCTCTGCCGTTTGCCCCTACGAGGTTCTGCCCCGTCGGCGCCCGGGCTACGCGAGCCCGGGCCGCCGCGTCACACGAGGCCGAGCCGCTCGGCCGCCGTCGCGGCGTCGACGGGGACGGTGACCGGCTGCGGGGCGCCGGCGACGGCCCAGTCGGGGTCCTTGAGCCCGTTGCCGGTGACCGTGCACACGATCCGCTGCCCGGGGTCGACCTTGCCCTGCCCCGCGGCCTTCAGCAGACCGGCGACGGACGCGGCCGACGCGGGCTCGACGAACACGCCCTCCTGAGCGGCCAACAGCCGGTAGGCGCGCAGGATCTCACGGTCCGTCACCTCGTCGATGGCGCCGCCCGACTCGTCCCTCGCCGCGAGGGCGTGACTCCAGGACGCCGGGTTGCCGATACGGATCGCGGTGGCGATGGTCGAGGGGTCCTTGACCACCTCGCCGCGCACGATCGGGGCCGAGCCCGACGCCTGGAAGCCCCACATGCGCGGGGTCCGGCCGGCGACGCCGTCGGCGGCGTACTCCCGGTAGCCCTTCCAGTAGGCGGTGATGTTGCCGGCGTTGCCGACCGGCAGCACATGGATGTCGGGGGCGTCGCCGAGCATGTCCACGATCTCGAAGGCCGCCGTCTTCTGACCCTCGATACGCACCGGATTGACCGAATTGACCAGCGCCACCGGGTAGTTGTCGGAGAGCTCCCGCGCGAGGGTGAGACAGTCGTCGAAGTTGCCGTCGACCTGGAGGATCTTCGCGCCGTGCACAAGGGCCTGCCCCATCTTGCCGAGCGCGATCTTGCCCTGCGGCACGAGCACGGCCGACACCATCCCGGCGCGTACGGCGTAGGCGGCGGCCGAGGCGGAGGTGTTGCCGGTGGAGGCGCAGATGACGGCCTTGGCGCCCTCCTCCTTGGCCTTGCTGATGGCCATGGTCATGCCCCGGTCCTTGAAGGACCCGGTGGGGTTGGCACCCTCCACCTTCAGGTGGACCTCGCAGCCCGTGCGCTCGGAGAGCACCTGCGCGGGCACGAGCGGCGTACCGCCCTCGCGCAGTGTGACGACCGGTGTGCTGTCCGACACCGGCAGCCGGTCCCGGTACTCCTCGATGATTCCGCGCCACTGGTGGGTCATTGCTGGTTACTCTCCTTCAACCCGCATGATGCTGGCGACACCCCGCACGGTGTCGAGCTTGCGCAGCGCCTCGACGGTCCCGCTGAGCGAGGCGTCGGACGCACGGTGGGTGACGACGACGAGGGATGCCTCACCGTCCTTGCCCTGCTGACGAACCGTGTCGATCGACACGTCGTGCTCGGCGAAGACCGTGGCGACCTGGGCGAGAACACCCGGTTTGTCGGCGACGTCGAGGCTGATGTGGTAACGCGTGACGACATCGCCCATCGGCGACACGCGCAGGGCGGCGTAGGCGGACTCGCCGGGTCCGGTGGCCCCGCTGAGCCGGTTGCGGCACACGGCGACCAGATCACCGAGAACGGCGGAGGCGGTCGGCGCACCGCCCGCGCCGGGCCCGTAGAACATGAGCTGCCCCGCGGCATCGGACTCCACGAACACCGCGTTGTACGCGCCGCGCACAGAAGCGAGCGGGTGGGTCAGCGGAATCATGGCGGGATGCACGCGCGCGGTGACCGAGCCCCCGTCCGCGGCGCGCTCGCAGATGGCGAGCAGCTTGATGGTGCAGCCCATCTCCTTCGCCGAGGCGAAGTCGGCCGCGGTGACCTCGGTCATGCCCTCGCGGTAGACGTCGTCGAGGCGCACGCGCGTGTGGAAGGCGATCCCGGCGAGGATGGCGGCCTTGGCGGCCGCGTCGAACCCCTCGACATCAGCGGTGGGATCGGCCTCCGCGTACCCCAGGGCGGTGGCCTCGTCGAGGGCCTCCTGGTAGCCGGCCCCTGTGGAGTCCATCTTGTCGAGGATGAAGTTGGTGGTGCCGTTGACGATCCCGAGCACCCGGTTGACCTTGTCACCGGCGAGGGACTCGCGCAGCGGCCGGATCAGCGGGATGGCACCGGCGACGGCGGCCTCGTAGTAGAGGTCCTTGCCGTTCTCCTCCGCCACCGCGTGCAGGGCGGCGCCGTCCTGGGCGAGCAGCGCCTTGTTCGCCGACACGACCGAGGCGCCGTGCTCGAAGGCGGTGGTGATGAGGGTCCGGGCGGGCTCGATGCCCCCGATGACCTCGACGACGACGTCGAGGTCGCCCCGTTTGACGAGGGCGGTGGCGTCGGTGGTAATCAGATCGGCGGGAATGCCCTCACGCACCTTGGAGGGCCTCCTGACCGCGACCCCCGCCAGCTCGACGGGGGCCCCGATCCGGGCCGCGAGGTCGTCGGCGTGCGTCGTCATGATGCGCGCCACCTCTGAGCCGACAACCCCACAGCCCAGCAGCGCCACCTTCAGCGGACGCGTACGCATCATCCGACCTCGTTTCCTCATGCGGTCTACGGTTGGACCAGTCTCACTCACCGGACGGGACTTTCTTCCCTTTGTCCGGATCGTGAGACATCTATTTCATCTTGTCAGCGGCGAAAGACAGGAGATCTTCCGCCGGGGTTCGGAGGCTGCCGGACCCCTTGCTCGGGCGCTGCCCGGGCCTTTCTCCGGGGCTGTGTCCGGCACCCTCTCTCCGGGCCTTCGGGGCTGTGCCCGGCCCCCTCTCTCCGGGGCTCGGGGCTGTGCCCGGCACCCTTTTCCCCGGGCTTGCGGGGCTCCGGGCTTAAGGGGCTGTGTCCGGCCCCTCTCTCCGGGCTACCGGGGCTGTTGCCGGCCCTTTCCTCCGGATCGGCCGTCACCCGACGTCGAGCCGGAGAAGGTCCTCCTCCGTCTCCCGCCGGACGATCACCCGGGCCTGTCCGTCGTTCACGGCGACGACGGGCGGGCGGAGCGCGTGGTTGTAGTTGCTGGCCATGGAGCGGCAGTACGCGCCGGTGGCCGGTACGGCGATGAGGTCGCCCGGCGCCAGATCGGCGGGCAGGAAGGCGTCCTTGACCACGATGTCCCCGCTCTCGCAGTGCTTGCCGACGACACGGGCCAGCATCGGCTCGGCGTCGGAGGTGCGGGAGGCCAGGGCGACGCTGTACTCGGCGTCGTAGAGCGCGGTGCGGATGTTGTCGGACATACCGCCGTCGACGGAGACGTAGGTACGCAGCCCCTCGAGCGGCTTGATCGTGCCGACCTCGTAGAGCGTGAAGGCGGTCGGCCCGACGATCGCGCGCCCGGGCTCGACGGAGATGCGCGGGGTACGCAGCCGGGCGGCGTCGCACTCGCGGGAGACGATCTCGGTCAGCGCCTTGGCGATCTCGTGCGGCTCACGGGGATCGTCGTCACTGGTGTACGCGATACCGAGCCCGCCCCCGAGGTCGACCTCGGGCAGCTCGATGCCGTGCTCGTCGCGAACGTCCCTCAGCAGCCCCACCACCCGGTGCGCGGCGACCTCGAACCCGGACGTGTCGAAGATCTGCGATCCGATGTGGCTGTGGATGCCGACGAGCTCGAGCCCGTCGAGCTGGAGCGCGCGGCGCACGGCCTCGGCGGCCTGGCCGTCCGCCAGCGGGATGCCGAACTTCTGGTCCTCGTGGGCGGTGGCGATGAACTCGTGGGTGTGCGCCTCGACACCGACGGTCACCCGGATCTGCACCCGCTGCCGCTTACCGAGGGACGAGGCGATGTGCGCGACCCTCACGATCTCCTGGAAGGAGTCGAGGACGATCCGTCCGACACCGCTCTCGATGGCCTTGGTGATCTCCTCGGCGGACTTGTTGTTCCCGTGGAAGGCGATGCGCTCGGGGGGCATACCGCCGGCCAGCGCGGTGGCGAGCTCACCGCCGGAGCACACGTCGAGGTTGAGTCCCTCCTCGTGCAGCCAGCGCACGACGGCACGGGACAGGAACGCCTTCCCGGCGTAGAACACGTCCGCGTCCGGCCCGAAGGCGGTGCGCCAGGCACGCGCCCGGGCCCGGAAGTCGGCCTCGTCGAGGAAGTAGGCGGGGGTGCCGAACTGCTCGGCAAGCGTCGTCACATCGATCCCGCCGACCGTGACGACGCCGTTGCCGTCCCGGGTGACGGTCTGCGCCCACACCTTGGGATCGAGGGCGTTGAGGTCGGCGGGCGGCGCGTAGTAGTGGCCCTCGGGCAGGACGTCGGCGTGGCGGGGCCCGGCGGGATGTGCGGAACGGCTCATGTCGGTCTGGGCTCTCTCGGGGTCTCAGAGGTAGTCGGGTGCGCTGATGCCGAGCAGGGACAGGCCGCCGGCCAGCACCGTCCCGGCGGCTTCGGCGAGGGCGAGCCGGGCACGGTGGGCGGCCGAGGGTTTCTCGTCGCCGAGTGGGAGCACGGTGTGCTGGAAGGCGAGCAGCCCGTCCGCAACGGCGACGAGATGCCGCGCGAGCCGATCGGGAGCGCGGTGGGCCGCCGCCTGGGTGAGGGCGTTGGGGTATCCGGCGAGGGCGCGCGTCAGGGGTACCGCGTCGGGTACCTCACCGGGGACCGCCTCGAATCCGAGCCGGCCGGCGTTACGGCCGAGGGCACGGGCGCGGGCGTGGGCATAGCGAACACGGAAGAGCGGATTGCTCTCCCGCTGGAGCAGATGATCGGCGGTGATCCGGGGCCGGTCGTGCAGGGCGGGGTGCAACAGCGCCCAGCGGGCGGCATCGGGCCCGAGCGGCGCGGGATCCTCCGGAGCGGGAACCGGCCGCAGGTCGACGGGTTCACCGGGACGAGCGTGGTGAACCTCGGCGCGACCGCCCTGGGTGGCGATGATCCGCACGAGGGTGTCGGCGACTACCTCGGCGCGGATGTCGTAGGGGATGCGGAGGGGGATGAGCTGGGCGGTGAGGGTGGGGGTGTGGCCGTAGGGAGTGTGGCGGGGGTTGCTGCTGTGACTGGGCCCGCTGTGGCCGTCGCTGCTGAGGCTGGGGCCGTGGGCGCTGTTGACGCCGTCGGCGTCGGCGTCAACGTCGGCGGGAAGCGTGTGCCCTCGGTCGTGCCCTCGGTCGAGGATCTCCCGGACGAGTGCGGCGGTGGCGGTGGCCCGTTCGAGGTGGATGTTGAGGAAGCCTGGCCCGGTGATCTCGACATCGGCGACCCCGGCGGTGTCCCGAAGACGGGGCCGAAGGATCTCGGCGACGTCGAGGGCCGCCCGCCCGGCGGGCCGGGCCAGCTGAAGCGCGATGTTGGTGGCGTAGTCCCCACGACCGCCCGGCCCGGGCGGAGTGACCACGGCACGCGCAGGCACGGCCACACTCAGTTCCCCGTCCTCCACAGCACGACGCACCGCGCCCAGCACGGTACGGGAGAGCTCAACGGGGGTCACGGGACAAGGGTAGGGGAGGGAGGGGGTGGGCACGCGAGCCGGTTTGGGGAGGTCCCGACATGTGGACGGAGGCTGCCGGCGGCCGCCGGACCATGCCCCCGGCCGAAGGGCCCCGGCAATTCACTCCGGGGGCTCTCAGCTTCCGGCCGCCGACCCCAACTGTCCCAGAGATCCCGCCGCCCCCGCCTGACCGACGGGCAGGCCGTCACTCGCCCTGCTGTCGCAGCTGTCGTTGGTACTGCACGTACTGCTGTTACTGCTGTTACTGCTGGCCCTGCCACTGTTGCAGTCGATGCAGACGTGGCCATCGATCCCAAAGTAGCCATTGGCACCGTCGTGGCAATCGTGACCGCTGTGGTTATCGACCCTCCCACCACGACGCTCCATCAGCTCCATGACGACCTGTACGAGTTCGGACGGCTCGAAGGGCTTGGCCAGGAACGCGTCGACACCGACGTCAAGGCCACTCTCGACCTCATGCTGTGTACAGGCACTGATGATGGCGAGGGGCAGACCACGGGTCCGGGGATCAGCACGCAGCCGGGCGGCGGTCCGCAACCCGTCGAGCCGCGGCATGACGACATCGAGAGTGACGACATCGGGCCGCACCTGATGGACGACGTCCAGACACTCGGCACCGTCGGCCGCGGTCACGACCTCGAGACCCTCCAGCTCGAGGTTGACCCTGATCAGCTGCCGGATGACCTTGTTGTCGTCCACAACAAGGACCCGGCCGGACGCCCCTGGCACAACTCGAGAGTAGGTCCGCCCACGCGACCGCGTCCGGCTTTTCCCCACTTCCACCCCCTGCGGGGGACCCGCGCTCGACGGGTCCCCTCCGGAGAAACCGTTCATGAACACCCTGAAAGAGCTGGTAGGGTTCTACCCGTCACCGCGAACACCGCGGAACACGCCCCCGTAGCTCAGGGGATAGAGCAACGGCCTCCGGAGCCGTGTGCGCAGGTTCGAATCCTGCCGGGGGCACCCAGCATGAGGTGCCCAAAGACCCCGTCACCAGCGCAAACGCTGCGGCCGGGGTCTTCGCGTTTGTGCAGCCGTATGCGGCCCTGAGCGGCCCTATGACGCCGTCTGTGGACTATTCGTGGACAGGATCTTGGAGCATCGGCCCAGGTCAGCTCTAGCAAGCGCAAGGCCCTCACGGAACCAGAGGCCTGACGCCTTGGGGTACCAGTCCCCCACCCTCTTACAGAGCCCGCTCCAGGTACCGGCGCAGCCCGCCGACGACCATGAACCGGCTATCGGCCTCGTGGTCCCAGACGAAGACTTCACCCCGCTCCGGACACACCTCCAACTCACGCACGAAGCCGAACAGGCCGGCCCCGCAGACCTGCATCTGAGCCCCGGGCAACACCGCCGCGTCAACGTCGCGACCGCGTGCCGGGTAGTCCCGGCCAGGACCTCCACGACGAGCGCCGACATACTCAATGCGTAGGTCTGGCCTGCAGGAACGGACTACACCTGCTGCTCTTCGGTTCCGCTGAGAGTGGGCATGCCAGAACCTCCGCACCGGCACCCAGCCGTGCAAAGGCTCTGAGGGCAAAAAACAGTCCCCGGTAGTACTGCACGTGTCCTGAAGCTTCAGTCGTCACTGTCGCCTCGGTATCGCGCCGGCTTACCGGGGGCCTCAACCACATCCTGTCCAAGTCACTAGGCCGACTAGACGTCCTGATCGACTTTGTAACTCTTTCGGTGTTATGGCCTACTCATAAGGATGCGCACCGTATGTCATGAGTCAATAGCTTTTCGGTAAATTCCAGACGGAACTTCCTGCGATCACCTTCGACTGCGGCATCCGGCTCGTCCGAGCGCAGTATCGGCACGGCCGAGCAGTGCCCACGAGTGGAGCGTGGAGGACCGGGCCGGATCTCCGGGTGTTTCGCCTGGTCAGCTGCAGCAATGGCCTAAGGCCCCCAGATAGCTCCAGGGGCGGGCCTAAGAGCGTCCGGCAGTAGGCGTTACTTCAGCTTGCGGGTGGTGCGCGGCCGCCTTCAAGGTGAGGCCGAAGCCGTTCTCGGACTTCGTCGAGGCAGCGGCCCGCGGCTCGCTCTGACGCATACAGCGGCACAAAACAGGGAGGCGCCCGACCGGGAACTCCGGCCGGGCGCCTCCACTGCTTCCCCTGGCGGGAGCTAATTCTCCGAGGCGAACGCCATCTCGCGGGCGGCCGTCTCCGTGCCGTCCGCGAGGGTGGCCGTCACGCGGTAGTACGTGGTCGTGCCCTTGGGCATGGTGGTGTCCACGTACGACCATTGGGTGCTGTCACCGCGCGTCTGGACGTCAACCTTGTCGAAGACGTGGGTCGACCGGTTCCAGCGGTAGACGGCGAAGCCGGTCACCCTGCTGCCGTTGGCGCCCGTGTCGCTGCCCAGCCACCAGGCGACCCAGCCGTCCCCGTCGCCGTAGATGTGGCCGATCGGGGTGTCGCCCACGGCGGGGCCCGCGTCGGCGTCGGGGCGCAGGTCGAGCTCGGTGACGTCCTGGACGGGGGCCCCGGTCTCGGGGGTGAGCTGGTTGCCGTACTGGTCGACGGCGATGACGCTGTAGCGGAGCTGCTCACCGTCGGCGGCCGTACGGTCGAAGTGGTGGGTCTCCGTGAACTCCTTGGGCTTGAGGGTCCAGCCGTCGATGAGCGGCTTGTAGACCCACTCGCCGTCGACGAGGGTGCCCCGCAGGATGCGGTAGTGGTCGAGACCGGGATCGTCACTGGCGTCCCAGCTCAGCGAGACGCCGTTCTCCCGGGCGGTGGCGGTCATGCCCGTCACCGGGGGCGGCGGCGTGTTGTTTCCGGCGACCGCGACCGGCATCTCGACGGAGGCGGTGCCCCCGTTCCCCTCGCCGTCCACAGCCACGACCGTGTAGTAGTACGTGGCGCCCGGCGGCGGGGCCGCGTCCGTGAAGGACGTGCCCCGGATGCCCTCGGCGACCCTCACGAGTGTGCGCCTGGGCGCCGTGGGCGGCTTGTCATAGCGCAGGACCGTGTACCCGACGAAGTCCTTGCTGGTGGTCTCGGACTTGTCCCACGTCAGCGTGACCCCGCGCTCGTCCTCGACCGCCGTCGCGTTGTACGCGGTGTCCACGGGGCCCGTCTTGTCCCACGTGTAGAACTCCGCCGTGCCGGAAGCCGCCGACTCGTTGCCGTGCGTGTCGACCGCCGTGACGACGTAGTAGTAGTAGTCCCCGGTCTGCGGCAGCGGCTCCTGGTACCAGGAGGAGGTGAGCGGCTTGTCGCCGTTCAGCCGGTTCGCCGCGGTGAGCGCGACCGGCCTGCCGGTGGTGGAGCGGTACACGTTGTACCCGGCGAGGTCCGCCTCGGTGTTCCCGTACCAGGAGAGGCTGACCTTCTCGGAGTAGCCGGGCTTCCAGGCATCCTCGACCCCCTTCGGCGCCGCAGGAGCGCTCTCGTCGACGGTGGTGACGGACTTGTCCGCCGTACCCGCGGACTCGTTGCCCGCCTTGTCGAAGGCGCGGACCTCGTAGGAGTAGACCGCGCCGTTCTTCGGCAGCGTGGTGTCCGTGTACGAGGTGGAGGTCGTCGTGGCCAGCGGTTTGGTGCCGTACGAGGTGCCCTGGAGCCGGCGGTACACGCGGTAGCCCGCGAGGTCCATCTCCTTGTTGGCCGTCCAGCGGAAGTTGGCCCGGTACGAGGAGTCGTACGCGAGGGAGGTGCCGGTGGGCACGAGGGGCTTGACCGTGTCGACGGTGGCGGACGTGCGGGGCAGGTAGTCCGCCTTGACGTTCGCGGTGCCCGTCCAGTTGACGAAGTCGAAGCGGAGGGTGTGCGTCCCGGACGGGATGGTGATGTTGACGGTCTTCGTCTGGGTCGTCGAGACGTTCTTCCAGATGTCGACCTTGCGCGTGCCGTCGAGGTAGACGCGCAGGCCGTCGCGGGTCGCGACGGGGATCGAGAACGGGCCGCCGGAGCCGAAGTCCCGGGTGACCGTCCAGCGCACGCCGAAGTAGTTGCTGGGCAGCCCGGCGGCGGGGGCGCCGGTGCCCCAGTTCTCATCAATCTTCGAATCGCAGTCGGTCTTCTTCGGCGTACCGGAGAAGGTCGTGTTCGCGTAGAACTGCCGTTTGAAGACGGGCGACTTACAGGTCACGGGCGCCGTGGCGGCACCGGCGGCGGACGTGCACGTGAGCAGGGCTCCGGTCGTCGCGAGGACGGTGGTCGCGGCGAGGGCGGACGCACGAGTGGCTCGGTTCATGCCTTCCTTCGGTCTGGGTCGGCGGTGAGAAGACACCGTCTTCTCACCGCCGACCCAGACCTTCGGGAAGGGCGGGGGGTTGTGCGGGTTTCGCGTGTGGCGTCCCTCACATATGGCGTGGGGGCGGGTGCCGTGTTCGTACGGGTACGCCACGGGCCGCCGTACCAGGGCTGGGTGAGGCCGGCGACCCGCTGCCGCACGGGGACCGTCATCCTTTGATCACTGAGCGTAGAGAACTCCATGATCACCGAAGCTCGTGCCTGCTCTTCGTTCGGGACACCCTCCGACCGCCGATGCACGCCTGCTGCCGGTCGCCCTAAGCCTGACACCACATGCGCTCACTCGTACTCGCGCAACAATTCCTCAATCTTGCGGTTTGCGATCTCCTGCCGACCGTCGATGCACTTGGCGTAGCGGCTCAACAGGACCTCAACGCTGTTGCCAGCGCGTTCGGCGACCTCCGTCGGGTCGACTCCGGAGTTAAGCCAGGTCGATAGCGCCGAGTGCCGGAGGTCGTAGGGCCGGGATGCGAGCGGGGAGGTGACCGCGGCCGGCGGGAGCGCCAGTGCACGAGCCTCCTGCCAGACGCGGTAGTAGGTGGACGAGCCGACCACTCCCCCGCGCTCGTTGGTGAACAGTCGTCCATCCGCGGCAGTGCCGAATGTCTCGAGGTGCTGCCGAAGGATGGCAACGAGCTGGGGCGGGATCGGTACGAGCCGGACCTCCTCCGTCGGTCGGTTCTTCAGGCCTCGGTCGTCGTGGGTCTCGCCTGAGTCTGTCCACTGCTTGCCGACACTGGGGCGCGTCCGGTTCAGCAGTGCCGTCCCCCAGCCGCCCTCGGGCAGCTTCAGGTCTGCACTGGTGAGGCCGACGGCCTCAGCCGGGCGCAGGGCACCGTAGTACATGCAGGCGAACAGGCCGACGAGTCGGCGACCACGCGCGCGGCCGTACCCGCCGACGTACGAGACCGCAGTCAGCAGGGAACGAGCCTGCTCAGGATTGGCGACCACCCGGGGGTCGACTTCTCCGGCAACCTTCGGCTTCTTCCAGCGGATGCCTGTGATCGGGTTCTCTTTGAACTCCCCGAGGTCTACCGCGTAGTGCATCGCGTTGACGAGTGTCCGACGCTTGCGCCGAACGGTCTCCGCGGCCGCCGCCGTCCCATCGAGCTTCAGTTTGAGCGAGTCCAGCACCGCCCTGCCGATCGCAGCATCGCCGAGATCCGAGAGAGGCCGTGAAGCCTTGGCCACCCAGTGCAAGGTGTTCGCGACCTCGGTCGGCAACTCACGCTCATCCGGACCGGGAAGGACGAAGGCCCAGTTGCGAAGTGCCCTCCTGATCAGTTCCTCGGGCGGCTGCCCCGGCCGATCGTCGAGAAGAGCCATCGTTACAGCGGTCAGGGCCTCATTGATCCCGTTGCGCGTGTTCGGCGCCGCGTGCGGCCACTTCATGGCCAGGTACTTCAGAGCGAAGGCGTACCAGGTCATCGAGGCCGCTTTCTCGGCCATCGAGTCGGGCAGCCCTGTGATCGCGTCGAATTCTTCGCCGGCATGAGTGGCGCGGAGCAGCTTGGAACGGTAGTGGTCTGCTAACCCTTTGGTACGGAACTGTTCGGAGAACACGTTTCCGGCGACGGTCCACCGGACGTCATAGGAGGACTTCTTGGTATTCCTCTTCCGGACGCCCCACACCTTCACGTCGAGTGACTTCACGCCGCCGCCTCCAACTGCCGCAGCCAGGAAGTGAAGTCGCTCCGCCAGACTCGCAGCTCGCCGTTGGGGAGCTTGAATGCGGCCGGCCCCTGTCCCAGCTCACGCCAGCGGTAGAACGTCCGGCGAGAAACGCCGCCCAGCTCGTCCAAGACTTGGCGAACAGTCATCAGTTCGTCGCGGCGGGCGTCCATGTCGGCTTTCCTTCCGTTCCGGGGGCGGGTTCGAGGGATGCGGCAAGCCAGGCTTCGGCGCCGGACAGGCCGGTACCGGCGAAGGCCCAGTGAGCGAGGACGAGCGTGGTCTCGCCGTCGTGCGGGACGGGCGGCGAAGCTTGGGCCCGGCGCCAGTCGGCACGAGCGTCGCGGAGGGCGCCGAGGGTGGTGGAGTAGCGGCGGGACTTGGTGGAGAAGTGCCCGCGGAAGCCGAGCATGTGGGCCCAGGCCCGCAGGCGGAGGTCTGCCAGCTCGGGGCGGGCGCCCAGGGACCAGGCGGTGCGGATCATGCGCCGGGCGTGTTCGCTGATCCGGGCCTGCGCCAGCTCGGCGAGGAACTTGATCGGCCGGTCCAGGGTGCCGGTCGCTGTCTCGGCTCCCTTGGTGGCGTACTTGGCGATGTACGCCGCTACAGCCCGCTCGGTCAGCTCCTGGCCGTCATCGAAGTCAGCGGAACGGATCGCGCGGACGTCGAGCTGTCGGCCGAAGACGAAGGTATGGGCCCGCTCGTCGATCACCGGCCCGCCGACACACGCCGTAGTGGCAGCTGCCCGGATGGCATCAGACAGCAGCTCGGCCGTGGCCCAGGCAGGAGGCGCAGAATCTCCGGCCTCCGGGCCGTCGAGGCGCATCACTGCGTGGAAGTGGACGGCGCCCCGCTTCTGGTACTCGGCCACCTTCGCGAAGGAGATCCGGGCGTGGTGCCGAAAGGCCCGCTGAGTGAGGCCGGCTCGCTTGGCGACCTCACGGCGGAGGTAGATCGAGAACCGCCGCCACAGCGCCCCTGCGTGTGCGTTCCACAGAACGGCCGCTTCGTAGTCGTAGGACTCCAGGTCGAGGGGCGTGCCCAGGAGAGCGTCACCTTCCTCGTGACGGATGCCGCAGCGGCAGTTCCGGCCGTTGGAGGGGCGGTTGTGGACCGGGCCGAAGCTCGGGGCGGTGAAGGTGGCGAAGACGCGTGGGTGTGTGGCGACCCGATCGGACGTGCCTTTGCCGCCGCGGAGTCCGGCGGTGATCAGGTGGTAGGTGTCGCGGCGGTAGGTCTCGGCGCAGGCCGCGCACCGGGTGGCGCGACGGTTGTTGCAGCGGACGAGGAGTTGCCCAGCGGGTAGGGCCGACGAGTCCAGGTGGTGCAGGACGCGGCCGATCTCGCCGGTCGTGGTGTCCACCGCGTACTCGGTGCGGTGGCCGTCGAGGCGGACGGGGCGGGTGCAGCCGCCCAGGCCGGACAGTTGGCGGGCCAGCTCAGGCAGGGTGCCGAGAGAGGCCAACATGGAGAGTTCCGCCAGCGGAGGCGGAGCCTGCCGGGTGATGATGGCAGTTCCTTTCGGCTGCTTGGACGGTTGGGAGGGACGGCCCCGGGGCGGCGGGATGCTTGGCGGCTTGTTGCCGCCCCGGCGGCCGGTCAGTGCTTGTGCGCGTTGCTGATGAGGGAGCGCAGGACCACGGCGGCGATGGCCACCGACACAGCCGAGACGGCGACGGCCGCCAGGAGCGCGGTGAGGACGACGCCGACGACGACCACAGCGCCGACCACGCCGACTCCGAGCCCTACGAAAGAGGCGACCGGACGGCCGGCGGACGGGGCCGGGGCTTGGTCCTGGCGGATGGCCAGGTGAGTGGTGACGCTGGCGGGCAGGGGCACGGGGTCGGGGAGCTTGGGACGGAACACGTCGGGACTCCTTGTCAGTCGTGGGTGCCGTTGACGACTCCGACACCGCCGCGGGTGCCGGACTCGATGACGGGAGCGAGGAAGGTGTGCGAGAGCCAGAAGCCGAACAGGGCGATCACCACGGCCACCCACAGGCGGATGCCGAGGAACTTGATCGCGGCCCAGGCGATGACGCCCAGGACGATGACAAGCGGGAGGGAGACGGTCACGGCTGCTCCTCAGCGGACCGCGCAGCGGTGGGTGCGGGCAGCCAGTTCGGCGGCGGGGCGGCTGTCGTAGTCGGTGGAGAAGCCGCAGCGCGGTGCCGTGCACGCGGCGGTGTGTTTCTCGCGGCCCCGGCCGTCGTAGTAGGTGCCTACCTGCACCGGGCCGATGCGTAAGACGTTGCGGAAGCGGCGGTTGGCGGGCATCAGGCGATCTCCTTCGAGTCGTGGCGGTTCTCGCCGGCGAAGTCGGTGACGTGGTCGATCAGCCAGCGCCGGATCTCGTCGCCCTCGTCGTTGTCGGCGGCGAGAATCACGGGTTCGGCGATGAGCACCGCTTCGGTGAAGCGGTTCTGTCGGGTCAGCTCTGCGGCGCGGTTCAGCGCACGGAGCGTGGACGGTTGCACGGTGGAAGGTCCTCCGAGGTCAGCTGAGTTGGGCGGCGATGGCCTCGGCCAGCGGCATGGGGACGCCGAGCCGGGCGCGAAGGGTCGGGGTGTCGATGGCCGTTCCGGTCCTGCGGTGGTGCTCGTCGGCGACCTTGCGTGCGAGGGCGACCAGAGCGGGCGGAACGGGAGTGGTCGAGCGCGGAGCCGATGTCGGTTCCACAGCGGGCAGTTCGGGCGTAGTAGCGGAAGCTCCAGGTGCCGTCGCTTCCGGGCTCGATTGGTGCTCACCCGCTGGTTCACGTGGCGTTGGCCCGTGGGCGAGCAGGGTTCCACCGAGGAAGGCGACCGCTGGCCACCCGGCGACGAGGATGCGGAGCCAGGCCGGTACGACAGCCAGGTCGAGCAGTCCGGCAGTGGCGATGTTGGCGCCCAGCGAGGCCGTCAGCGCGACCAAGAACCAGCACCACCCGGCCGCTTTCGCCCCACCTGAGCGGAGCCGCCGCCAGGCCGCCACCAGCAGCAGGTCGACGGAGACGGGATAGGCCCACGCCTTCCATCCGTGCTGTCCGGCGGCCGAGGCCAGGTCGTGCAGATGGGCGAAGGACAGCGCGGCGGCGATCAGCGCCTGGATGAGCACTGCGTCGAGGCGGACGGGCAGGGCACGCACGGCGCGACTCCTTCCGGTTCCGGGCATGGGGGGGGGTAGGGACTTGGCGCGGATCGGCCGCGCCGGCCATGGGGTTGGGTGCGCTATTCGGTGACCGGAAGTGGCGTCGTCACCGGGCCGGATTCCTTCACCGGCACGGGCGGGACGTACGGGCGGAAGGGCGTGAGCGCCGGTACGTCCGGGGCCAGGTGTGCTGTCTCGCGGCAGGTGGCCGCGGCATCGGCCAGGGGCAGGTACGGGGTACGGATGCGGGACCAGCCGCCGGAGGTGTCGCCGACGACGGCCAGGCCTGGCAACTCGGCGGCGATGGCACAGGCGGCGAGAGCCGCTTCCGGGGCGATGTCTCCGAGCGCCATCTTGGCGGAGGCTTCATCGTTCACTCGGTGGCAGACGCGGCCGGTGAGCTGCGCGCGGAGCATGGTCGCCCCTTTGCCCAGTTCGGCGCCGAAGCGCTGCCCGCAGACCTCCAGGTAGATCCCGGCGGCCCGGCCGAGCTGAGCGAGCCGGATCAACCGGGTCACCATCTCGTCGCGCCGTTCCTCTTCCTTCTTCGTTGCGACGAGGAACAGCTCGGCCACCTCGTCGATGAACAGCACGACGGGAGCCGGGCGTTCGTCTTCAGGCAGACCCCAGATATCCGAAGTGATCAACTCATCCGGGGTTCCCGGAGCGATCCCTTGCCGGGCCTTGATCAGGTCGTATCGGTCCTCCATCTCCTTCACGAGCACCGGAAGCAGCTCGGCCGCCTGCTCCGGGTCCGTCGCCAGCGCGGAAAGCCGGGAGGCGAACGGGGCCAGCTCGACCCCGCGCTTGCAGTCGATCCCGACCAGGACCACCGGCTGAGCGGCGAGGCCCGTGAGCAGGTTCCGTAAGTACATCGACTTACCGGACAGCGTGGCGCCGAGCACCAGCTCATGCGGAACGGTCCGGTAGTCCCGTACGAACGCGGTCGCGTCCTCCCGTAGCGCCACAGGCACCCGAAGCGGCCCCCCGGCGGTCCGACGAGGCATGCGCACCTTCCGCAGGACGTCGAAGCCGACGAGTCGCAGTTCGACGACACCGGGCTTGACGTCCTTCACGTGAACGGCGTGAACGCCCCAGGCATGCCGCAGCCGTTCGGCCGAGGCCACCACGTCCGCCGGCTCCTGGCCCGGGGCGAGCCGCAGCCGGATGCGCAGTCCGGTCGTGGTCGGCCGGATGATTCCCCGGCGGGGCGGTACCGGCCGAATCTCACGGCGGGTGGTTGCCTTGACGGCCAGGGCCCGCCACCGGGAGGGCTCGACCGTCAGTCCGCACGCGTCCATGGTCGAGGAGTACGAGGCCATCAGCCGGACCGCCGAGACCGGCAGCCCGACGATGGGCCAGTACGCGGCCGGGTGAGCGTGCCGGGCATAGACCGCTCCGCCTATCGCAGCAAGCGGCCCGCCCAGCTCGGCCAACGTCACCAGGTCCGTCACGGCTATCAGCCCGCCTGCGCGACGGAGAAGGCACCGGGAGCAACGGCGGTCGCCCGGTAGGCGATGCCGTGCCGCTGCTGGCCGTTGAAGACGCTCTGCCACGGCCGAGCCACCAAGCCCGGCAGCGCGACCGGAGCCCCGACGGTCAGGCCCTCGGTAACGCCGCTCTCGGGGACGGTGACCTGGATCAGGGACGACTCGCCCTCGTCGATGTAGACGACGCCGACGGTCATCAGCGCCTCACCGCTCACGGCGTCCTTGGCGATCTCACCGGTCTGCCGGTCGCGCACCTTCGGCGAGGGCGCTTCGGTGAGCAGGATCGTGGCGGTCGAGGCGTCAACGCGGATTACACGCACAGAGATCTCTCCTTCTGAGTGGATCAACCCGCCACCTGACAGGTTGACTTAGCAAGTTCGAAGCTAAGGATGCCAGGTTGACTTGTCAAGTGAGAAGTGGAGCCAACTCACCCGGTAGGCCTAGTCAGTTGAGGCGGTAGGTGTCCTCAAGCTCCTGCCGATCGGCAGGAAGCAGCACGTCAGAGACCTGCAACGCTCGCCCTGAAGCCTCACACGCCACAACCAGCACGCTCAGAACGGGAAGACCGTCGGGTAGCGCCAGATGGGCGGCCTCATCGCTCTCGGGCAGTCGAGCGGAGACCCGCTCCGTGACGTGGTCGAAGCGAACCTTCTTCCGCGCCTCCAGGTGCCCCCTCACACCACCGTTCAGGGGCTCGGGGACCTCCAGGTCGGTGCCCTCGGCCATGCCGGCGGGGAAGTAGGAGGAGACCAGCTCGACCGGTTCGCCACCCTCCTCCACGAGGAAACGGCGCATCAGAACCTCGGCTCGCTTCGGGAGTCCGAGGGCCGACGCGACGCGAGCCGGAACGGGCACGCGCTCGACCTGAACCAGACGCCCGGAGGCTTGCGACTCGTCGCGCTCCAGAGCCTCACGGCCCCGCTGGTCCTTCTGCTCGACGACTTCCGGACGGCCGCGGACCATCGTGCCGTATCCCTGCCGGGACTCCAGCCATCCGTCCCGCTTCAGCAGTTCCAGGGCCCGGACGACAGTGGGGCGGGACATCCCGAACGACTGCACCAGCTGGTTCTCACTCGGAACCCGGGTCCCCGGCGGGTAGGTGCCATCCTCGATGCGGCGCTGGATCGTCTGCGCGAGGCGCACGTACTTCGGTGCCGCCACTTCATACGCCATGGACGCCGCCTGTCGGTATTGGCCAAGTCAACTGGTCAACCAGACTAGCGACATTTCCACTGTGGCAGTAGAAGCGGGGTGCATCCCCCTCACTGCGGCCAGGCATCGGCCACGGCGAAGGAGACCATCGTTCCGCCGAGGCGACTGGGGCCGGCGTGCCAGGAGTCGGCGATGGAGTCGACCAGGAGCAGCCCCCGCCCGTGCGCGTCGTTCGCTTCCGGGTGCCGCATGCGCACGTTGGCGGGGAAACCCGGGTTGTGTACCTCCACCCGCAGCGAGGTCCCCTCTCGGTACCACTCCACACGCACCAACCACGGCTCATCCGACCGACCGTAGAGGACGGCGTTGGTCACAAGTTCCGAGATCATCAATGTGCAGTCGTCAACCGAGCAGATCGGGTTATGGGGGGCGATGAACCTCCGGAACCAGCGCCGGGCGCGAGGCACCGATTCCGGGGCCGGATGCAGGGTCATTGCCCCGAGCCGCGTTGAGCCGGGGCCGAAGTAGCGATCGATTGCGAAGGTCATCCGTGCACTCACTCCTTGCCGCTGCCGTCACAGTCGAGGCAGCGCCGCTTCGCCGTGGCACGGGGCCGGTCGTTGGCAACGGAGAGCGCCAGCGCCGTACGGGAGCCGACGCTCTTCCAGCCACGTCCCCGGCATCCTCGGCAAGCTAAGCGAGCCTCCTCATCCGGCCGCCGACTCGTCACGTCGTGCCCCTTCCAGTCAAAGTGGCCTTAGCCACTTCCTGGATAGTGGCATTAGCCACTTCGAGAGTGCAAGCGGTTCGACGCAACTGTCGCACTGTCAGGTGAGCGGATAGCCCTGTTCGAAGGCCCAGCGGTGCGGAGGATAGGTGGCTTCGGCGAACTCCAGCGGCCGATCCTGCAGGTCGAAGACGACGTGATGAACGATCAGGACCGCTGACCCCGGCTCCACCCCGAGGTCGGCCGCCTCTTCATCGGTAGCAGCCCGAGCGCACATGCGGTCCTCCGCATAGCTCCCTTGACGCCCAGTCATCCTCTCGACGTACATCAGCGTCCCCTCCTGGATCCGCTCAGGGTCCATGAGCTTGGGAGCCCGCTGACCGACATCCGGGGCGAACCACGAGGTCGACAGGGTGATAGGCCCGTCCTGGTTGTTCGTCACACGCCGGCGATGCACGGCCCGACGATCCTTGACCAGGCCCAATGCCTCAGCAACGTGATCCGGCGCCTCCAGCCATCCGGCCGAGGTGATCACCGCGTACTCCCCGGCCGTGTAGATCTTCCCGGTCTGCCGGGCCCGTCCGTACAGCTCGCGTGCGCGCCGGTTGACCTCCAGGCTCCGCACGTAGGTGCCCGACCCTTGACGCTTCTCGACCAGGCCCTGATGGCTCAGCGCCTCCAGGGACCGGGCGGCGGTCGGCCGGGACACGTTCCAGTCAGCGGCAAGCTGCCGCTCCGAGGGAACCTCATCCCCCGGCCTCAGATCACCCCGAAGGATCTGGTCCCGGATATGGTGCGCGATCTGGAGGTACTTCGGCTGAGCCTCCTCAATCTGAGGCATCGACCCTCCTAGTCAAAGTGGCTATGGCCTCTAGCCACTATAGGCTGAGTGGCCAATCTATGAACCCGTACCCTGAGCGCATGACGCGGTTGATCGTCGCAGCAGGAGGAGGAGGCGACGCAGTCGCCGCCGCCATGCTTCACGTCGCCTTGTACGGCGCCGAGGACCGGGCGGTGATTCTCACGTACGCGTGGGACCGCCTTCTGATCGACCCGATACCGGGTCCGCGGGGAGCCTCCGACTTCACTGGCCTGAAGCGGATGACCCCGGCTGTATGGGCAGTGCCGGCGAAGGCCCGCCCCATCGCCCCTGCTGGCTCGACCCTCCCCCGGCTCGCAACAGAGCTCCCGCACACCTTCGCGTTGATCGACCCGCACCAGGGCGCGGAAGGCGTCACCCGCCAACTGGAAGAGTTGGTGGAACACTTGGCTCCCCAGTCGATCGATCTCCTGGACGTAGGCGGAGACATCCTGGCTCGAGGCGACGAGCCGACACTCAAGAGCCCGCTTGCCGACGCCCTCACCCTCGCCGCTTGCTGCCAGGTGAACGCACCGGTCCGGCTCCTGGTTGCGGGCCCCGGCCTGGATGGTGAACTGCCGCCGGAAGCCCTGCGCGGCATGCTCGGCCCCCTTGTTCACACCTTCACCGCGAAGGACGTGGAGCCGATCAGCACGGTCCTGGAGTGGCACCCGTCGGAGGCGACCGGCGTGCTCGCGGCGACGGCCCGAGGCGTCCGAGGCACCTGCGAGATCCGAGACGCAGGGCTCCCCGTACCGCTTACGGACGAGAGCCCGACAGTGCACGAGGTCGACCTGGACGAGGCAGTCAGCCGGAACCAGCTGGCCCAGGCCATCATGGCGACCGAGACCCTGGAGGAAGTCGAGGCGCACAGCCGCGAGATCTGCGGCTACTCGGAGATCGACTACGAGCGCAACAAAGCCCTGTGGCTCAAGGACCAGCCGCCGACGAAGCTGGACCCGAAGGCGACATTGGCCCAACTCGACCAGTTCGAGGCCGAAGCCCGAACCCGGGGAGCCACACACACGACGTTCCGCCGCATCACCGAGGCCCTGAACCTCAACGGCACACAACGCGACGACCTGCGCCAGCTCCTCATCAACAGCCGACCGGAGCGATACGACGCGCCCCTTTGGCGAGTCTCCGCAGAAGTCTCCGCAGAATCCTGAGTAACAACTTTCTTCACGGGTTCAAGCACCCGTCGTCGCTTCGCTCCTCCGGGCGGGCGCGGGCGGCCGACGGCGCCCGCGCTCATGTCTCCGCCCCGCTCGGCACCGCCAGCCGCCCGCTCCCGCCCAAGAGGCAGGCACACGGGCATGAGGTCAGAACACGTCGTGGCTGGGGCGGTCGGCTCCACGGCTTTTAGGCAGCCACCTTGGCGCGAGCCTCGAAGATCACGGCCCCACATCGGGCACTAACGGGCAGGTCCACAAGCCTGCCCGATCCGCGGGCCAGCGTAAGGGGCCATGATCACTCGCGCCAAGGCAGCTCCAGCCCAAAAACCGCTCCGCCGACCTCGCTCCGCATCTGCCTGCCCGGTGGTACAAGTGGAAGGCACTGTTGGGGCGTAGGTACCCGGGCCTGGGGGGAATCTTGAAGTGCCAATGCAGCGGTAACCACAGTGGAGGTCGCAGGGCGCATACGTGCGCCTACAGCGCCACCAACGTTCTCGGCGGCAAGTGGTGGTGTCTTTCCTGCTTGCAGGCTCTCAAGCCAAAGGTGCCGTTGGAAGTGGCTCCTCAGCCGCCTAAACCGGCGAAGCGTCGAAGGCGCCGGGTGTTGATCGGCAAGCCGCCGGTGCTGTCGATGGGGACCCTCTGGTCCCACGACGTAACGTCTAAGGCTTCGAGGCCTCAGCCAAAGAAACGTCGTGGACGTCAGTGACATGACCTCGCACGCTTGGAGGGCCGAGACCTCGTGGGACCTGGGCCGGCTGGACCGTCCCTGGGCCGTGGGAGGTCGACCGAGTGTGACCGGCGATGACAGACCCCTACGACTTCTGAACTGGTCAGAACCATGGGCCTGTTCTGTCGCACCGGTCTGCGAGAAGGGGTGATCGCTACACCAGCTACCGATCACCCCCGACGGTTCTTGACTTCCCATTAAGCGCCGCCGAGCTCACGGGTACACTCCGGTTCCATCAGTTCCAGGGTGATAGAGAACGGTAGCCTTTCATGACCACAGGCGGCATGGCGTCATCCCCGGATCCAAAGCTGACAAAGCTCGCCCAACAGTCACGTAACTTCGGATTCCTACTGCCACACCTGCCGCTACTCGTCGCGTACGGCGCCAGCGCTGAAAGTAACGTGTTCGATGACCCGAACACGTCTCTGATCAAGTCCCGCCAGTTCGCCGAGACACTGGCAGCGGACCTTGTGCGTCGAGGTCGCGTGCAGGTCAATGGCGACCGTCAGATCGACCGACTCCAGGCGCTTGACCGAGAGGGCTACCTCCACGGGAACGTAGGCCCGGCATTCCATGAAGTACGCACACTTGGCAACAACGCCAACCACGGGCATCACGACGACGCGCACGACGCCTTCCGTGCTCTGCGCACCTGCTTCCGGCTCGGCGTCTGGTACCACCGACTGCTGACGAACTCCCGCGAGCAGATCGCCTTCGTGCCCCCTTCGCCTACCCGGGAAACGGACGTTGCGAACCAGCAGCTCCGCGCCGAGGTCATGAGCGCCAAGAAGGCTCTGGAGGAGGCCCGTCTCACCTACCAAGCCCAAGAGTCTCAGGCCCAGGCCGAAGCGGCAGCCCGTGCCGCAGCGGAAGCTGAACTTACCCGGGCCAGGGCCGAGCAAGCCGAGATGGCGCGCATGGTCGCCGCCATGCAGGACCAACTCAAGGGCCTCCAGTCCAGCTTTGACCAGGCCCGGGCTGGACAACGAGCTGCCGACAAGCGCAGCAGCGCCGCCGCCTCCGCGGCTGTCGCCGAGCGCGCCCGACTACTGGACAACGCCGAGGCAGCCGCCCGTGAACCCCTCACTGAGGTGCAGGTGCGTGCCCGCCTGGACCAGATGCTGACTGAGGCGGGCTGGCACGTCCAGGACCGCAGCGAACTCAACCTCTACGCGCTCGGTGACTACCGGGGAAACGGCGTCGCCGTGCGTGAGGTCACCACGGCCAAAGGTCGTGCCGACTACATGCTGTACGTCGACCGTAAGCTGGCCGGCGTCATCGAGGCCAAGCGCGAGGGCGCCGACCTTTCGGCCGCTGAATCACAAGCCAATGGTTACGCAGACAACCTCACCTCAGCACAGGAACGTAACGCCGCCTGGCGCACCCCGCTGCCATTTCGATACGTCAGCGACGGCGGTGAGACGCGCTTCCGTAACGCCCTCGACCCGAACTCGCGGACCCGCCGGATCTTCTCCTTCCACCAGCCGCGCACCCTGGCGCGCTGGATGCACCAGGCAGACGAGGACCCCCAAGCCCCCAGCTACCGGGCCCGGCTGCTTACCCGCCTGCCAGAGCTCGATGTACGCGATCTGCGCCCCGCCCAGATCGACGCCGTGCGCGGCGTCGAGGACTCCGTATCCCGGGGCAAGGGCCAGCAAGGCATAGGACAGAGTCGATCCCTGGTCCAGATGGCAACCGGCGCCGGCAAGACATTCACCGCGGTGACGTTCTCGTACCGCATGCTCAAGCACGCGCGCGCAGAGCGCGTCTTGTTCCTAGTGGACCGCAACAATCTGGGTGCACAGGCCCTGGCTGAGTTCGAGAACTACACCACCCCGGACACGGGCCGGAAGTTCGCCGAGCTATACAACGTGCAGCGTCTGGGCGCAGACGGCATGAACGCCTCGGCGAAGGTCGTGATCTCCACGGTCCAGCGCCTGTACATGGAACTGACAGGCCAGTCCCTGCCCAACGCGGTCCCCGAAGGCGAAGGCGACGAGGCAGATCTGCCCTATGACATCCCCGGCGACATCACCGTGGGCTACAACCCCGGCATCCCCCCGGAATCCTTCGACCTAGTAGTCGTCGACGAATGCCACCGCTCCATCTACGGCAAGTGGCGCTCGGTACTGGAATACTTTGACGCCCCAATCGTCGGCCTTACCGCCACCCCCGTAGCGCAGACCTTCGGCTACTTCAACGGCAACCTGGTCAGCGAGTACACCTACCCCGAGGCCGTCGCCGACGGCGTCAACGTCGACTTCCAGGTGTACGAGATCGAGACCCAGATCACCGGCCAGGGCGGCGTCATAGCCCAAGGCATTATCCCCGTACGCGACCGTCGCACCCGACGCCAGCGCTACGAGGACCTCGACGAAGACCTCGCATACGGCGCCAACGAAGTAGGCGTCCGCGTCATCAGCAAGGACCAGCTGCGCACGGTGATCAGCACCTTCCGCGAGAAGCTATTCACCGAAATCTTTCCCGAGCGCCTCAAGCGCAGCGCGGAGACTGGCGAAATCCTATGGGACGAAATGTATGTCCCCAAGACACTGGTCTTCGCAAAGAACGACAACCACGCCGAAGAAATCGTCGAGGTCGTCCGCGATGCCTTCGGCAAGGGCAACGACTTCTGCGCAAAGATCACCCACGCTGCCAAGAAACCCGCCGAGCGCCTCTCGGATTTCCGCAACCTGCCCCAACTCCGTATCGCAGTCACCGTCGACATGATCGCCACGGGCACGGACGTCAAACCTCTCGAATGCCTACTCTTCCTGCGAGATGTCAAGAGCTGGGCCTACTTCGAGCAGATGAAGGGGCGCGGTGCCCGCACGCTCTCTCTCACCGAGTTCGAACGCGTCACTCCCGGGGTAGGCCCCAAGACCCGCTTCGTGATCGTCGATGCGGTCGGCGTCACCAAGAAGCCGAAGATCGACGCAGCCCCGCTGGAGCGCCACGGCACACAGATCAGCCTGGCAAAACTCCTCGACAAGACCGCCGCCCACACCATCGAGGAGGAGGAAGTCTCCACCCTTGCCTCCCGCCTCGCCAAACTCGACCTGCAGATGACGGGCGAAGAACGTGCCGAAATCGAGCGGCTAACAGCTGGCGTCCCGCTTAAGCACATCGTCCACGAAATGGTGAAGGCTGTGTCCACCGACGAACAGGCAGACGCACGGGAAGCCGCCGCACGAGCCGGACGAGACCCGGAAAGGGCAGTACGCGATCTCATCCAGCACTCACTCATCCCCCTGGCCTCCCGCCCCGAGCTGCGATCACGACTCCTTGAAATGCGACGCGCCAAAGACATCCTCTACGACGAGAACAGCCGGGACCGTGTGGTGCATGCGGGCGCGGTAGTCGATGACGAGGGCACGGCACGCTCCACAGTGACCAGCTGGCGCAAGTACATCGACGAGCATCGCGACGAGATCGCCGCACTCACCATTGCCTACAGCGGTGGGCCGGCTCCTGGGCTCAGCCCACGCCAGGCCTACGACCGACTCAAGGACCTGAGTCGCTCCATCGCCCGCCCGCCACGAGCCTGGACGCCGGACCGGCTATGGAAGGCATACGAAACTCTCGGCGAGGCAGTCGCATCCCCCGGCACCAAGCGCCAGGTAGCAGACCTCATCGCGCTCCTCCGCTACGAACTCGCCGGCGGCGCGGAACGCGGCGCGCCCAAACCCCAACCGTACGGGATCACGGTCCAGGAACGCTTCGTCGCGTGGCTGGAACGGCAGCGTCAGGCTGGCGCAGATTTCAGCGACGCGCAGCTGTGGTGGCTGGAGCGGATCGCTGCGGCGACCGGCGAGCGTGTACGCTTCGATGCCGCCGACCTCGACTACCCGCCGTTCAGCACACGTAACGGAGTGGACGGCTTTCTCGCTGAATTCGGCGCGAAACGGGCCGAGGAAATACTCGACGAACTGGACCAGGAGCTGAGCGCGTGACAGAGGCTGGCGGGGTGGGCATTGCTGGCGAGCCCTGGGGGGGACTGCCGGTGGGGTGGGCGCGGGCCACGCTCGGTGAACTAATCGCCCCTGTATCGGAGCGTTACAAGCCGACCTCGAAGGACAGCTCCCTATACCTCGGCATGGACAACGTCGAGCCCCACACAGGCCGCATCATCGGTTACGGGCGCGCTGGCGATATTCGAAGCGCATCACCAGTGGTGCACCGCGGCTACCTGCTTTACGGCAGGCTACGACCTTACCTCAACAAAGTAACGATTGCCGATTTCGAGGGCATCTGCTCGGGAGAATTCATCGTTTTCCCGCCCAGCGAGGCGGTAAATTCCCGCTTCCTGCTCCACCGCCTACTGAGCCCGGACTTCGTCCATTATGTCATGTCTAAGAATCCAACTGGCGACAGACCGCGGGCGCATTGGGAACAATTCTCAGACTTTCCGATCTTGCTGCCCCCCCTTGCGGAGCAGCACCGCATCGTCGCCGAACTCGACCGACAGATCGCCCACATCGAAGCTGGCGAGGCATCGATCGCAGCTGCCATAGGTCGTCAGCAGTCATTGAACGACAGCTTGCTGGACCGGGCTATTCTCGGCCTTGCTCATGAATGCCATCCGGGCAGCCTCCACGACATCCAGTCGAAGTCAAGTAAGAAGATCGACTACACTGCGCTCCGCGCACTGCCAGAAGGATGGAATTGGCGTGTAGCCAAGGACGTATGCACTGTTATCACCTCCGGCTCCACACCTGAAGCTTCCCTAATGCACGATAACTTCGGGGACGTTCCCTTCTTGAAGGTGTACAACATCACGAAGCAAGGGGAAGTCGACTTCACTATTCGCCCCACGTTCATCGACCGTGAAACCCATGAAGGACAGCTAAAGAAGTCCCGCGCCTTTCCTGGTGATGTACTCACCAACATTGTTGGACCGCCGCTGGGAAAGACAGCCGTGGTACCCAAGGAACACCCTGAATGGAACATTAATCAGGCGATTGTCGCCTTCCGGGCTGGGCCGGAGCTCTCTCCCGAGTGGCTGCGCTTCGTCTTGCGGTCCCCTTACGTGATCGGCCTCCTAACCAAGACCGCTCGCGCCACTGCAGGTCAGTTCAACATTGCTCTCTCCACCTGCAGGGAACTTCCGATCCCCGTCCCTCCCCGCGAGGTCCAGGAAGCGATCTGCGGGTCGCTATCCAGGGCGCTCGGTAGCTTTGCCGATCTTAGTGAGAGCGTCACGTCCCTCGTAGAGCAGGCCGCCGAGCTCCGCGGTTCCCTCCTCGCCGCTGCGTTCGCCGGTCAACTCGTCCCCCAGGACCCGGACGACCAGTCCGCCTCAGTCCTCCTCGATCGTATCCGTGCCGGGCGCTCCAACACTCCGGCCCTCAAGCGCATGCCCCGCCAGCGGCGCGCCCCACGCAAGTCGGCCCCACGCGGCCAGGAAGAACTTCCCCAGTGAGCACCAGCACCTCCAACACCCAGGCCAGCAAGCCCGCTCCGGCCGCGGGCGAAAGCACCAGCACTCTGGTCAACCGCCTCTGGTCCTACTGCGAACTGCTCCGCCACAGCGGCGTGTCTACGCTCGACTACGTTGAGCAGCTCACGTATCTGCTCTTCCTGAAGATGGCGGACGAACGGTCCAGGCGTTCCGGTCGCTTTCGGACCAATGAGCCAGAAGTACCCCTTGTCCCGCCCGGCCGGGACTGGGCCAGCCTGATGACCCGATCCGCCGAGGCACTTGTCGACCACTACGAGTTCATCCTGAAGGACCTTGGAAATCGACCCGGCACGATGCTTGGGGAGGTGTTCACCAAGGCCCAGAACAAGATCCATGAGCCCGCTGTCCTCGAGCGGCTGATCAAGGATCTCATTAACCCTCACAGGTGGACCACTGAGAAGCAAGATCTCAAGGGCGATGCCTACGAAGGGCTTCTTCAGCGTGGCGCTGAGGACCGCAAAACGGGTGCGGGTCAGTACTTCACTCCCCGTCCACTGATCGACGCCATGGTCGACTGCATCCAGCCCCAGCTCGGCGAGACGATCACCGACCCCGCCTGCGGCACCGGCGGATTCCTGATCGCCGCACATGCCCACCTCGTCGAGCGCTACGAGGACAAGCTGTACGGCGACGAAGGCCGCAAGCTCCAGACCGGTGCCATCAGCGGCTACGAGCTCGTTCGCGAGACCGCGCGCCTGGCACTCATGAACATGCTGCTGCATGGCATCGGCACCTCCGAGGCCAAGCCGCTGATCACCATCAAGGACTCCCTGGCCAAGCCCCCGCAGCGGTTCTACGACATCGTGTTGGCCAACCCTCCCTTCGGCGTCGGCTCGGTCACCGGGGAGTCGTACGTCTCGCGCACGGATTTCTGGGCGCAGACCACGAACAAGCAGCTCAACTTCGTCCAGCACATCTACAACCTGCTAAAGACGAACGGCCGGGCGGCCATTGTCCTCCCGGACAACGTCCTGTTCGAGGGCGGCGCTGGCGCCGAGATTCGCCGCCGCCTCCTGGAGACCTGCGACGTCCACACCCTACTGCGCCTTCCCACCGGCATCTTCTACGCCAACGGCGTCAAGGCCAACGTCCTGTTCTTCAACAAGACTGGGCCCCGCTCAGGCGGGCGACCGGCTACCAAGAGCCTGTGGGTGTATGACTTCCGCACTGATCAGCGCTTCACGCTCAAGCAACGCCCTCTGCGTCGTGAGCATTTGGATGACTTTGTGCGATGCTTCCACTCCGGTGGCGGTGATCACTTTGCACGCAAAGAATCGGACCGCTTCCGACCGTACAGTTACGATGATCTGATCGCTCGTGACAGGGTCAATCTCGACTTGACGGTCCTTCAGTCCAACTCCAGTGCTTCCTCGACGCTCGCGTCCCCTGACGTGATCGCCCAGGAGATCGTGGACGACCTGGAGGTCGCGCTGGCCGAGTTCACCGCGGTGGCCCGTGCCCTAAAGCAGGGACCGCCGGACCCCACCGACTCGGGCGAGGTCAACTACACCGAAAAAAGCCAAATTCAAGAGCGCTAGCCCCGTCTCCCCGTGCGGGCCGGAGCTCGCTCGGGGATCACGACGCACTGGGGCGGGAATGACCAACGGGCACGGCAGCGCAGCAGGAACGGTCCGGCCGGAAAGAGAATGGACAGCTGAGGAGATCGCGACCCGCCTCTGGAAGTTCTACCGCGAGCGCACGAGCACCCGCGCGGTCACCCGGCTCGGCTTTGTCGAGCACATCGCATACCTGCTCTTCCTTAAGCTCGACCACGAGCGCGCCCAGAGGGGCGGGCGGCTGAGCGTCAAGCCCGTTGCGCCGGCTGGTGCTTGGTCCCGGCTTGCTGGCTTGAGCGGCGACGACCTCCACTTCGCCCTGCGTGGCCTGATGGACGATCTAGGCATGCCTGCGCCGCAAGACGCCCCCGAACGGGAGACCGCAAGCGTCCTCTTCCGCGATGCTCAGCCGTGGAACGTCGAGAGGATGGCCGAGCTGTCCAGCCTGATCGTCGAGGAGATCGCTCCGTATCACTGGAGCTCGGTTCGCCGCCCCGAACTCGGCCGCGCCTTCGATCTGCTGCTCCAGGACTGCCGCAGCGACATCGATGCGAAGATCCACACCGGTCAGACCCTAACCGCGCGCCCCATTCTGACGGTAGTGGCCAGGGCACTCGACGTACGCCCTGGTGACATAGTGATCGACCCGGCCTGCGGTACCGGCAGCACCCTGATCGCAGCACAGCGGGTAATGGCATCCCAGGAGGGTGCGATGGGTCCGGCTTCCATCGCCGGAGCCGACCTGGACGCGCAGATGTGCCGCCTGGCCACCATGAATATTCTACTCAGCACCGGCCGACCGTTCAGTGAGCGGGCCCCCGTCCGTCAAGGCGACTCTCTACTAGCGCAGGGCGTGCCCGTGCGCCGTTCCGACAGCACGGCCGTCCCGACCGCAGCCATCTGCAACCCGCCGTTCAAAAGCACCAGCACCCCACCGAATTCCGATCTGCGAACGGACTTCTGGGCCTTCAGCGACTTCCCTACCAACTTCCTCCAACACATCGCCATCACTCTGCCCATCGGCGCACGCGCAGCCGTATTCCTTCCCGACGGCGTGCTTTTCGGTGGCAACTCCGTGGCGACGATCCGCAGGCGCCTCCTCCAGAACTGCGACGTGCACACCCTTCTGCGGCTACCTACTGGCCTATTCCACCGCAAGGGCGTGAAGGCGAACGTCCTCTTCTTCACGAAGGCCGCACCCAGCCCGAGCGGCGAGCCGGCCACCCGCACCCTATGGGTTTACGACGCCCGCAGCGACGCCCACCACACCGACACCGGAAATCCAGTCACAGAGTCCGACTTCGACGACTTCCTCACCGCATACCGGCCTGAGGGCGGCTTCTCAGCCCGTACGGAATCGGACCGCTTCCGCCCCTACGATGCAGCCGAACTCCTAGACCAAACCGACACTAATCTCAACCTGTACGCCCACATCAAGCCCGACCTCGTGGATTTCGAGGCGCCTCGTGACATTGCGCTTCGTATAGCGGACGACTTGGGCGAAGCCCAGCGGCACTTCAAGGCAGTAGCAGACAGACTCAAGTAGATCCTCTGGTAACCCGCGCCGCCAGAACGATGCGAGAGGTCCGACGTCGCAACTCCACCAACGCAATAACCCTCATTGACGTTGGTCAAGGGTGCCTCTGCGCCGTAGTGCGGGCCCAAAACCGGGAGACCGGCGAATCTCCGCTGCACGCCTCCATACGTGAGATCCAGGAAGGGCTGCGGATCAAACGTTCATTGGGCATCTACTCGCGCTCGACTGGGCCCCGAATGAGGCCAAGGGCGACAAGGTGCTGTACCCCTTCGACGGTGAACAGCTCATCTTTGGGCATCTGGCAAGGATCAGCTTGCAAGAGGACGAGCTGCAAGACTTCGCGCTCCACTTCCGGACGAGACTATCGGGCATACTATCCTCGCCTGGCCCAACGCATCCGAGATTTGGAACCAGGCCGCCGCGAAGTACCTCGAGGGCGGACAAGAGCTGCGGCCAGAGCGCGTGAACATTGAGAAAGACTTTCAAGGCTCCAGCGTTAACTCTGACGGGATCCTCCCGTCACGATGGGTCTGATGTTCTCCAAGTAAATGGAGAGCTGCTCGGCGGCGGGCATCTCGTGCTGAGCTAGCCGGTCGCGCACCAACGTGGCGTCGACAGGAGACAGTTCCAACAGAGGCCGTCGGAGTCGGACACTCCAAGCTGCTTTCCCAGGGAAGGCTGCGAGGTGGCCGATCAAGGGGGCCAGTTCCACACCCGTGAGATACGGGGTCAGCGTTCGTACGCTGAGATCGCAGCCGGACGTGAACGAACGGCCCGCGACTTCCACTGGTTCGTCCAGAGGCGTCACTGGGGAGCTGACGTACGCGCGACCGATGATCCGCCCACGGTCGCGCCTGGGACGGTGCCAGCAGCCGCGCGTCGTGTAGATCAACAGTTCATCCCCGGGCCCCAGTCGTTGCACTTCGGTCCGCCGGCGCACAGGAAAGGCCATTCGCTGGTGGCGCAGGACCCAGGCGACGGCCTCACGCTCTCCAAGAACTAGCAGATAGGAACGCATGCAGCCGAGTCTATGGGCGATCCCCGGCTGCGAAGGGGCCGGACGCCGCCTCGTCCGGCAGCCGGACTCTCGCGATTCCATGTGACGGACCCTGATCCCTCACACCACGACCCGTCACTGGCACTCCGACGCGCCGGTCGAACTGAACTGAAGCATCAACGCGCCACGGTCACCACCCAGCGCATCGTACGCAGCACCGCGGTCGCGGACTTCGTCAAGCGCGCCCACGACTACACCTCCCAGGTCTGCGACATCCGCCTGCCCGCCCCGACCGGGGCCTACGCCGAAGCCGCCCACATCAAGCCCCTCGGTCGCCCGCACTCCGGCCCCGACATCGCCGCCAACGTTTTGCGCCTGTGCCCCAACCATCACGTGCTCTTTGACCTCGGCATACTGACCGTCGCCGACGACCTGACCATCACAAGCCCTGCCGGCGGAACCCACCGAAAACGCCTCCGCGAGGTCGCCACCCACCAGATTGGCCACGAGTACCTCGCTCACCACGCGCAGCTCCCTGCCACACACCATAAGACGAGTCGAGGACGCCTACTCCGTCGACGGAGCAGTGTGTGCGGCTAGTCGTGTAGCAGGGGCTCGGAGCGTAGCAATGGTCTAAAGCAGGCCGGCCTGTTGAAGGATTTCTGTACCTGTGCTGCAAGGAAAGCAATGGCCGTGTTCAAGGCTCTTCAGCACAAGTTCGCCCTCTACCTTGTCAACATGGAAAGTCGACCAGGTCCGGCAGGTAGGGCAGACCTGGCCTGTGAGGAAAGGTCGGAGCAGATACAAGCGGTGGTCACGATCTGCAAGATAGAGACTTCCCTTCTCCACTGCACTGCTTAGGTACGTCATTGTTGAGGTAGGTACCACGGGATGATCGCCCATAAGGCGCCGGACACTAAGAGAGGCCTTTCCGCGAAATGAGTCCCAGGCTACAGACGTCACCTGCATGAGGGACCAGTCAGCTAGGAAACGAGCACGGTTCGCCAGAAGCCGAAGATCGTCAAAGGTCTCCTGCAGCGCAACTGGAAGGTCGACAGGGTCGACGGGACGTAGGTGTGCTTCGGCATTCCGTCGTCCTGCAATGCGTTTGCGGGCGTTTTTGGCATCTTCTGATCCCAGAAGGCTCCCCAGTTCGTGTAGGGGATGGTCCTTACTCAGGGTGCGACGTTTCCTGGCCCCGGCGATCTCCTGCAGCACTGCAGTCCACTCTCCCAGCCCCGGTCCACCCGTGTTGGCATTAAGCTTTGTGCGTATCGCAGCTACCGAGGAGAGTTCGATGGATGCGCTGTGCGCGAGCGCCGCTGTAAGCAATGCGCTGTAGCCCAACAAGATTTCAGCTGCTTCGAGAACGGCATCGTAAGCGTGTGCCAGGTCGTCCGTGCTCATCCTGGCTTCGGCTTCCCGCCATCGCAGCGCGATAGGGTACGGGAAACGAGTACGGACGATGTATCTGAAATCATCCAGTTGGGCGGCCGCCTCAGCTCGAAGGCGCGTCACCTGGCCTGCCCCGATGATCGACTGCCTGGCTACAGATGTGTTAGCACCCCTATCGAAGACCGTCTCTGCAAGGCTAGCGGCCTCGGTGCTCCAACCGCTCATTTGACGGCGAGCCGTATCCAGTTCATCAAGCGCGGTAGACAGAGCCTCATCGACCTCAGGCAATACCAAGGAATTGAGGTCGCTCTTACTCAGACGCATGCGGCCGAAAGCGCCACGGGCCTGAGCAGCAACAGTGGATGAACGTAGAAATGCCAAGATGAGTCGCACATGCTCCGGCGGCAGGACGGTGGCGGGACGCAGAACGAGGATGCTGCCTACCGCTGCTGCCGGCAGATCATATTCTTGCACAACGGCTGCCTTGGGGCGGCCTGTGACGACTTCAGAGAGAAGAATGTCGCCAACTCTAAGATGATGTCGATCCGAGATGTCTGTACGCCAGACATCAGTCTCCTCATCTGCTTCGGCAATCGTGCCATCACGATCAATGTGCCTGAGCCACAGGAGACGGACAGCACCTGGAGTATCAGCAGCGCAGCCCCCAGATGCGGAAGCCGCGATCGAGGGCGCGCGGTGGATGCTGTTAAAGACCGTAGAAACTGTCAAACCGACAGCGGCTGACTCCGAACCGTCCTGGGACAGGTCGGCCGTGTCCTTCATGGAGCTGGACATTGGTGATCCCCCTAGATCTGCGACGAGTAGAAGCCCACGGGCCTTCCAATTTGCTCGCCGATATGTATCTTTTCTAGGCCGACACGCGCGCTGAGATCTCAGTCAGCGGCACCTTCGGCCGACTCAGCAGCCAGCCGACGGTCAGGTATCTACCTCGGGCTGGAAGTCACCTGGCCGTCATCAGTAACCAGCATAGGGAAAGAAAGCGGCGGTGCCCCTACTACGCTTACTCAAAGATTGCTGCAACGCGCCTGAGCACTGTGTCCCACTCTCGCTCGATTGCAGTCTTGAGTTCCGCTTCGAGGTCACGTCGCTCAGGCTGCTGAAACCACTCCTGGTTTCGGCGCAGAATACGGTTCAGATAGCCTGATCCACGGCCCCACTCATCGACGTTGTTGCTCCAGAAATCCGAATCTTCACGAAGTTGGTCGCGATAATAGGTCAGGCCGGCCAGCTGCACTTTGCGTAGTAGATCGTCGTAGGCGGTGGCCATGAGATGGCTTGCCTGAGACAAGAGGTCCTTCGCCTCCGGCCTTGAATCAGAAAGTGCACGGCACAGATCTTCAAAGACGAAGATCCACTTCTGAAGGGCCGCCACTGCGGTCTTCCGTGCGCCGTGACCAAGTTGGTGCGTGTAGCTGAGTGACCGCCACTCGCCCTCTCTCCGAACGGCCGCATTGACTGTGCTCGGGTGCGAGTGGTCGATTTCGTGCAGAAGTGTGTCATGGATATGCCCAATAGTTGGCGGCAGCTCTCGGTGGAGTGCGATCCAGCTGTTAAGGTCCTTCCCGACTTCCCGTTGGACCGCCTGAACTTGCTCCCGTTCAGCATTGTCCAGAAGGTGCTGGGTTCGACTCAACACATCGCTCAGCTGACGGTGGAATCGGCTGCGCGTTTGTCTCACCCGATCACGTAGGAAAGCACGGAGACCTTCAGGATCGTCTTCGCGCACATTAAAGAAGAAGGTCGGGAGCTCGTCGAGCCGATAGGGTGTAAGCGCGTTACGCAACTGCTCGTTCTTTAGTTCGTACCCTTCCTCCGTGGTCTCGACTTGAAACCCGGCTTCATCCTTGACAGCCAATGCTTCGTCAGGCCGGGCTAGGACGAGAATGCCAGCGTTGAAGTCGATCTGCTTATTGTAGATATCGCGGGCACGCTGGAGGAGGTGCTGCACGGGCCCCGATGGGGCGTCGTTGAATCCGGAGCAGAGAATAGATACCGTATGCGGATCCTCCAGTAGATCCTCGAGATCAGCGCGGACCGAGAGGTGATCAATGCCTCGAGTATCAATAACACTAACTTCGAGGTCCTCAGTCTCAAGAATCTCGGGGACGATCAAATCAATCCGTGCCGGCAGAGAGAATTCCGGGTGACGACCGTTATTGATCCGCGCAAAGGTGGACCGCATCCACTCCAGCGGGCTATCAGTGAGCTCAGGGCCGTGCCACTCGTCTCGTCGATCGCGACGATGCAAGCCCATTCGGTTTAGTACCTCCACGACAAAATCACGCCGTTGCGGGAAAGTAGCGGCAAGTTCCTTGGCTGGGTCCGTAACTACGGTTTTTCCGTCGCCATTCTTTCTGCGTTTCTGCGTTAGCCCCGCCATGTTCCTGATCGCTCGCTCAATCTCGCGAGGAACAGTCGCGCTACCGTCGTCTCCGGGCACAATCTGTCCCGTCTGCATGATTTGATCCACAAAATCCTGCACGTCAGAGCGGATATCATCATGACTTCGCGGCTCCACAACGATGCCGAACCTAGGACCACGGCTCAGGTGGACTTCGCACACGGTGCTTCCCCCGGCGCCAACCTCAAGTACAGGTACGGGCTCAACTTTGCCCTGTACACCACAAGTCTCGAGACCCGTCGCTCGACAGATTACCGTGGATTTTCCGATACCGATGCCACCAATAAAGGCAATTTGGTGATCGCGCCGAATCAGTTGGTCGGCCAGTACTGCAATTTCTTTTTGAGATTCCTCCAGCCTTGCCCGAAATGCAGGCGCCACGCCGGAAGAGCTCCCCGCTTCAACCAAAGCAGCCGTCATCTCCTCAGCGCGCCAGAGCAGATGATGGTCCGGGTGATCAAGTGTTGGCGCGGGGAGAAACTTCCACTCCCGCTCGAGGATGGTGGCTAGTTCGGCAGCATCATCGGTGCCGATAGCCTTCAAGATCACTCCGAGCTCATCATCTGAGACCGGCCTCTCACCTGCCTCAACACGCGAGAGCACTGCTTGACTCCAAGTGATCTGGCGAGCGAGCTCGGCCTGCTTCATTCCAGCCTGCTCCCGCAGCTGGGCCAGTCGATGCCCGAGCTGAACCCCACTAACTGCATGCATGATCGCTAAGCCCTCTCCAGTACTGACGGTGGCGCAAGCTTGCCGCAACGTTGCGACGGGGTCAACTGGCGCCTGCAAAAAGGCTGGTTGGCCCTGGGGGTGTGTGGTGTCACCAACCGCCACACGGCCTGACAGCGTCTCGGCTACGCTGCAGTTGAGGCATGCTCCGCTCTACTCCACCGTCAGGAGGGAGTATTGATGGATGTCATGCCGGACCAATGATGAGAAGGCGGCCGGAAAGCCAGGCTGGGTGCCTGCTGGAACGGGGATTCGCAAACCACTGACCCTCGGACGAGGAAGCGTAAAAGGCCGCGAATTTCGGTGGCCGAAGCCCCCAAGATCTTGCCCACTGTCACACGAACACGCCAGCACCTGGTGCCCTTGCCATAGGTCGACACAACGCTCGCGTGGCTCGATGAACTGGGGACGATCTAGCTAAAGGTTGCCCCGTAACCGGTGGGGCGGTTGATGCGTTGGCTGGGCATGGGTGGGGTGATCTCTGCGGATGATCCGAAGTGGATCGAGCCGTTCTCCGGGCTGACCGAGGTGCAGTTCGCCAGGCTGGTGGTGCTGGTGCGGCGCCGTGGCGGCGATGTCCAACGGGGTCGTCCTTGACGACTGCCGCTGTAGGATCGGGTATTACTGGTGGCGACGTACTGGTGGCGACGTACTGGCGGACGAACCTCACATTGCGGCAGTTGGCGCCGCTGTTCGGGATCTCGAAGTCTGCGGCCGACCGGATCCTCCATCACCTGGCATCCCTGCTGGCCATCTCGCCGGCCCGACGGCCCGCGCAAGGACACCGTCTACATCGTCGACGGCACCCTGGCGCCCACGCGGGACCGCAGCATCGCCGCCTCGAGCAAGAACTACCGGTACTCGACCAACCTCCAGGTCGTCATCGACGCCAACAGCCGTCTGGTCGTCGCGATCGGCCTCCCGCTGCCGGGGAGCCGCAACGACTGCCGGGCCTTCACCGAGTCCGGCGTGGACCGGGCCTGCCGCGGAGCCCCGACCATCGCCGACGGCGGATACCAGGGCACCGGCCTTCTCATCCCACACCGCAAGCGGCGAGGTCAGACCCACCTCAGCCCGCAGCAGGAAGCGGAGAACGCCGTCCACCGCCGGGCGCGAGCCCGGGTCGAACACGCCCTGTCGCGGTTGAAGAACTGGAAGGTCCTGCGGGACTGCCGCCTCAAGGGCAACGGCGTTCATCAGGCGATGCTCGGCATCGCCCGGCTCCACAACCTGGCCGTCACTGGATAACTCACACCGCATACGGGACAACCTCTAGTGAAGCGTCGCCCTGGCGCTACCGGGAAGCGCCGCCGGGTGAGATCGACCGGATAGACCCCACACTCATCTTCCTGCAGCGCAACGCAGCAGAGCGTCGACTTACAGTGCCGCAGCTTCCCAAGCTGCTGTTACGCAACTGCGTGGGTTTGATGCAAGGTACCTGCCGAGGCCTCGGAGCGCCTTGAGTCGACGTCCGCACCTGGTGAGGCACCCGGACGCCTCAACGCCTGATGGGGCCCCGACCCGGAGGGCGAGTACAAGCGCGGACTATCCGCGGACGGAAAACCTATCCGCCGGCCTGGATGGCCCTCTGACCAGCAGAGAAACCGATGAAGCACAAGGCCTCCGGAGCCGTGTGCGCAGGTTCGAACCCTGCCGGGGGCACCCAGCATGAGGTGCCCAAAGACCCCGTCACCAGCGCAAACGCTGAGGCCGGGGTCTTCGTGTTTGTGCAGGCGTATGCGGCCCGGAGCGGGCGTATGTCGGGGTCTGTAGACGGGGCGTGGACGGGATCTTGGGGCGTTGCCGCAGGTGATGAGCCTGATCCGAGTCGAGCAGGCCTGCCCCTCGCTATCGTCGTTCTGGCCTGTAGGCCCGCTGGGGCGGGGGCGCCAGGCTGGCGGCGAGAGCTGTCGAGGCCGCCATCAATCGCCGGCTCCAGGCAGGCGAACAGACGAGTTAGGGGGACTCATCATGGACCTATCCGCTGTGGCCGTTGGGCTGATCACCGCTGGAGGAACTCTGGGCGGAGCGATGTTCAACGAGCTCGCCAGCCAGAAGCGCGAAAAGCGTGCTGATCAACAACGCGCCCAGGACCGCGACGACAGAGTCCAGCAAGCAAGACGTGATCTGTATGCCCGCCTGAACGCCACCGCTCGTGCGTATCGGGTCGCTGCCCGAGATGCAGTCCGGGCAACGGAGCGAGGTGAAGACGTCGATTCTGCGCTCCTCGACGCTGCCAAAGAAGCCTGGGCGGAGGAATACTCTCAGGCGTAGATGGCACTGTCGAAGGACCTGTTGGAAGTGACCTCAGCCCTGAATAGGGCTCTCGGCGTCGGATACACCCTCGTGAAGCAGTTGCCGATCAGCCTCAGCCCAGATGCCGCATACAGCCGGGCGAATGCTTGGTTCAGCGGCCCGCTGTCCGACGGCGTGTATCTACTGCGGGTCGCCTTGCGACATGACCTCGGCGTCGAGGTAAAGCCTGACTTCGAGCGGTCTCGCATGCGGGGTCTCGCTGCCCTCGACAGTGAGCGAAGAAGCGTTGAACGCCAACTCCACTCAGAGCAGACCCGAGCCAGCCGGTCCGCATGACGCACAGACCAGACGCCGAGGCCCCTGGGCAGGACGCTCAGGGGCCTCACAAATGATCGGGTCTGTCACTCGCATTCGCGCAGGAGGTCCTTGATACGCCGGTTGACGACGTTTTGCCGTCCGTCGAGGCACTTCGCGTAGCGGGTCACCAGGACCTCAGCGCTGTCGCCGGCACGCTCGATAACCTCGGCGGGATCAACTCCGGTGTTGAGCCACCTCGACAGCGCCGAGTGCCGAAGGTCGTACGGCCTACTCGCGAGCGGCGAGGCCGCGACAGTCGGCGGGAGCGCCAGGAGCCGAGCCTCTTGCCACACACGGTAGTAGGCCGAGGAAGGGACGACTGAGCCCTTCTCGCTGAAGAAGAGTCGCCCGTCTTCCGCCGTGCCTGGCTGAATCGGGTCCTGCCAAGCCGAGGACAACTCGCGCCCCTCTTAGGATCAGATGTACACACAGGCAGTACGGGGAGGGAACGGCCTATGGGGGCGTCCGGCGACATATCGATCCACCCGGACGAGATCACGGCACAGGCGCCGACGTTCGCCGCTGGGAGCGACGACCTGACCAACGCCTTGCGCCGGCTGCAGAGTTCACTCGACGGGCTGGGCGCTCCTTGGGGCTCCGACAAGCAGGGCGCTCAATTTGGCGCTGCCTATTCTCCGCAGGACGACGTGGTTCTCAAGGCCCTGGGCATCCTCGTCGCCGGGTTGAACAGCATCCACGAGGGCCTGACCACGCATGCGGCGAACCACGCTGACACCGACGCGCACAATGCGGCGATTCTGAACCACCTGCGCTGAGTCCTACGGGGGATCGACGGGGATGAGTGAGTCCGAGGCAGCCAAGGTTGTCCGGAAGACCACCGGCATGTGGTGGCCCGACGGCGACAGCGGGAGACTGCGGCATGCCGCCGACGCCTGGCGGACCCTGGCCGAGGTGATCGACGAGGTGACCGCCTCAACCAATCGCGCCGCGCAGACCGTGATCGGCGGGAACTCGGGGCCGGCCATCGACGCCTTCGGGCATTTTTGGTCGCGCTACTACGCAGGCGGCAAGGGCTGGCTGCCGGACACAGCCCAGGCCTGCCGTCAGCTGGCCCAGGCGCTCGACGACTTCGCCGACGAGATCGACAAGGCGGTTCACAAGCTGGAGGAGGAAGCCGCGATCGTCGGCGGCTCCCTGGTCGTCGGCACTGCGCTGGCCTTCGTCACTTTCGGCGCCTCTGAGGCCGTCGCCGCGGGCACCGCGGCCGGGTCGTCGCTGCCGCGGACGCCATCGGCGTAGCCGTCTCCGAGTCCATCGCCTCCATCGCCGCCACCACCCTCACCGGCGTGGCCTTCGGCGTCGCCGAATCGGTCACCGTCGACCTGGCGGTCGCCCAGCCCGTCCGTGTCGCCTTCGGCGACGGCGGCTTCTCCGGCACCGAACTCCTCTCCTCCGCCGAGATCGGGGGACTCACCGGCGGCGTGACCGGAGGACTGGGCTCGGGCGCACGCGCCGCCGCGGAGGCCGCCGACAGCGCCGAGAACGCCTCCACCGCACTCAACGCCGTCGGAAGAATCTCCACCGGGCTTGACACCGCCCCCGGTCGGATGGCTTTCGGCGCCGCGGTGGCCACAGGCCAGGACGCGCTGTTCAACGGCGGCCGCATCAATCCCCTCAACGTCGCCCTGGGCGCCGTCAGCGGCGCCGCCGCCAAGAGCGGAACCACGACCGAGAAGCTCGGCACCCGCCGCGAGCAGGCCTGGAGGAACTCGGAACAGTCCACCTACGCGGCCCCACCGAAAACCCCGGGCGACGGCGTCTTGCCAACCGGTGATCCCGTCTACCACCGCTCCGGCTCCACGGCCGTCGGCTACGACCGGGCCACCATGAGCAACTTCGACAAGGTTGCTCCGAAACCCGGCTACCACGACGTCGTCGTCCATGGGAATCCGCAGGGCTACTTCGAACCCGGCCGCATCAACCCCGCAGGGAACGACTTCCCCGGAGGAGAGTCTCACCCGTCGCACATCGTGGACGCCATACGCAACAACCCGAACTACGACGGCGGGCCGGTACGACTTATCTCCTGCCACTCCGGCACGGTCGACCCCAGCGCCGACGCACTACCAGCAGCGCAACAAGTTGCCAATCAGCTCGGCGTCCCCGTCAAAGCGCCCACCAAAAAGGTCGGCATTATGAGGGGTGGAGGCGATGGGCAAGAGCCCATCATCTTCGACGGAGGCTACTGGCGGACCTTCCTCCCGCTGGTTTCCTAGAGACAGGACGAAGGACAGCATGAAGATCCTCGGCTTCTACGCAGAGCTGTGGGGCAAGCACGCCGGCACCCCGGACGGGCCCATCCGCAACTTCGTACGGGAGGCGCCGGAACCCGACGAGCAGAAAATCCTCGCCTACCTGAAGGCCGGTCACGAGATCTTGAGCGTCATGGGGAAGTCCGACGACGTGCTCGGCAGCGGAGAACAGATCCTCGGTGGTGACTCCCTGTTCACCGATGGCGAGTGGGTGTGGCGCGGAGACCTCCGCTTCTACCTCCACGGCTACCACGTCGCCCTCCCCGCGGAGTTCCTCCAGTCGATCCGAGCCACGAACTATGCACGTCCTCATCTCCAGCCCGAGCGTGTCGATGAGATCTGCGACGCCGCCAGAAAGATCATCTGAGCCCGACTACACACCGAAACATTCGGCTTCACACCTGCGACCGAGCCCCCTCCGAATGGAGGCAATTGGCAACACGACCGTTTGAATGACCGACTTCCCGCCGTCGACCAGCGGTTCTGCCCACCTCACGCTCCGAGCGCCCCGGCCGGGGCCCCCACTATGAGGTGCCCAAAGACCCCGTCATCTGCGGAAAAGCTGAGGCGGGGGTCTGCGTGTTGCGCAGCCGTATGCCGCCCTGAGCGGCCGTATGCCGGGATCTGTGGACGAGGCGTGGACGGGACCTTGGAGCATCGCCGCAGGTGACGTCCGGGAAAGGGGCGAACAGCGGCACGAGCTACCGCATGGTGAGGTTCGTGCGGTAGTAGACAGTCACCAGGAGCACCCGTTCAGCCAGTGGCAGCCGCCACGGACGGCCCCATCCACAGCTCTCGCCGCCCCGTTCCCGGACCGCTTTCAGCAGCCGCCCGAACTGATCCGCACGCAGGCCGGTGAACGTGTACACCCACGTCCGCTCAGCCGTCAACACACCATCCATACAAGGAAGGTGCTCCGATCAGCGGCCTTCTGCAACACCCTTTAGCCCATACCCGGACACTTTCTCGCCGTCACCGCCATTGCGGCGACCCTCATATGCCACCGCAGACTCGCTGAATGAACGTCCATTGTCAGTGCGGTGCGCTTCACTGTCCGCCATGGAGCTCACGCAAGCGACCGTCAACGACCTGCTGGCCCAACTCGGTCCGGCGGACGGCTACATGTATCTGTCCAGCGACCTGGACTCGCAGGATCTGACCGACCTGCTCGCCAGCAGGTACGGTGCCCCGCGCACCCTCGTCCTCGACGGCTTCACCGATCCGACGGTCGACGAGTCCAGGGGCGCGGCTCTCCTCGTTCCCTTCGAGGACCGGGCGGTGACGATACGGGCGTGGGCGTACGGGGATCAGTGGGTCGGCACGGGTACGGCGCGGGACGCGGAGGCGAGCGAGCGGCCGGTGCTGGTGGTCGCTCACAGGGAGGTGCCCGAACCCTCGGCGGTGGCTCCGGACGACGACGTCGACTGGATGGAGCGGCTGATACGGATCACCGGCTGGACACAGCCCGCCCAGCGGCCTGACGTGGACTGGGCGGAGGTGGAGTCGCGCCTGGGCACCGCGCTGCCGAGCGACTACAAGCGCATGGTCGAGACATTCGGCAAGGGCGCCTTCGACGGATATCTGGACCTGAACCAGGAGCCGTGGACGAGTCTCAGGGAGGACAGGCTGCTCATCTGGGCGGGCACTGAGCACGAGGACCTGTACTGCTGGAGGGCCGACGGCGACGACCCCGACCGCTGGCCCGTCGTGGTCCGGTCCTTCGACGGCGAGGACGTCCCCTTCGACTGCCAGGCCGCGGAGTTCGTCTGCCGTATCCTCGTCGACCTGCACCACCCGTTCACGATGGCCCGCTATTTCGACACCCACTGGTTCATGAAATACCGGGAAAGCGACTGATCAAGCCCCGCCGCCGACGGCATCCGCAGCCTGCGCATCGCCGCGGGCTCCGCTCAAGCTGATGCGGGCCGCCACGCGTCGGACAGGCACGGCACAGGGCATCAACTGTCCCGGCGCACCCGGCTGAAGCCGGTGGTGTTCTGCGGGCCCAGCGCGGCACCGCAGCGGTCACGCGTCTGGTGCCGGTCAGGTTGGCCGCCACAGGCGTCGTGCGTGACCGTCACGGGAGGCCCGCCCGGGGCCGGGTAGTACCTGTCTCCCCACTGCAGCAGATGGTTCAGCCCGGGCCACAGATCGAGGCCCTTGTCGGTCAAGACGTATTCGTAGCGGTCCGGCCGCTCCTGGTAGAGGCGGCGTTCCAGGACGCCGTGCTCCTCGAGCCGGCGCAGGGAGCAAAGCGCGAGGCGGTCGTGGTCCGACGGCGACGCAAGGCTGGGGCGCCCCGGTTCACCGGACCCGGTACTCACGGACACTGCAGGCGCACGGCCGCGGTTCGCCCGCCGGGTGGTTGAGCAGCGCGCCGTGCGGAAGTCGGCGCTCGGCGACCGGTGGATCGCGGGCGAGGAACAGGGGGAGGCACTCAAGCTGGTTCGGGTTGCGGTTCCGGTTGCCGCACTGGTGCAGCCGTCGGTTCCCACAGTCTGGTGGTCCGTACGTAGCCGTGGACCACTGATGTCATCGCCAGAATGAGAAGTGGCCCGAACACCCACGGATGTCTGGCCATCTCCATCGGCAGATAGCGATATGACAGCAAGAGCGCGGCGAAGACCGTTGCGCCGTAGATGACCAGCTGGGTTCCTGACCGGTCCCAGCCGCGTTCGAGCGAGCGCAGCCCTGCCTCGATCGTGAGGGTGAACACCACGCCGGCAACGAGATCCGCGCCGTAGTGGTAGCCGAATCCCAGCGTTGCGCCGAGCGTGGCAATCAGCCAGAACGTGCCTGCGAATCGCAGGATCCGTGGGCTTTTGCGGGTATGAATGAAAATCGCGGTGGCCCACGCCGTGTGCAGGCTGGGCATGCAGTTGCGTGGGGTGATCTCGTCGAATGCCATCGGGTGCGGCGTATGGAGCGGTGGCGGCGTGTGCGGCCACAGGTTGGCCACCGCCCAGTGCGCGCCGCCGGTGCCGAAGGCGCCGGTGCCGTAGGCGAAGACCGGTCCGACCACCGGGAAGATCATGTAGATGCCCGGCCCGAGGAGGCCGATGACCAGAAAGGTGCGCACCAGATGGTGGCCCGGGAAGCGGCGCTCGACCGCCACGTCGCGCAGCTGGTACAGCGTGACGACGACCGCGGCCACCGCAAGCTGAACGTAGACGTAGTCGAGAACATGGGCGCCGATCGGGCCGGTGGCCGCGACGATCCGGCCTGCCAGCCACGATGGGTTGCCCAGCGCGTGATCGGCGATCGACACGTACTGGTCGAGCACCGCCGGGCGGGTCTTCGACGTGATGAGTAGCCAGGTATCGCCGGTCTTGCGGCCGGCCACCAGCAGCAGGCCCAGCCCGACGCCCTTCAGCAGCAGGACACGTTCCCGGCCCGTGCGCCGCGTGACGGCGATGACCGCATAGCCCAGGATCACCCACAACGCGCCGTTGCCGAAGGGGTGGCCGTCGGCCACCTTCGCACCGGCCGCCCATCGCACCAGAAGGAAGGCGATGTCGATGCCGATCGCGGCACCGGCCGCGATGAACCGTTGCCGCCAGGTGAGCACCACCATCATCAACGCCATGCTGGCGTACAACAATGGCCCTGATTTGGGCGGGAATATCACCTCTTGCAGCTGGTTGGTGATCGGCCCCGGCAGGCCGTAGTGGCGCGCGGCGATCTCCAGCACGATGAGGAATCCGAGGACCACCGCACCCGCCGCGGCCCACAGCACCACCCGTGGCCGACGCCACGCGGTGAGCTTGATGCTGTTGCTTATTCGCGAAAACACCCGCGACGTTGTAGGTATCAATCGTTTGGCCGATTTGTTAGATGTTGGTTAAATAGGTCGCTTTCATGCCGGATAGAGCGGTTTTCCGGTGAAGGACGGGCGATGAGGGCGCTCGTCGTGATTCGATCATGTTATCGGAACGGTGCGGGTGGATTTCGCTCGTCACGAGTGGCGCGAAGGTCCGTCGATCCTGGCTCGATGGTCCGGCGTCTCGGGAATGACCGAAAAGCCTTCGCCGCACGGTGGGCATCGGCGGCATCGAACGCACCCGGTCACTGCCGCCTCCGCGACTACCGGGGAGGCCGGAGGTGAATGTGGACCTGCCTCAGCCCTGCGGATCCTGTGCCTTGACGTCGAGCTCGCGCAGGCCTTGATCCTTGAGCTCGGTGCGGGCCTCCGTGCGGTGGCCACGGGCGATGTAGTCCCGCACGATCGCCTCGATCGCGTCCTGGGGCGAGCCGATCCCGGCCAGCACCATCGCTTCCACCGCCAGCTCGGCGTCGAGACTGATATTGACCTTGGCCACGGTTCCCCCTTATCGCGTCGTATCCGCACCGCACCCTAGCCACTCATGGATCCGTGGCGGGCGCCAGAGATTCGATCGCAACCGGCGTGATGGACGCCCGGTGCCGCCATGGGTGACGATCCCGGCCGGGGGGGGCAGAGGGGATCATGGAGGTCGTTACCACCGTCCACCAAGGCGAGGCGGCGCTCGACGTCGTCGAGGAGTTCGTGCATCCGCGGTGCGGCACGGCCGTGCGCTGTGCCATCCCTGTCCGGAGCACCGGGCACCGGGGACGCAGCGCTCGCGGGAGTGGCTCGCCGGTGCCGTGCGGATCACGGGTGTCGTGGGCGCGCCGGCCGCGCGGGGCGGTGGTGTGGGCACCCGGCTGCCGGACGTCCTGCTGCTGCGCGCCCTCGACCACCGCCCATGGACGGTGACGGGCCATCAGGACGGCACGGCACTGGACTTCTTCCGGTGCCGGGGCCGGGGCCAGACCGCGTTCCCTCCGCCCGGAGAACGGCCTGCCCCGGTTGTCTTGCCCGCCCCGCGGCACCCGGCACTCGCCGACGCGTGCCCGATGCCGTAGCGGCAGGGCGGTCGCCTGGACCTCAACGGAACCTTGCTCACAGACCTGAGGAGGCCAAGGTCCACGAGGAGTGCAAGGTCACAGCCGTGCCCTCTGCTGCTCCTATGTGCCTGTGTCCTAGCATCCGAGCATGACGGTCCTGCCTGACGACGGGCTTGAGCTGGCCGGCGAGTTCCCTGACGTGCCCCACGAGCAGTGGCAGCGCCTTGTGGCGGGTGTCCTGCGCAAGTCGGGCAAGGACGTCGAGGGCGCCGAGGCCGAGGAAGCCCTGTTCACCGCGTTGGAGGACGGGCTCACCACCCGGCCGCTGTACACCGCGCGCGATTCCGCGCCCGAGCCGGGCTTCCCGGGGTTCGCGCCCTTCGTGCGCGGCGGCCGTGCCGAGGGGAACACGGTCGGCGGGTGGGACGTACGGCAGCGGCACACGGTGGCCGACGGCAGCGCGGTGCTCGCGGACCTGGAGAACGGCGTCACCTCCCTCTGGCTGACCCTCGGGGAAGGCGGCATCCCGGTGCCGGCGCTCGGCAGGGTCCTCGACGGCGTCTATCTCGACCTGGCACCCGTCGTCCTCGACGCGGGGCGCGATGTCGAGCCCGCCGCGCGGGGGTTGCTGCGGCTGTACGAGGAGCGGGGCGTCGCCCCGGAAGCGGCGCGCGGCAACCTGGGCGCGGATCCGCTCGGCCACGAGGCCCGTACCGGGCAGCGTGGCGAGTTCGCGCCGGCGGCCGGTCTTGCGCTGCAGTGCGCCGCGGAGTACCCGGGGCTGCGGGCGCTGACCGTGGACGCGCTGCCGTACCACGAGGCCGGCGGCTCGGCCGCCCAGGAGCTGGGCTGTTCGCTGGCCACCGCGGTGGCGTATCTGCGGGAGCTGACGGACGCGGGGCTGAGCGTCGAACAGGCGTGTGCACAGCTGGAGTTCCGGTATGCGGCGACGGCCGACCAGTTCCTGACGATCGCCAAGCTGCGGGCCGCGCGCAGGCTGTGGGCGAGAGTGGCCGAGGTCTGCGGGGCCCCGCGTGCGGGGGCGCAGCTCCAGCATGCCGTGACCTCGCCGGTGATGATGACGCGCCGCGACCCTTGGGTGAACATGCTGCGCACGACCATCGCCACCCTGGCCGCAGGGGCGGGCGGGGCCGACTCGGTCACCGTGCTGCCCTTCGACCACGCCCTGGGCCTGCCGGACGCGTTCGCACGGCGTATCGCCCGCAACACCTCGACGATCCTCATCGAGGAGTCGCACCTGTCCCGGGTGATCGACCCGGCCGGCGGTTCCTGGTACGTGGAGCGACTCACCGACGAACTCGCGGACGCAGGCTGGCAGTTCTTCCGGGGGATCGAGCGGGCCGGCGGGCAGGCGGCCGCCCTGCGGTCGGGGCACCTCGGGCAGGAACTGGCCGACACCTGGCAGGCTCGTACCGGCAAGCTGGCCAAGCGGCGCGAGCCCGTCACCGGCGTCAGCGAGTTCCCGAACCTCGCGGAGAAGCCGGTCGTGCGTGAGAGCGCGCCCGAGCCGCCGTCCGGCGGGCTGCCGCGTGTGCGCCGCGACGAGGCGTACGAGACGCTGCGCGCCCGCTCCGACGCCCACCTCGCCGCCACCGGCTCCCGCCCCCGGATCTTCCTCGCCGCGATCGGCCCGGCCGCCGCGCACACCAACCGCCTCACCTTCGCCTCGAACCTCTTCCAGGCGGGCGGGATCGAGCCCGTCACGGAGGGCACGTTCGAGGACAGCGGCGCCGCAGAGGTCTGTCTGTGCTCCAGCGACACGCTGTACGAGGAGCGGGCCGCGGCGGTGGCCGCGGAGCTGAGGTCGGCGGGTGCCGCGCATGTGTTCCTCGCCGGGCGTCCCGGGCAGTACCCCGGTGTCGACGCCTATGTCTTCGCCGGCTGCGACGCCGTGGCCGTGCTCTCCGCCACCCTCGACCGCATGGGAGTGTCCTGATGGGAATCCCCGACTTCTCCGGAATCGAGCTGGGGACCCCGGCCGCCGACGGCGGCGCCGACGAGTGGCGTACGGCGGTCAAGAGGGCGGCCGGCGGAGACGACCTGCTCTGGGAGACCCCGGAGGGCATCCCGGTCAAGCCGCTCTACACCGGCCGCGACCTGGAGGGCCTGGACTTCCTGGGCACGTATCCGGGTATCGGGCCGTATCTGCGCGGACCGTATCCGACCATGTACGTCAACCAGCCGTGGACGATCCGCCAGTACGCCGGTTTCTCCACGGCCGAGGAGTCCAACGCCTTCTACCGGCGCAACCTGGCGGCCGGCCAGAAGGGCCTGTCGGTCGCCTTCGATCTGCCCACGCACCGCGGCTACGACAGCGACCACCCGCGGGTGACCGGTGACGTCGGCATGGCCGGCGTGGCGATCGACTCGATCTACGACATGCGGCAGCTGTTCGACGGCATCCCGCTGGACCGGATGTCGGTGTCGATGACGATGAACGGCGCCGTGCTGCCCGTGCTCGCGCTGTACATCGTGGCGGCGGAGGAGCAGGGCGTGCCGCCGGAGAAGCTGGCGGGGACCATCCAGAACGACATCCTCAAGGAGTTCATGGTCCGCAACACCTACATCTATCCGCCGAAGCCGTCGATGCGGATCATCTCCGACATCTTCGCCTTCACCTCGCAGCGGATGCCCCGCTACAACTCCATCTCGATCTCCGGCTATCACATCCAGGAGGCGGGTGCGACGGCCGACCTGGAGCTGGCGTACACGCTCGCGGACGGGGTGGAGTACATCCGGGCCGGCCGGGAGGCGGGCCTGGACGTGGACGCGTTCGCGCCCCGGCTGTCGTTCTTCTGGGCGATCGGCATGAACTTCTTCATGGAGGTCGCCAAGCTGCGGGCGGCACGGCTGCTGTGGGCGAAACTGGTCAGGCAGTTCGAGCCGAAGAACGGCAAGTCGCTCTCCTTGCGCACCCATTCGCAGACATCCGGCTGGTCGCTGACCGCGCAGGACGTGTTCAACAACGTCACGCGTACGTGCATCGAGGCGATGGCGGCCACCCAGGGCCACACCCAGTCGCTGCACACCAACGCCCTCGACGAGGCGCTCGCGCTGCCCACGGACTTCTCCGCGCGCATCGCCCGCAACACGCAGCTGCTCATCCAGCAGGAGTCCGGCACGACCCGGGTGATCGACCCGTGGGGCGGCAGCGCGTACGTGGAGAAGCTGACGTACGACCTCGCTCGCCGGGCCTGGCAGCACATCCAGGAGGTCGAGCAGGCGGGCGGGATGGCGCAGGCCATCGACGCCGGCATCCCCAAGCTGCGGGTGGAGGAGGCCGCGGCCCGCACCCAGGCCCGCATCGACTCCGGACGCCAGCCGGTGATCGGCGTCAACAAGTACCTTGTGGACAGCGACGAGCAGATCGAGGTCCTCAAGGTCGACAACTCCTCCGTACGCGCCCAGCAGATCGAGAAGTTGCGGCGGCTGCGCGCGGAGCGCGACGAGTCCGCCTGCCGGGACGCGCTGGACGCGCTGACCCGGGCCGCCGGCGGCGGCGACGGCAATCTGCTGGAGCTGGCGGTGCACGCGGCCCGCGCGAAGGCGACCGTCGGGGAGATCTCCGACGCCCTGGAAAAGGTGTACGGCCGGCACGCGGCGCAGATCCGTACGATCTCCGGCGTGTACCGCAACGAAGCAGGAGAGTCCTCGTCCGTGGACCGCACGCGCACCCTGGTGTCCGCCTTCGCGGAGGCCGAGGGCCGGCGCCCGCGGATCCTGGTCGCCAAGATGGGCCAGGACGGCCACGACCGCGGCCAGAAGGTGATCGCCACCGCGTTCGCCGACCTCGGTTTCGACGTGGACGTCGGCCCGCTGTTCCAGACCCCGGCCGAGGTGGCCCGCCAGGCCGTCGAGGCGGATGTGCACATCGTCGGCGTCAACTCGCTGGCCGCAGGTCATCTCACCCTGGTGCCGGCGCTGCGCGACCAGCTCGCCGAGGAGGGGCGCGAGGACATCATGATCGTGGTCGGCGGGGTGATCCCGCCGCAGGACGTGCCCACGCTCCTGGAGATGGGCGCGGCGGCCGTCTTCCCGCCCGGGACGGTGATCCCGGACGCGGCGTACGACCTGGTGCAGCGGCTGTCGGCCGACCTCGGGCACGATCTCTGAAGCCCATGGCGACCGACCTCGGCACATATGTGAAGGGTGTCCTCGACGGGAAGCGGGCCGTCATCGCGCGCGCCGTCACGCTCGTCGAGTCCACCCGCCCCCAGCACCGGGCGCTGGCCCAGGAGCTGCTGACGGAACTCCTCCCCCACAGCGGCCGGGCGCGGCGGATCGGCGTCAGCGGGGTGCCCGGCGTGGGCAAGTCCACGTTCATCGACGCGTTCGGCACCTTGCTGACCTCGCTCGGGCACCGGGTGGCCGTACTCGCCGTCGACCCCTCCTCCAGCCGTACCGGCGGCTCGATCCTCGGTGACAAGACCCGCATGGAACGCCTGGCCGTGGACCCGGCGGCCTTCGTCCGCCCCTCCCCCACCGCGGGCACGCTGGGCGGAGTCGCCAAGGCGACCCGGGAGTCGATCGTGGTGATGGAGGCGGCCGGCTACGACGTGATCCTGGTGGAGACGGTCGGCGTCGGCCAGTCCGAGACCGCGGTCGCGAACATGGTCGACTCCTTCCTTCTGCTCACCCTCGCCCGCACCGGCGACCAGTTGCAGGGCATCAAGAAGGGTGTCCTGGAACTGGCCGACGTGATCGCCGTGAACAAGGCGGACGGCCCGCACGAGCGCGACGCCCGCGCCGCCGCGCGTGAACTGGCGGGAGCGCTGCGGCTGATGCACGGCAAGGACGCGGTGTGGACTCCGCCCGTGCTGAGTTGCAGCGCGCGGGAGTCGACGGGGCTGGACACCGTCTGGGAGCGCCTCGAACAGCACCGCACGCTGCTGGACTCGACCGGACGCCTCGTCGCCAAGCGGCGCGACCAGCAGGTCGACTGGACCTGGACCATGGTCCGCGACGAACTCCTCGGCCGCCTGCACGCCGATCCGGCGGTACGGTCTCTCGCTCCTGTCCTCGAACAGCAAGTCCGAGAGGGCGAGTTGACGCCCACACTGGCCGCCGAGCGCATTCTGGGCGCGCTCGGGAGCTCCGGGACGGACACGTTCTGAGCACCCGGATGTCCGGTCACACGGCCGGATCCCCGGATCAACGACCGGATGCGGCAGGAACGTGCCGCTGTTCCGGCCGATCCGCAGGGGGCGGACCTGCGGATCGGCCGGAAGGCCTCACTGCCGCACATCACCCGCGCTGCGCCTCAGTGCTGATGCTCAGTACCAGCGAACTCCGGGCCGCGTTCAGGTCGCTGCGCTGAGCCGCCCCCCTCACCCCGCCCGCTTGCGTCCCGCCGCCCTCTTCGCGGTCGAGGTCGCATTCTTCGCCGCGGCCGTCTTCTTCGCCGCCGTCTTCTTCTCCTTCCCGGCTCCCGTCGCGGTTCCGGTTCCGGTTCCGGTTCCGGTCGACTTCGACGCCGTCGACTTCTTCGCCGCCGCGGTCTTCTTCGCCGTAGCCTTCTTCGCCGTAGTCTTCTTCGCCGCCGTGGACGTCGGCTTCCCCTCGGCCGTCGTCTTCTTCGGTGCGGCCTTCTTCGTCGTCGCCTTCTTCGCCGTCGAGGTCGACTTCTTGCCGCCGACCTCCTTCGGGGCCGCACGCGTCGGCTTCCGGGACGGCAGGTGCCTCACCTCCGCCTCCCGGCCCGGCTCCCCGCCCCGGGACTCCCGCGCGGCGCTCACGCTCTTCTCCAGGGCCGCCATCAGGTCCAGGACCTTGCCGCCCTCGGGCTCGGGAGCCTGCGGGAGCTCCTTGCCCTCCGCCTTCGCCGTGATCAGCTGCTCCAGCGCCTGGCGGTACTCGTCGTGCAGCTCGTCCAGGTCCACCTCCCCCAGGGTGTCCATCAACGTGTCCGCCAGATCCAGTTCCCGGTCGCGGATGGGGACGTCGGCGTCCGGCGCCACGCCTTCCGGGGCCCGGATCTCGTCCGGCCACAGCAGCGCGTGCAGAGCGAGCACATCGTCGAACACGCGGAGCATGCCCAGCCGCTCCCGGCCCCTGAGCGCGTACTTCGCCACGGCCACCTTCCCGCTGCGCCTGAGCGCCTCCCGCAGCAGCGCGTAGGGCTTGGTGGCCGGGACGCCGTTCGCCGACAGGTAGTACGCCGTGTCCATCTGGAGCGGGTCGATCCGGTCGGCCGGTACGAAAGCCACGATCTCGATGGTCTTGGCGGTCGGGAGCGGCAGCTTCGCCAGATCCTCGTCGGTGATCGGGACGACCGTGCCGTCCGCGTCCTCGTATCCCTTCCCGATCTCCGCCGGCGAGACCTCGCAGTCCTCCAGCTCGCAGAACTTCCGGTAGCGGATGCGGCCGTCGTCCTCCAGATGGATCTGACGGAAGGAGATCGAGTGGTTCTCGGTGGCGTTCATCAGCTTGACGGGGATGCTGACCAGGCCGAACGAGACGGTGCCGTTCCAGATGGATCGCACGTGCCGCACCTTTTCCATCGATATTGGGCGGTTTCATGGGATTCTCATCGTATGACGCCGATCACAGAGGTGGAGGGGCGCCGGCTCGCGCTCAGCAATCTGAAGAAGGTCATCCATCCCGCGACCGGCTTCACCAAGGGCGAGCTGCTGCACTACTACGCGATCACCGCGGATGCGTTGCTGCCGCATCTGCGTGACCGCCCGCTGTCCTTCCTGCGGTACCCGGACGGGCCGGACGGCCAGCTCTTCTTCGCCAAGAACGTGCCGCCGGGTACACCCGACTGGGTCACAGCGGCCGAGGTGCCGCGCGCGGAGGGCCCCGCCCGGATGGTGCTGGTCCAGGACCTGGCGACCTTGATGTGGGCGGCCAACCTCGTCACCGAGTTCCACACCCCGCAGTGGCGCGTCGACACGCCCGACGTGGCAGACCGGCTGGTGTTCGACCTGGACCCGGGCACCCCGGCCACGGTCGTCGAGTGCTGCGGTGTCGCCCTGTGGCTGCGGGAGCGGCTCGCGGCGGACGGGATCGAGGCGTACGCGAAGACGTCCGGGTCCAAGGGGCTGCACCTGCTGGCCTCGGTGGAGCCGACGCCCTCGCAGCGGACGACCGAGTACGCCAAGCGGCTCGCCGTGGAGGCGGAGAAGGCGATGCCCCGCCTGGTCCTGCACCGCATGACGCGCAGCCTGCGGCCCGGGAAGGTCTTCGTCGACTGGAGCCAGAACGCGGCCCGCAAGACCACGGCGGCGCCCTACACGCTGCGGGCCCGGCGCGAGCCGACCGTGTCCGCGCCGGTGACCTGGGAGGAGGTGGCCGCCTGCGCGTCCCCGGGCGCCCTCGTCTTCCGCGCCCCGGACATCGCCCCCCGCCTCCAGGCCTACGGCGATCTGCTGGCCCCGCTGCTCGATCCCGCCCTTGCCACTCCACTGCCCTCCAGCTGACACCCCCCGAGTCGGTCACTTCTTGTTGCCGACCGACAGATATGCCGTGCCCGTCAGACTCCGACCCAGGTGTGCCGGTCCCGCGCCACCGCGTGCAGGGCCTCCACGTCGGCCGGCTTGAGTACGCCGCCCCGGCGGGCGAGGCCGGGCAGGTCGGCGTCCGTGAGCACGCGGACCTCCCGCGGCGGGACCGTGACCTCCAGGCGGGCGGGCTCGGTCACCGCCAGGACGGGGTGCACCTCGGCGGTCAGGGCGTACGAGGCCCGGTCCGCGTCCGCGCGCACCCGGCGCAGCAGCGGGTACGGCTCGCCACGGCCCACCGTCACCACCGGGTCGGCGACGAGGACGCGCTGCCTGCGGGCGTGGAGGGAGTACACCGTGAAGAGGCCGCCGGGCCCGATCACCAGGTGGTGGACGCGGTCCCCGCCGGGCAGCGGCACCGAGTGCAGGGTGCGCCAGCCCATGCCCTCGAGCTGGTCCAGCGCCTCCCCCACCGCCTGTTCGGCGAAGAGCGCCCGCCGCCGTGGGTCGGGGCGCAGCCGGTGCCCGGGCCCCGGATCACGGTCGAGGGCGATCAGCAGTGCCTCGCCGGGCCGGTTCGGCGCCAGGTCGTCGTCGGGGTGGAGGGTGAGTCGGGCCAGCTCGGCGGGGGTGGGGACGGGCGGCGGTCCCACGGTGACCGGGCCGGTCAGGAACGGGTGGAGGGCGGCCAGGACGTCCTGCCGCCGGTCCTCGCTGAGCAGGTTGACCCGGCCCGTGTCGCGGTCGTACCAGGCCACGTTCCTGCCGTCGGCACCGCATACGTACAGGCGTTCCTGGCCATGTCGCCAGGTCGGTATGACGCGCAGTCCGCTCATGCACCATCACCCCATGACCATGGGAACAGGCGGGGTGCTCCAGGGGCAAGAACCCGGTTACCTTTGTGAGCAGTTGGGGACTCGGTGGGAGGCGCCGTTGCGGACCCGCAGAAAGCAACCCGATGTTCCCGCTCCGGACTCCCCGTGGAGCGAGATCGTGCCCGGCCTGTGGATGGGCGGGCACGAATTCAAGGGGCGTTCCGGGGACCGGGAGTTCGCCGTCGTACGTGACCAGTTCGATCTGGTGCTGACCCTGCTGCGGCTGCCGGGATACGGGCCGGACGACGGGGTGGAGCATCATGTGTGGCCGATCCCCGACGGGCCGCTGGACGGGACGCAGATCGCGGGCGTGATACGGCTCGCACAGGCGGCCGACGACGCCCTGGAGGACGGTCGCAGGGTCCTCGTCCGCTGTTACCACGGGTACAACCGCTCGGGTCTGGTCGTCGCCCAGGCGCTGATGCGGGCCGGTCACACCGTCGACGAGGCGGTCCGGATGATCCGCGCCCGTCGCGGCCCCTGGGCGCTGCACAACGAGCTCTTCGTGGAGTATCTGCGGGCCGGCCTGAACACGGCCCGTCTGCTGGAGGAACTCGCGGAGTGACCCGATGCCGCCGCGGTCGGGCCCACCCCTTCCACAAGCACCGGAACAGCCCGATTAACCCCCTATAACGGGACATCACCTCCAGTCCCTTGCTACGTTCCGCACATGATCGTGCCTCGTACGCGAGGAACCCGGGCGACGCATGAGGCAATGAGCGACCCGAGGGAACCGAGGGACGGAGCAGGCGAAGATGGCGGACACGGCGGAGACTGCGGGGACTGCGGGGACGGCGCACACGGCCGTGGACACCCTCGCCCACGTCTCCCCGCGCCCGCCCTGGCGCCGTGGCATCGAATGTGCGCTCATCGTCCTCGCCGTCCTGCTCTCCGTGTACGGCTACTGCGCCGTCGGCCTCGCCCGCGACGGCGCCGTCCCGCCCGGCACCGTGCGCTACGGCGCCGGGCTCGGGCTGCTCGCGCTGCTCGCGCACGGCGCGGTGCGCCTGCGGGCCCCGTATGCCGACCCGCTGCTGCTGCCCATCGCCGTCCTGCTCAACGGCATGGGGCTGGTACTGATCTACCGCCTCGATCTGGAGACGCCCGGCAACCGGGCCGCCCCCGCCCAGCTGTACTGGTCGACGGTCGGCGTGGCGCTCTTCATCGCCGTGGTGCTGCTGCTGCGCCACCACCGGGTGCTCCAGCGTTACACGTATCTCTGCGTGGCCGCCGCGCTCCTGCTGCTCACCCTGCCGATCTTCTTCCCGGCGGTGAACGGCGCCCGGATCTGGCTCAGGGTCTCCGGTTTCTCCATTCAGCCCGGCGAGTTCGCGAAGGTGCTGCTGGCGGTGTTCTTCGCCGGGTATCTGGCCGCCAACCGCCATGCGCTGGCGTTGGCGGGCCGCCGTGCGGGGCCGCTGCGACTGCCCGCCGGGCGCGTCCTCGGGCCGGTCGTGGCGGTCTGGCTGTTCAGTGTCGGGGTGCTGGTCCTGGAGCGTGACCTCGGCACCTCACTGCTGTTCTTCGGCCTGTTCGTGGTGCTGCTGTACGTCGCCACGGGCCGTACCGGCTGGATCGCCGTCGGCCTGGTGCTCGCGGTCCTGGGCGCACTCGCCGTCGGGTGGCTGGAACCGCATGTACACGGCAGGGTCGCGGACTGGCTGCACCCCTTCGCGTCGATCGAGGCGGGGCGGGGCGCGGGCCAGCTCGCCCAGTCCCTGTTCGCGTTCGCCGCCGGCGGGGCGCTCGGCACCGGGCTGGGGCTCGGCCACTCGGTCCTCATCGGTTTCGCGGTCAAGTCGGACTTCATCCTGGCCACGGCGGGCGAGGAACTGGGGCTCGCGGGCCTGTCCGCGCTGTTCCTGGTGTATGCGCTGCTGGTGGAGCGCGGCTACCGGGCGGCCCTCGCGCTGCGTGACCCGTTCGGGCGCCTGCTCGCCATCGGACTGGCGTCGATCGTCGCGCTCCAGGTGTTCGTGATCGCGGGCGGGGTGACGGGGCTGATCCCGCTCACCGGCATGGCGATGCCCTTCCTGGCGCAGGGCGGGTCCTCGGTCGTCACCAACTGGATCATCGTGGCGCTGCTGATCCGGATCAGCGACTCGGCGCGCCAGTACGACGGAACGGCGGTGCCGTGAGCCTCCCCGACGATCTCGACTTCGCCCGGCAAGAGGGGACCCGCACCATCCGCCGGGCGGCGGCCTTGTGTGCGGCGCTCCTGGTCGCCCTGCTGGCGAACGCGACCCGGGTGCAGATCTTCGAGACGGAGCGGTACGGCGCAAATCCCGCCAACCACCGGGAGGCGATCGACCGCTACGGCCGGCCGCGCGGCGACATCGTGGTCGACGGACGGCCGGTGACCGGATCGCGGTACACGGGCGGGATGTTCCGCTACGAGCGCACCTACACGGACGGCCCGCTCTACGCGGCGGTCACCGGCTTCGCCTCGCAGCGGTACGGGACGACCCTGCTGGAGAACGCGCAGGACCCGTTGCTGGCGGGCACCGACCCGATGCTGTCGCTGTTCCCGTTGTGGAACGACCTGGTGCGCAAGCACCCACCGGGCGGTCATGTCGTCACCACCCTCGACGGGGCGGCGCAGCGTGCGGCCTACCGGTACCTGGCCGGGCGGACGGGCGCGGTGGCCGCGCTCGAGCCCTCGACCGGGCGGATCCTGGCACTGGTCTCGGCGCCGTCGTACGACCCCGGAGAGCTGTCGGGGGCCTCGGCGTCCGTCGCGGGGGCCTGGGCCCGGCTGAACGGGGACGCGACGCGGCCCATGCTCAACCGGGCGATCCGGCAGACGTACCCGCCCGGCTCCACCTTCAAGGTGGTGACGGCCGCGGCGGCACTGGACGCGGGAGTGGTGTGGGACCCGGACGAGCGGACGACGTCCCCGGACCCCTACCGTCTGCCGGGCACGACGACCTGGCTGCGCAACGAGACGTACGGCTGCGCGAACGCGTCCCTGCGGTATGCCTTCGAGTGGTCGTGCAACACGGTGTTCGCGAAGCTGGGCGTGGACGTGGGGGTCCGGACGATGGCGGCCACGGCGGAGGGCTTCGGCTTCAACGACCCCAAGCTGCGGATTCCGTTCCCGGTGGTGCCCAGTACGTTCGACCGGGAGCTGGATCCGGCGCAGCTGGCGCTGTCCTCGATCGGGCAGTTCGACACGAGGGCGACGCCGTTGCAGATGGCGATGATCGCTGCGGCGGTGGCCGACGGCGGCTCGGTGCAGGCGCCGTACCTGGTGGAGAAGACGACGACAAGCGCCGGCGACACGGTGGGCACGGCCGCCCCGCGCACCCGGTACCGGGCGATGAGCCCGGCGACCGCGGCGGTGCTGCGGCAGATGATGACCGACGTGGTGAGGGAGGGGACGGGCCGGACCGCGGCGATCCCCGGGGCCGTGGTGGGCGGCAAGACGGGCACGGCCCAGCACGGCGTCGGCAATTCCGGCAGGCCCTACGCCTGGTTCATCTCCTGGGCGCAGGCCCACGACGCGGCGGAGCCGGCGGTGGCGGTCGCGGTGGTGGTGGAGGACGCGGCGGGCGAACGCGGGGAGATCAGCGGCGGCGGGGACGCGGCGCCGATCGCGAGGGGTGTGATGGAGGCGGTGCTGGACTCACGGCCGGAATACGGGCCGAACTCAAACGGATCGGCGTCACGGCCGAGGTCCGGGACGAGCGCACGGCTGTCGCCCAGCCCGAAGTGAAACGCCCACCCGGGTCTTCGAACGAGACCGCGGGGTGAGACGGGCACTGCCGCCCGGTCCGTCTGCCCGGGGAGATGCGCTGCACGGGGTGCAACCGGCACGCCGGCCACCCGCCGATTGCCGCCACTCGGTAGACGCTACGTCAACAAGTGCCGTCCAGGGGATTGACGTCCTTACTGACAGGTAGTCTCATAAGATGTGACCGCCGGTAACGGCGGCCCGTGAGACGACGTGGTGGGGAACAGCGATGACGACCGTGACCGAAGCCGACGTGCTCCGCGACGCGCTCGGCCTGCTCAAGGACCGGGAACAGGTGGCCGAGCGGCTGCTCGCCTCCTCCGCCAGGCACTCCTTCGACCCGGACAGGGAACTGGACTGGGACGCGCCCTTCGAGGACGGCAAGTGGTTCTGGCCCCCGGAGCTGGTGTCGCTGTACGACACGCCGCTGTGGAAGCGGATGGGTGAGGAACAGCGGATCCTGCTCTCCCAGCACGAGGCCGCATCGCTCGCCTCGCTCGGCATCTGGTTCGAGGTCATCCTGATGCAGCTGCTGGTGCGGCACATCTACGACAAGGCGGCGACGAGCGCGCATGTGCGCTACGCGCTGACCGAGATCGAGGACGAGTGCCGGCACTCCAAGATGTTCGCCCGGCTGATCACACACGGCGGCACGCCCTGGTACCCGGTCGGCCGGGTCCACCACACGCTGGGCCGCGTCTTCAAGACGATCTCGACGACGCCCGGGTCCTTCACCGCCACGCTCCTCGGTGAAGAGGTCCTGGACTGGATGCAGCGGCTGACCTTCCCCGACGACCGGGTGCAGCCGCTGATCCGCGGGGTCACCCGCATCCACGTCGTGGAGGAGGCCCGGCACGTCCGCTACGCGCGTGAGGAACTGCGCCGCCAGATGCTGACCGCTCCCCGGTGGTCGCAGGAGTTCACCCGCATCACCTCCGGCGAGTTCGCACGGGTGTTTTCGGTCGCCTTCGTGAACCCCGAGGTGTACACGAACGTGGGTCTGGACAAGCGGGAGGCCGTGGCCCAGGTGAGGGCCAGCGGCCACCGCCGGGAGGTCATGCAGACGGGCGCGAAGCGGCTGACCGGCTTCCTGGACGACATCGGTGTGCTGCGGGGAGTCGGCCGGCGGCTGTGGAAGGCCTCGGGGCTGCTGGCCTGAGCACGGCACGCGGGCGGGCGACAACCGGACGGCCGCCCCCTGCGCCGGGTCCCCCTTCCTGCGCTGTCGCGATTACGCTGCGGGACATGACCTCCGAGGCTCCGACCCGCGCGTACCGCAGGCTCAGCGTCGAAGAGCGCCGCACCCAGCTCCTCGACGCCGCGCTGACCCTGTTCGCGCACCGCGCGCCCGAGGAGGTCTCGCTGGACGACGTGGCGGAGGCGGCCGGGGTCTCGCGCCCGCTCGTCTACCGCTACTTCCCCGGCGGCAAGCAGCAGCTGTACGAGGCCGCCCTGCGCTCCGCCGCGGAGGAGCTCCAGCAGTGCTTCGCCGAACCCCAGCAGGGGCCGCTCACCCGCCGCCTGGGCCGGGCCCTGGAGCGGTACCTCGCCTTCGTCGGCCGGCACGACACCGGTTTCAACGCCCTGCTCCAGGGCGGCAGCGTGGTCGAGACGTCCCGCACCAGCGCCATCGTGGACGGGGTGCGGCGGGCCGCCGCCGAGCACATCCTCAGCCATCTCGGCGCCGAGGAGCCGGGACCGCGGCTACGGATGACCGTGCGGATGTGGATCACCACCGTCGAGGCCGCCTCCCTGATCTGGCTCGACGAGGACAAGCAGCCGCCGGCCGACGAGCTGAGGGACTGGCTCGTGGAGCAGTTCTTGGCGTGCCTCGTGGCCGGCGCGGGACGCGACGCCCAGACCGCCGCCGTGGTACGGGCCGCACTGGCCCTGGAGAGCGCCGAGGGACCGGTCGGCGCGCTGGCCCGGCGCGTGCTGCCGGTGGTGGGCGACGCGGGTCACCTGCTGTGATCCGGTGCCGCGCGGGCCGGTCCGGCCCCGCGGAGGACACTGGTGTGGTGAAGAGCCAAGACACCCCGTTCGTGGGCGGCCCCCTGGACGGGCGCGTCCTTCCGGTCCTGCTCGGCCCGACCGGCCACCCGCCGAAGACGTACCGCGTGCCGGTCCCGGACGCGGTCGGCGGCCCGCCGACCGTCCTCGTCTACCGCCGCGTCCCGGCCGGCCCCCCCGGCAGGCTCGGCCTCCACCCCGGCTGGAAGTACGCGTACGACCCCGAGGGCGACACCGGCCGCCGTCTGCGGTGGCCCTGGTCCGCACCCCGCCGGAAGCCGGGCGGCACACCGCCCGGCGGACCGGACGCCACTGCCGGGTGACCTCTCTGGGCCGGTCCGACCACCGGAGGGGCGCCCGGCCGGCACGCGTCCCATCCTGCCGGTACGAGGTGGAAGGACCACCTCCGTATCCGCACCGGAGGTGATGACATGTCGGAGCGGCTGCTTCGCCTGATGTCCGCGGCTGCGGTGACCGTCTCGGCCCTGCTCGCCACCGCGCCCGCGATGGCCGTCCCGGACCCGAACGCCGACTCCCTGGAAAGGCCGGACGACCGTCCGCTGTCCCAGCTGCTGACGGAGCTTCGGCAACAGTACCGGCAGGCCGAGGTGGCGACCGAGACCTACAACGCCACCGCTGAGCAGCTGAAGAAGCGGCAGGCCGAGGTCGCACGGCTGGACATACGGCTCACCAGGGCCCGGCTCGCCCTCCAGGACAGCCGGGCCGCGGTAGGCCTGCTGGCCCGGCAGCAGTACCGGAGCAGCATGGAGGTCTCCTCCTACCTGCGCCTGCTGATGGCCCGGGATCCGCAGCACGTGTTCGACCAGGGCCACGTCATCGCGCAGTTGGCCCGGGAGCGGGCCAAGAAGGCCCAGGAACTCGCCGTCGCGGCCAGACACGCCGACGAGCTGGCCCGCGCGGCACGCAAGGCCCGCGACAGGCAGCTCGCCCTGGCCGAGCGGCAGCGGAAGAAGCGCGACGACGTCCAGCGGCAGCTGAAGGACGTCGAGGAGCTGCTCGCCTCGCTGAGTCCCGAACAGCTCGCCGCACTCTCCGAGTACGAGCGCAGCCGCACCGAGACCGCGCAGCGGAGCCCCCTGTCGTCCGGCGCGCTCGGCCCGGAGCGCACCCCGGCACAGAAGAGCGACCGGGCCCTCGGGCACGCCGTCGGGCAGCTCGTGCAGCCCTAGGCGCCGACGGCCCGAAAGCCCCTGACCCGGGCGGGGAACCCGTACGGCAATGCCTGCCTCCGGAGCTCGCCGACCCCGGCACGGAAGGCCCGGTAGCGGGCGACACGGCCGTGTCGCCCGCACCACCCGAGCGGAGCGCGAACCGGTGTACGGCGGCTCCCGCCGGCCCGTTCCGCGGCATCACCCGGCCGTCGGGCACTCGCTGCCCTGCTGCGGTTCGCCGGGCGCCGCCGTCTGCATCTGCGGGTGCCCCTCATCGGTGAGGCAGACATCGGGCGACGGCTCCTGCGTGACGAGGGAGGCGCCGGGGAGTGCCCTGCGGGTGCCGTCCTGATTGGGGCTGCGGCCGCGGGAGTGGCCGCGGGACCCGGACGACCCCGCGCTGCCGGTGGCGTCCTGGTTGCGGCCGCGGGAGCGACCCCGTGCCCCGGACGACCCCGGGCTGCCGGTGGCGTCCCTTCCGTCCCTACCGTCGCTCCCGTCCTTCCCTGACGTCCCGTCGGTCCCGTCCTTCCCCGAGCTCCCGTCGGTCCCGTCTCTGCCTTCCCTGCCCTCCGTGCCGTCCTGGCCGTCCTGACCGTCGGCTCCGTCCCTTCCGTCCTTGCCGTCCTTCCCCTCCTTGCCATCCTTGCCTGGGGGCCCCTCCGGCCCGGCCGGGCCGGTCGGACCGGTCGGACCGGAGGGGCCGGGCAGGCGTTCAAGATCGTCGATCTGGATCTGCTGGGAGATGAGCGCGGCTGTCAGCATGATGAGCGCGGCGATCAGCGCCGCGCCGAGCACGAGAAGGCGCCGCGGCCTTAGCGATGTTCTGTTCACACTGATCACATAACCCCTCGGTGCGTGACGGCGACAGCTTAAGTGACGGTTCGTCAGATTAGCTGGATTTCGCCATCGGGCCTGCCGAGCGTGGCCCGCCGCCCGAGGCGCGTTGCCGCAGTGACTCCGAGTGCGGGCCGGGGACGTACCGCACTCGGAGGGACCCCTCGCGCGTCGCCCGGGACACGGCGGCTCCTCCGGGTTGACTGACGGTACGTCAGTTACGCGCGACCGGGGCGCCACGTCCTCCTGGAGGTTCGAAGCGTCGCATGACCGGCGACGAAGGAAGGAAGCCTGGCCTGCACGGCCGGCTACCTTTCACCCGACCCCGGTGGTCAGGGTCCGCGACGCTCTTGCGTGAGCCTGGCACTCGGCCTCGCGGGGGCGTACGGCACAGGAGGCGCACGCGCAGAGTCCGTGCGGCACCAACGGGACCTTCACCGGTGGACCTCCCACCTGCACGTACACCACCAACGACGGCCGCGGTCAGGTCCCCGCGGTTCAGGCCGGCCTGCCGACGGCCCCGGCGCAACCGGAGCCGTCCCAGGAAATCCAAAAGCAGCCGGCAAGGCCCGGCAACGACGGTCGGACTGCCGGTCGGAGGCCGGTCAGGCGCCGGCGACCGAGGCCAGGTACGCCTCCGTCTTCTCCGGCTCGTAGAAGAAGTTCTCGAAGTCGGACGGGTCGTTGAAGCCGTTGGCGAACCGGTCGGCCACCGGCTGGAGGGTGCCCGCCGCGCCGATCAGGTTCAGGACGTGCTCCGGCGGCACGCCCAGCATGGCGTTCGTCCACTTGGTGACGTGCTGGGCCACGTCCCAGTAGCGATCGAAGGTCCCCTGCATCCAGGCCTCGTCGAACTCCTTGTCGCCGTGTTCGAGGATCGAGGCGAGATAGGTCGCGGCGCACTTGGCCGCCGAGTTGGAGCCCTGGCCCGTGATCGGGTCGTTCGCCACGACCACGTCCGCCACGCCCAGGACCAGCCCGCCGCCGGGGAGGCGGCCGATCGGATTGCGGACGGTGGGTGCATAGCGGCCCGACAGGGTGCCGTTCGCGTCGGTCAGCTCGACCTTGGTGGCCCGCGCGTACTCCCAGGGCGTGAACCGCTCCATCAGCTCCAGGGTCAGGGACAGATGCTCGGAGGGGTCCTTGACGCCCTTGAAGACGTCGAGCGGGCCGCCGGGTATGCCCTCCCAGAACAGGATGTCCGCGCGGCCGGAGGTGGTCAGGGTCGGCATGACGAACAGTTCGCCGACGCCCGGTACCAGGTTGCAGCGCACGGCGTCGTAGTGGGGGTGCTCCGGGCGGGGACCCAGGCCGTGGACGTAGGCGACCGCGAGGGCACGCTGCGGCTCGCCGTACGGGGAGCGGGAGGCGTCGCGGCCGAACATGGACACCAGTTCGCCCTTGCCCGCCGACACCAGCACCAGGTCGTAGGTACGGGAGAAGTAGTCGAGGTCGGAGACCGCCGCGCCGTGGATGACCAACTGGCCGCCGCGCTGCGCGAACGTCTCCATCCAGCCGGCCATCTTCACCCGCTGGTCCACCGACTGCGCGTAGCCGTCCAGCCTGCCCACCCAGTCGATCACACGCTGCGACTCCGGACCCGCCACGGAGACACCGAGCCCCTCGATCCTCGGGGCCTGGGACTCCCAGAAGTTCAGCTGGAGGTCGCGCTCGTGCTGGAGCGCCGTGTCGAACATGCACTGCGTCGACATGACCCGGCCGGTGCGGATCTCGTCCGCGGTCCGGTTGGACATCAGGGTCACCTCGTACCCGTGCGACTGGAGGCCGAGGGCGAGCTGGAGTCCGGACTGGCCGGCTCCGACGACGAGTATCTTCCGCATGCGGATGGTGCTCCTATCGGGGCATGGGGGTGTCTTGTGGATCGGCGCGGATAAGACGCCCCTCACTCGGGGGTGACGTCGAGCGCGTGGCCCACAAGGGCCAGGAGGGTCTCGATCGCCGAGATCCGGCGCCGCGCGTCCATGATCATGACAGGTATGTGTGCGGAAACGGTGAGGGCCTCGCGCACGTCCTCGGGATCGAACCGCTCGCTGCCGTCGAAGTGGTTGACCGCCACCACGTACGGCAGTCCGCTGCTCTCGAAGTAGTCGAGCGCCGGGAAACAGTCCTCGAGCCGCCGGGTGTCGGCCAGGACGACCGCCCCGATCGCACCGCGCACCAGGTCGTCCCACATGAACCAGAACCGCTGCTGGCCCGGCGTGCCGAAGAGGTAGAGCACCAGGTCGTCGTCGAGCGTGATGCGGCCGAAGTCCATCGCCACCGTGGTGGTGAGCTTCTGCGGCGTGTCGGTGAGGTCGTCGGTCTCCTCACTGGCCTCGGTCATCAGCGCCTCCGTCTGGAGAGGCGTGATCTCGGAGACGGCGGACACCAGGGTGGTCTTGCCGACGCCGAAGCCGCCCGCCACCACGATCTTCGTGGCGATCGGGGCGCGCGTGCGGTCCGTCTGCCAGGCCTTCAGATCCTCGTCGGGCTCGACGAGTCGGTCGACGCCCGGGGAGGCGTCAGAGACGACGGAGTCCACTCAGCACCCTTTCCAGCAGAGCGCGGTCCGGCTGTCCCGGGCCGTGACCGGTTCCGTACACACGGATCTTTCCCTGGTCCGCGAGGTCGCTGAGGAGCACGCGGACCACCCCCAGCGGCATCTTCAGCAGAGCCGCGATCTCCGCCACCGTGCGCATACGGCGGCAGAGTTCGACGATCGCCCGCATCTCGGGCATCACTCGGGTGGCCAGTGAACCATTGGTCAGTTCGCGTCGTTCCTCGGGGGCCTCCAGGGCCGCCACGAAGGTCTCGACGAGCAGCACATGCCCGAAGCGGGTACGGCCGCCGGTGAGCGAGTATGGGCGTACGCGGGCGGGTTTGCGGTCGCCGCCGCGGACGGGCAGTTTCTTCGGTGTGCTGCTCATCGGGGGCTCCCCGCCGACTCGGTCTCGAGGGACTTGCGCAGCTCGCTGCGGAGTTCGGGCGTCAGGACGTGTCCGGCGCGGCCGACGAAGAGCGCCATGTGGTACGCCACCACGCTCATGTCGCAGTCCGCGGAGCCGTGCACGCCGAGCAGTGAGCCGTCGCTGATGGACATGATGAAGAGACTGCCCTCGTCCATCGCGACCATGGTGTGCCTGACCCCGCCGGCATCCATCAGCTTCGCGGCCCCGATGGTGAGGCTGCCGATGCCGGAGACGACGGTGGCGAGGTCGGCGGACGACCCCCTGGGACCGCCGGGCCGGTCCCCGCGGCCGGCACGTGCCTGGGCGTTCCTACCGGGGTCGGACGAGAGCAGCAGCAGGCCGTCGGAGGAGACCACCGCGACCGACAGCAGTCCCGGCACCTCCTCGACGAGGTTCGTCAGCAGCCAGTGCAGGTTGCGGGCCTCACTGCTCAGTCCATAGGTACTGGGCGCGGTCAACTGCTTGCCTCCTCGACTGAGCCCCCCGATGGTTCAACGTCCTGTGCGGTACCGGGTGCCGCGTTCTGAGGTGGTGCTGTGGGTCGCTGCGCGGGCGCGGCGTTCTCCCCGGTCTTCTCGGCGATCTCCGCCTCGGCGTGGCGGTAGCCCGCCGCGGCGCCGTGGTGGAATCCGCCGAGCCTGCGGCGCAGCGCCTCGGCGTCCACTCCGCCGGCGCGCTGCCGGGGGGCCGGGGCGGGTGCGGAGATCTTCGGGGTGCGCTTGGGCAGGCCCTTGGCAGTGAGCCGGGGGGCCTCGGGCTCCTCGAATGCCTGGGCCGCCGCGGGCTCGTCCCCGTCGGCGCTGCGTTCGTGGGTGTCGGGGCCGATGGTGTACGGGTCGGCCGCGGACCCGCCGGGGGCGCCGGCGTCGGGCGCGGGCTGCTCCGCCCGGGGCGACGGAAGCAGCAGCTCCATCGTGGTCTCGGGGCCGGGCAGGTCGGCGGGGGGCTGCGGGGAGGAGCCCGCGGACTCCTCGCCGCGCGCCGCGAAGGCGTCACCCGCGGGCGCGGCTTCGCGCACGGCGCCTTCGTTCCGTACGACACCTTCGTCCGGTACGGCGCCTGCGTCTCGTACGGCACCCTGGCCCCGTACCGCGTTCCCGGCGGGAACCGCGGTCTGGCCCCCTACGGTGTCCTGCGGGATGTCCGTGTCCTCGGCGTTCGGGGCGTCCTCGGTGCTCCGGTCGTGTACAGCCTGTTCCGCCGCCGCGATCAGCGGGTCCTCGTCGCCCTGCGGTTCCTCCAGGGTGATCCGGTTACGTCCGCTGAGGACGTTCGAGTTGGCCTCCGCGTCGGCGCCGGGCAGGGACACCGGGGCCGCGCCGCCCGTCACCGGACCCGCGGCCGCCGGGGGCACGGCGGCCGCCGGGGCCGTGGCGAGCAGGGTCTTGGGCACCACGACGACCGCCGCGACACCGCCCTGCTTCTGTTCGCGCAGCTGGACGCGGACACCGTGCCGGTGGGCGAGGCGGGCCACCACGTACAGGCCGAGTCCCAGGCCATCGCCGCTCTCCTGGTCGTACGGCTCGACCGGGTCGAAGTGGGTGAGCCGGGCGTTGAGCCGGCTCATCCGCTCGGCGGTCATGCCGATTCCCTCGTCCTGGACGGAGAGCATCACCTCGCCGTTCTCCAGGAGCCAGCCGGAGACCTCGACGGCGACGTCCGGCGGCGAGAACGAGGCGGCGTTCTCCAGCAGTTCGGCCACCAGGTGGGAGAGGTCGTCGGCGACGAAACCCGCGATATGCGCGTGGGGCGGCATCGCGGCGATGCGGACCCGCTCGTACCGCTCGATCTCGCTGACCGCGGCGCGTACCACGTCCACGAGCGGCACGGGCCCCGCGTGCTGCTGAACGTGCTCGGCACCGGCGAGGACCAAGAGGTTCTCGTTGTGGCGGCGCATCACCGTGGCGAAGTGGTCGAGCCGGAACAGCGTGGAGAGCCGCTCGGGGTCCTGCTCGCGCTCTTCCAGCCCCTCGATGACGGTCAGCTGGCGCTCGACCAGGCCGAGGGTGCGCAGTGCGAGGTTGACGAACGTGGAGTGGATGGTGTGCCGCACCAGCTCCAGGTGGGAGGCGGCCTCGTCGAGTTCGGCGCGCAGCTTGGCGCGCTCGTCGGCCATGGTCTGCCGCTGGCCGACCAGGTGCTTGCGGTCGGCCTCCAGGGTGCCGAGGCGCTCCTGGAGGGCGACGGCGTGCGCGTGCAGGGCGTTGACCGAGCGGACGACCTGGGCGAACTCGTCGTTGCGTCCGGTGAACCTCACCGGTTCCTCGCCGGCCGGGTCGGCGGCCACCCGGGCCGAGCCGAGACGCAGGACGGCCAGCGGGCGGGTGAGGCTGCGGGCCATGGCCATGGAGACGCCCACGGCGACGAGCATCAGCGCGCCGAGGACGGCGATACGGATCTCCAGCGTGGTGACATCGTCGTCACGCAGCTGCGCCAGATCCTTGCTGCCGCCCTCGTAGAGCGAGGACTCGACGCCGCGCATCAGGTCGACGCGGGCGGACAGGGCCGCGTCGACCTTCTTGGTGCTGAGGCCGAGATCGCTGTCGGAGAGGGTGGGCTGGTCGGTGAGGGCGGCGAGGTACTTCTCGGCGGAGGTGACCTCGGGGCCGGTGACCGTGGAGTCGTAGGAACCCTTGGCCGTTTTGGCCGCGTTGTCGCGGAAGTCGGCGACGGCCGCGTCGGAGCGTACGGCGGCCTGCTGGGCGGCGGCGGTGAGCGCGTCGCGCTGTTCGGTGTCGGCGGCCGAGGAGCCGGTGGTGGTGGTCGGCAGACCGGTGACCGGGTTGATGGTGGTCTGGGAGGTGCGCGGGATGTTCAGGGCCGCGAGGAGCAGTCCGCGGGCGGCGGCGGCCTGCTGCACGGCGCTGTCCAGCTCGGCGAGGGCGTGGGCGCCGGAGCCCGCGCGGGGCGGGATCTTCCCGGCCAGCTGGTCGGCGAGGGCGTGCAGCTCGCCGATGACGGCGGAGTACGCCCGGTGGGCTTCCAGAGCACTGCTCTTCCCGACGAGTGCCGCCCGCCGTACGGAGCCCACGTCGTCGAGGTCCTTGCGCAGCGCGGCGGGGAGGTCCGGGTCGGCGCGCAGATCCTCGATCTCCCGGTCGACGCGGGCGCTCTGCTGCTCGGCCGGCGCCTGTGACTTGGGGCGCCCCGCGGCCACGTACGCGGTGACCGCGTCGCGCTCGTCCGCCAGCGAGTGGGCGAGGGTGAGGGCGTCCTTGGTCTGCCCGGCGAGCGTCACGAGGTTCTGGGAGTCGTTCAGCTGCCCCGAGGCGGCGATGACGCTCGGTGCCCCGGCGCCCGCGATCGCGGCGGCGACCACGGCCACGGCCACGATCAGCCGGTTGCGCACCCGGGCGGAACGGCCGCTGCCCGCGGTCTCGGACGAGGCCCCTCGCTCGGGGGCCGTCTGCTTGCCTGTGCGCCGAGGCCGCGTTTTCTGCACCGGTGCTCGCATTCCTGACTCGTGTACCCATGGCCCGGGTGACGGCCCGTCAACTGGGGCGCCGACCCGGTACGACGGCTTTCGACCCTCCCAGTGCCCGTGGGCAGAGTGCCCACTTCGCCTGACCCGCCACCCGAAGGAGTGAACATCGGTGGGGAGTTGGCGGGCAAGTTCCCGAGGCCCGTGCGGGCGCACCGCAGGGCGGGCCGGTTGGACGTCGGCGGCGTGCTTTGGCAATATTCGCCACCGCGCTTCACCGGAGCCGATCATTCCATGCCAAACCAGGCGCCTGACCTGGTCGACCGCACCGATTCCGCAAGCGTTGCCAGCCTTTCGTGGGCCTTGTGAAGGGGTCGTGCAGACTGGCCGGATGCGTAGGGAACTGATTTCCGAGCCCGGAGACCCGGCCCGCCCCAACGAGGACTTCGCCACGCTCACCGTTCCGGCTTCGGGGCAGGGCGGAGCGCTGGTCGTACTGGACGGAGTGACTCCGCCGGAAGGCGACGACGGGTGTCTTCATTCCGTCCACTGGTTCTGCGCACGCCTCGGCGGGGCACTGGCCGAACTGTCCGTTTCACACCGGGATCTGGCGCTCTCGGAGATCCTCACACAGGCGCTCGGCCGTACCGCCGAGGCCCATGCGGCCACTTGTGACCTTTCTCACCCGCGCACTCCGCAGGCGACCGTGGTCCTCGCCCGCTGGTCCGAGGCCACGGTGGAGTATCTGGTCCTCTCGGACTCGGCGCTGCTGGCCGAGGCCCCCGACGGCACGGTCACCGTCCTGCTGGACGACCGCCTGGCCCGCGTGCCGCGTGCCTCGCTGGCCTCGGACGCGATCGCGGACGCCACGGTCCGCAACAAGGCGGGCGGCTTCTTCACGGCGGCCGCCGACCCCTCGGTCGCGGCCCGCGCGGTGACGGGCGAACTCCCGCGTGCGGCGGTCCGCACCCTGGTGGCCCTGACGGACGGCGCGACCCGCTGGACGGAGAAGTTCCGCCAGGGCGACTGGACGGACCTGTTCACTTTCGTGCGCAAAGAGGGGGCGGCGGCGCTGGTGGAGCGGGTACGGGCCCTGGAGGACGCCGACCGGGAGCGGCGGGTACACCTGGGCCGCAGCAAGACGCACGACGACGCGACGGTGGTGTACGTGGACCTGTGAAGCGCGGCTTGGGGGCGGCCTACTTCTCCATGCCCCGGTTCAACTGGTTCAGCAGCCGGGCGAGCTCGGCGACCTCGCGGGGGTCCCAGTGGGCGAGCTTGCGTACATAGCGGGCACGGCGGGCGTCACGGACACGGCCGACCCGGCCGCGGCCCTCCTCGGTGAGGTGGACCAGCCAGGCGCGGCCGTCGGCCGGGTCGGGTTCCCGGGCGACCAGGCCGAGGTCCTCCAGGGCGCGCAGCTGGCGGGACATCGTGGCCTTGCCGACACCGATGTACGCGGCGAGTTCGGTGGCGCGCTGACGGCCGCACTCGTCGAGCCGTACGAGGAGGCCGTACGCGGCGGACTCCAGGTCCGGGTGGACCTCGCGGGCCATCTCCCCCTGGCTGGCGCGGGCGCGCCGCAGGAACACGGTCAGCTCGCGCTCCAGCGCCAGGAACTCCTGGTCCACACCACTTACCGACGCTCCGGATTCGACCGGACGTCCCTCGCCGTTTGCGTCCTCGTGCACGTCAGCATCCCTGTCCCGGTTACCGGATTCTGAAAGTTTCCGCCAAAGCTCGCCTTTGCCGCAGCTCCGCCAGTATTTCGCAGGCGTAGACCAACGGCAGCCTCCGGCCCCCCTTCCCAGCCCGTCTTCTACGTGCGTAGCTTCCTTACCAGGCAAGTACTGGCATGCCCACGCCATCGCCGGGGGCGAGCGTGCCCCGCACTCCCCCGCACTCCCCGCACATCCCGGCACGGGCGTGCCCGAGCGAACCCCCACCGAGCTCCTCCCAGCCTTTCGGAGGCACGTCATGCCCGTGCGCAGACCCTTACCGATCCGGTCCCCGCGCCGCCCGCTCGCGGCCGGAATCCTCCTCGCCGCGCTCTCCCTCCTGTGCTCCCTCCCGTTCGCCTTCCTGTTCACCCTCCCGGCCCGTGCCGCGGGCACGCCCGTCCGCGGCACCGCGTACATGGGGATGGGTGTCCTGGCGCACGACGGCCGGGACGGAACCCCGCTGAGCGCCGCCGCCACCCGGACGGAGGGCGTCGACGTCTCCGGCTACCAGGGCAACGTCGCCTGGCCGACCCTCTGGAACAGCGGGGTCAGGTGGGCCTACACCAAGGCCACGGAGGGGACGTACTACACCAACCCCTACTTCGCCCAGCAATACAACGGTTCGTACAACGTGGGAATGATCCGCGGCGCGTACCACTTCGCGACCCCGGACACCACGAGCGGCGCCGCCCAGGCCGGCTACTTCGTCGACCACGGCGGCGGCTGGTCCGGGGACGGCAGAACCCTGCCGGGCGTGCTCGACATCGAGTGGAACCCGTACGGCGCCGCCTGCTACGGCAAGTCGACGAGCGGGATGACCGGCTGGATCGCCGACTTCCTGAACACCTACCGGGCGCGTACCGGCCGGGACGCTGTGATCTACACGGCCACCAGCTGGTGGACCCGGTGCACCGGCGACTACGCCGGCTTCGCCTCCGCCCACCCGCTGTGGATCGCCCGCTACGCCGCCGACCCGGGCACCCTGCCGGGCGGCTGGGGCTACTACACCATGTGGCAGTACACGTCGTCCGGGCCGACGGTCGGCGACCACGACAGGTTCAACGGGGCACTCGACAGGGTGCGGGCGCTCGCCGACGGCTAGCGCACACCGCCCCGGCCGCAGGCGCCCGTCGGCGGCTGACACCCCTGCCCCGCAGGGCGAAGGCCCGGGCCTCCCTCACGAAACCCGGGCCTTCCGTCATCCGGAGGCGTCCGTCACGCCGCCACCGCAACCTCCGGCGTCGCACCGCTGCCGGCCGGCGCGAGCGCCAGCTCCAGGACCTGGCGGACGTCCGTGACGGCATGGACGTCCAGCTTGTCCAGCACCTCGGCCGGGACGTCGTCCAGGTCGGGCTCGTTGCGCTTGGGAATGATGACGGTGGTCACGCCCGCCCGGTGCGCGGCGAGCAGCTTCTGCTTCACCCCGCCGATGGGCAGCACGCGGCCGGTCAGCGAGACCTCGCCCGTCATCGCCACATCCGTACGGACCAGACGGCCCGACAGCAGCGAGGCCAGCGCGGTCGTCATCGTGATGCCCGCGCTCGGACCGTCCTTCGGGACCGCGCCCGCCGGGAAGTGGATGTGCACACCCCGGTCCTTCAGGTCGCCCACGGGCAGCTCCAGTTCGGCGCCGTGGGAGCGCAGGAAGCTCAGCGCGATCCGAGCGGACTCCTTCATCACGTCGCCGAGCTGGCCGGTGAGGGTCAGGCCCGCCGCGCCCGTCTCCGGGTCGGCCAGCGACGCCTCCACGTAGAGGACGTCACCGCCCGCGCCGGTGACCGCGAGACCGGTCGCCACGCCGGGGACCGCCGTACGCCGCTCGGCCGGGTCCTGGGCGGACTCGGGCACATGGTGCGGACGTCCGATCAGTGCGCGCAGATCCTCGTCCCGGACGGTGAAGGGCAGTTCCCTCTCGCCCAGCTCGTGCTGTGCCGCGACCTTGCGGAGCAGACGGGCGATCGCCCGCTCCAGGTTCCGTACGCCCGCCTCACGGGTGTACTCGCCGGCGAGCTTGCGCAGCGCACCCTCGTCGAGGGCGATCTCGCCCTTGTCCAGGCCGGCCCGCTCCAGCTGACGCGGGAGCAGGTGGTCGCGGGCGATGACGACCTTCTCGTCCTCGGTGTAGCCGTCCAGGCGGACGATGTCCATCCGGTCGGCCAGTGCCTCGGGGATCGCCTCCAGGACGTTCGCCGTCGCGAGGAACACGACGTCGGACAGGTCGAGTTCGACCTCCAGGTAGTGGTCCCGGAAGGTGTGGTTCTGCGCCGGGTCCAGGACCTCCAGCAGGGCGGCGGCCGGGTCGCCCCGGAAGTCCGAGCCCACCTTGTCGATCTCGTCGAGCAGGACGACCGGGTTCATCGAACCGGCCTCCTTGACGGCGCGGACGATCCGGCCCGGGAGGGCACCGACGTACGTGCGCCGGTGACCGCGGATCTCGGCCTCGTCGCGTACACCGCCGAGCGCGACCCGGACGAACTTGCGTCCCATGGCGTGCGCGACCGATTCGCCGAGGCTGGTCTTGCCCACGCCGGGCGGCCCGACGAGCGCGAGGACGGCACCCCCGCGCCGCCCGCCGACGACGCCGAGACCGCGCTCGGCGCGGCGCTTGCGCACCGCCAGGTACTCGGTGATCCGCTCCTTCACATCGTCCAGGCCCGCGTGCTCGGCGTCCAGGACGGCCTTGGCGCCGCGGATGTCGTAGGCGTCCTCGGTGCGCTCGTTCCACGGCAGTTCGAGCACGGTGTCGAGCCAGGTGCGGATCCAGGAGCCCTCGGGCGACTGGTCGCTCGCCCGCTCCAGCTTGTCGACCTCCTTGAGGGCGGCCTCACGGGCCCTCTCGGGCAGATCGGCCGCCTCCACCCGGGCCCGGTAGTCGTCGGACTCCTCGCCCTCCGGGGTGTCGCCGTTCAGCTCGCGCAGCTCCTTGCGGACGGCTTCCAGCTGACGGCGCAGCAGGAACTCGCGCTGCTGCTTCTCCACGCCCTCCTGGACATCCTTGGCGATGGACTCCGCGACGTCCTGTTCGGCGAGGTGCTCGCGCAGCTGCCGGGTGGCGAGCTTCAGCCGGGCGACCGGGTCGGCGGTCTCCAGCAGTTCCACCTTCTGCTCGGTGGTCAGGAAGGGCGAGTAGCCGGAGTTGTCGGCCAGCGCGGAGACGTCGTCGATGGCCTGGACGCGGTCCACGACCTGCCAGGCGCCGCGCTTCCTCAGCCAGCTGGTGGCGAGTGCCTTGTACTCCTTGACGAGTTCGGCGACGTGCCCGGGCAGCGGGTTTGGAGCGCTCTCGTCGATCCTTGTGCCCTCGACCCACAGCGCCGCACCCGGGCCCGTCGTTCCGGCGCCGATCCGCACGCGGCCGCGACCGCGGATCAGGGCGCCCGGGTCACCGTCAGCGAGCCGGCCGACCTGCTCGACCGTGCCGAGCACACCGGTGCTCGCGTACGTGCCGTCGATGCGGGGCACGAGCAGGACCCTGGGCTTTCCGGGTTCCGAACCGGCGGCTGCCTGCGCGGCCTCCACCGCCGCGCGCACGTCGGAGTCGCTCAGGTCAAGTGGAACCACCATGCCGGGCAGCACGACCTCGCCGTCGAGCGGCAGCACAGGCAGGGTGAGCGATGTGGGCGTCGAAGCCATGATCTCCCCTTCGGCAGTCAAGTTGAGTTATGCCGACTCAATGCACGCCGCGATCCGATTGTTCCCCAAGGGGTGTTCGCTCTGAGCGATCACCGAAAGCCTGCCGGTTGGGGAGTGCCGGAGCCGGGGCCGCTCAGGCGGTGGACGGGGTGGCGAGGGCGCCCTGAGGGCCCGTCCGCTGCCAGCGCCGGACCAGGGGCCAGGTCCCCACGCCGATCGCCAGGGACAGCAGGTGGCCCCAGTTGCTCAGGGGGTCCGTGAGCTGGATCAGGTCGGCCAGCAGGATCCCGCCGAACACGGTGAGCACCGTCCGGCGCGGCCACGGCGGCAGCAGGCCGGTCAGCGCGCCGACGCACGCCGCAACACCGAAGCTGATGCCGTAGTCGAGGCGGTGCAGGGAACTGCCGGGCAGATGGCCCGCCAGCACCGCGGCGCCGACCGGGATCTCGGTGGCCAGGGTCGCGAGGACATGCCCGAGCAGGAAGACGACGGCCGTGCGCCGGCCGCCGATCCGCCGCTCCAGCGCCGTCAGCACGAACAGGAAGAGGAGGGCGTACGACGAGGTCACCCCGCCCGCGATCCACAGCGCGCTGGCGACCAGCACCAGCGCCGGGCTGCGCACCAGATGGGCGACGTCGGTGCTGGACTCCTGGTACAGGGTGTGCACCAGCGAGGGGTCGGTGTACGCGGCGAACAGGGAGGTCACGACGAGGACGGCGGCGTATCCGAAGGTGAAGGGCGTCTCCGCGGGGGTCGGCAGGAGACTCCGGACGAACGGGCCCGGGCGGGGCACGGGAGCGGCGGCCGGGATGCGGGGCGCGGCCGGGGCGGCGGGAAGCCGTGCGGTGCGCTGGCGCGGCATGCCGTCGAGCAGAGGCGTCCCGGGGGCCGCGACCCTGGCGTCAGCCGCCGAGACCGTGCTTTCCAAGGCGGGGAGCTCCTTCCGTCACGCCCCACCCTTGGTGCCGCCCCGGGCCGCTGTCTATGACCGACGCCACCGACGTGCCGGATTCAAAGCAACTTCTCAGGCGGTTTCTGCGTCCGGGGGACTCATCAGACGGCTGTGCACATCCCTGGCGGTACCTGAATATCCCTCGCCCAGGAGACCTCTCGACACCACAATGTGACTCATGCCTCATCCGTACGACATCTGTGAGACCCCTGAAGTCCTGGACCGTCGCGAGGGCCCGCACGGCGAGGTCGTGCTCCGCCGCCACGGCGAGCTGCTCCAGATCATCGCCAACGGCTGTTTTCTGATGGACACCTCCGACGGGCGCTCGGAGCGGCTGCTCGTGGACGCCGCGTACGAGGCCCTGGACGGACGCCCGGAGCCGAGCGTGCTGATCGGCGGGCTCGGCGTCGGCTTCTCGCTCGCACATGCGGCGGCGGACGCGCGCTGGGCGGAGATCACGGTCGTCGAGCGCGAGCGCGCCGTCATCGACTGGCACCTCTGCGGCCCCCTGGCCACCGTGTCCGCCCCCGCGCTCGCCGATTCCCGCACCCGCATCGTCGAGGCCGATCTCGTCACGTATGTGCGTGAGACATCCGCCACGTACGACGCGCTGTGTCTCGACATCGACAACGGCCCCGACTGGACGGTCACGGACGGCAACGACAGCCTGTACTCCGCGTCCGGACTGGCGGGCTGCGCACGGGTGTTGAGGCCCGGCGGAGTGCTCGCGGTGTGGTCGGCCCAGCCCTCTCCGGAATTTGAAGGAACCCTCTGGAATGCCGGGTTCCGGCAGGTGCATACCGAAGAGGTGCCCGTTGCCCGGGGCGTTCCGGACGTCGTGCATCTGGCTGTCCGACCTGGATAGCCGACCGGCGGTAACTCCCCGTACCCTGCTTCCCTGACGCGGATCATTCAAGCGTCAATCGCAGTCATGGGATCACCCCACGGATTCCGGAAAGCAACTCAGGGGCGGGCGATGGAGCAGACACACACCGCGCACAACGGCACGACGGCGACCCCGGGCGCTCAGCGGCGGGTTCTGGTGGTCGAGGACGACCCGACGATCGTCGACGCCATCGCCGCCCGGCTGCGCGCGGAAGGATTCCTCGTGCAAACGGCCGGCGACGGTCCGTCGGCGGTCGACACGGCCGAGGCATGGCAGCCGGACCTGCTGATTCTCGACATCATGCTGCCGGGCTTCGACGGCCTGGAGGTCTGCCGCCGTGTGCAGGCGCAGCGCCCGGTACCGGTGCTGATGCTCACCGCGCGCGACGACGAGACGGACATGCTGGTCGGGCTCGGCGTCGGCGCCGACGACTACATGACCAAGCCGTTCTCGATGCGGGAGCTGGCGGCGCGGGTGCATGTGCTGCTGAGGCGGGTGGAGCGGGCCGCGCTGGCCGCCGCCACACCCCGCAGCGGCATTCTGCGCCTCGGCGAGCTGGAGATCGACCACGCCCAGCGCCGGGTGCGGGTGCGCAGTGAGGACGTCCACCTCACGCCCACCGAGTTCGATCTGCTCGTCTGCCTGGCCAACACGCCGCGCGCGGTGCTCTCCCGGGAGCAGTTGCTCGCGGAGGTGTGGGACTGGGCGGACGCCTCCGGCACCCGCACCGTGGACAGCCACATCAAGGCCCTGCGGCGGAAGATCGGCGCGGAGCGCATCCGCACCGTGCACGGTGTGGGCTACGCCCTGGAGACCCCGACGCCATGAGCGGCGGGCCGGCCGCACGGAGGAGCCCCGGGGAACCCTGGGGCGGCGTACGCCCGTTCTCGATCAAGACAAAGCTGGGTGCGCTGGTCGTCATCTCGGTGCTCATCACCACGGGCCTGCTGCTGATAGCGGTGCGCACCGAGACCGAGCTGCGCTTCATCACGGTCTTCTCGATGATCGCCACGCTGCTGATCACGCAGTTCGTGGCGCACTCGCTCACCGCGCCGCTGGACGAGATGAACGCGGTCGCCCGGTCGATATCGCACGGCGACTACACCCGCCGGGTCCGTGACAACCGCCGCGACGAGCTGGGTAACCTGGCCGACACCATCAACCTGATGGCCGACGAGCTGGAGGCCCAGGACCGCCAGCGCAAGGAACTGGTGGCGAACGTCTCACACGAGCTGCGCACCCCCATCGCGGGCCTGCGCGCGGTGCTGGAGAACATCGTGGACGGCGTCACCGAGGCCGACCCCGAGACCATGCGCACCGCCCTGAAGCAGACCGAGCGCCTCGGGCGCCTGGTGGAGACCCTGCTGGACCTCTCCCGCCTGGACAACGGCGTCGTCCCGCTGAAGAAGCGCCGCTTCGAGGTGTGGCCGTATCTCTCGGGCGTCCTCAAGGAGGCCCAGATGGTGGCCTCCGCGCGGGCGGGCATCGCCTCGGGCTCCGGCAGCCACACCCGCACGGACGTCCATCTGCACCTCGACGTCTCCCCGCCCGAGCTGACCGCGCACGCAGACCCGGAGCGCATCCACCAGGTCGTCGCCAACCTGATCGACAACGCGGTCAAGCACAGCCCTCCGCACGGCCGCGTGACGGTGAAGGCCCGGCGGGGGCCCGCCCCCGACTCCCTGGAGCTCGAGGTGCTGGACGAGGGCCCCGGTATCCCGCAGTCCGAGTGGCACCGGGTCTTCGAGCGCTTCAACCGCGGCGCCGTGAGCCGGCCGCACGGTCCGGGCAGCGACGGCGGCACGGGCCTCGGCCTGGCGATCGCGCGCTGGGCGGTGGATCTGCACGGTGGCCGGATCGGGGTGGCCGAATCCTCCAGGGGCTGCCGGATCCAGGTCACCCTTCCAGGGGAGTCATCTCTCCCAAGTTGACGTAAAGTTCGAAGCGGAACAACAAGATCCACGCATGGACCGGCTGACGGACACGTGTGATCAGGCACAGGCCCGTGCAGCCTCCGCTCCGGGCCCGGGTCGTCGTACCCCTCTCACCACGGAACCACGCTTGTTTCCCGCCATTTCCAGCCCCGAAACACGCTCTCCGATGTGACTTACGCGACGATGAACCGGCCCGACCTGACCTTCACCCCCGGGGAGGCGTAGCCTTTATTTCCGCTGTCCATAACCTTGTGAAGCGGAAGAGGGCGGTTGCCGCCGTGTCGCCACAGTCCCCCAGTAACTCGAGTGTCTCCACCGACGCCCAAGCCGGGAAGAACCCCGCAGCCGCGTTCGGCGCGAACGAGTGGCTCGTCGACGAGATCTATCAGCAGTACCTCCAGGACCCGAATTCGGTAGACCGCGCCTGGTGGGACTTCTTCGCCGACTACAAGCCGGGTGCCCCTGCCTCCCCGGCTGCGGCGGGTACTGCGGCCGCGGGGGCCGCAGAGACCACCACGTCGGCCCAGGCAGCTCCGGCCGCTCCGGCACCCGCCGCGCCCGCCGCCGCTCCCGCGCCACCGCAGGCGCCGGCCGCCGCGCGGCCCGCCGCCCCGGCCAAACCCGCCGCGGCCGCTCCCGCCGCCGCGAAGCCCGCCGCGGCACCCGCGCAGCCCAAGAAGGACGAGCCCGTGGCCCTGGCGCCCGTCGGTCCCGAGCTGGTGACCCTGCGCGGCCCCTCCGCCGCCGTCGCGAAGAACATGAACGCCTCGCTGGAGCTGCCCACGGCCACGTCCGTGCGCGCGGTCCCGGTGAAGCTGCTCTTCGACAACCGCATCGTCATCAACAACCACCTCAAGCGCGCCCGGGGCGGGAAGATCTCCTTCACGCACCTGATCGGCTACGCGATGGTCCAGGCCATCAAGGCCATGCCGTCGATGAACTGGTCGTTCGCGGAGAAGGACGGCAAGCCCACCCTGGTCAAGCCGGAACACGTCAACCTCGGCCTCGCCATCGACCTGGTCAAGCCGAACGGCGACCGCCAGCTCGTCGTCGCGGCGATCAAGAAGGCCGAGAGGCTGAACTTCTTCGAGTTCTGGCAGGCCTACGAGGACATCGTCCGCCGCGCCCGCGACGGCAAGCTGACGATGGACGACTTCACCGGCGTGACGGTCTCCCTCACCAACCCCGGCGGCCTCGGCACGGTCCACTCGGTCCCGCGCCTGATGCCCGGCCAGTCGGTGATCATGGGCGTCGGCTCGATGGACTACCCGGCGGAGTTCCAGGGCACCTCCCAGGACACCCTGAACAAGCTCGGCATCTCCAAGGTCATGACGCTCACGTCGACCTACGACCACCGGGTGATCCAGGGCGCCGCCTCCGGCGAGTTCCTGCGCGTCGTCGCGGGCCTCCTGCTCGGCGAGAACGGCTTCTACGACGAGATCTTCGAGGCCCTGCGCATCCCCTACGAGCCGGTCCGCTGGCTCAAGGACATCGACGCCTCGCACGACGACGACGTCACCAAGGCCGCCCGCGTCTTCGAGCTGATCCACTCCTACCGGGTCCGCGGTCACGTGATGGCCGACACCGACCCGCTGGAGTACCGCCAGCGCAAGCACCCCGACCTGGACATCGTCGAGCACGGCCTCACCCTGTGGGACCTGGAGCGCGAGTTCGCCGTCGGCGGCTTCGCCGGCAAGTCGATGATGAAGCTGCGCGACATCCTCGGTGTGCTGCGCGACTCGTACTGCCGCACCACCGGCATCGAGTACATGCACATCCAGGACCCCAAGCAGCGCAAGTGGATCCAGGACCGCGTGGAGCGCCCCCACTCCAAGCCGGAGCGCGAGGAGCAGCTGCGCATTCTGCGCCGGCTGAACGCGGCGGAGGCCTTCGAGACCTTCCTCCAGACCAAGTACGTCGGCCAGAAGCGCTTCTCCCTGGAGGGCGGCGAGTCGGTCATCCCGCTGCTCGACGCGGTGATCGACAGCGCGGCCGAGTCCCGCCTGGACGAGGTCGTCATCGGCATGGCCCACCGCGGCCGTCTGAACGTCCTCGCCAACATCGTCGGCAAGTCCTACGCGCAGATCTTCCGCGAGTTCGAGGGCAACCTCGACCCGAAGTCGATGCACGGCTCCGGCGACGTCAAGTACCACCTGGGCGCCGAGGGCACCTTCACCGGCCTGGACGGCGAGCAGATCAAGGTCAGCCTGGTCGCGAACCCGTCCCACCTGGAGGCGGTGGACCCGGTCCTGGAGGGCGTCTCCCGCGCCAAGCAGGACATCATCAACAAGGGCGGTACGGACTTCACGGTCCTGCCGGTGGCGATCCACGGCGACGCGGCCTTCGCGGGCCAGGGCGTGGTGGCCGAGACCCTGAACATGTCGCAGCTGCGCGGCTACCGCACCGGCGGCTCGGTCCACATCGTCATCAACAACCAGGTCGGCTTCACCGCGGCCCCCGAGTCCTCGCGTTCCTCCATGTACGCGACGGACGTGGCCCGCATGATCGAGGCCCCGATCTTCCACGTGAACGGCGACGACCCCGAGGCGGTCGTGCGCGTCGCGCGCCTGGCCTTCGAGTTCCGCCAGGCGTTCAACAAGGACGTGGTGATCGACCTCATCTGCTACCGCCGCCGCGGTCACAACGAGTCGGACAACCCGGCCTTCACCCAGCCGCTGATGTACGACCTGATCGACAAGAAGCGCTCGGTGCGCAAGCTGTACACCGAGTCGCTGATCGGCCGGGGCGACATCACCCTGGAGGAGGCCGAGCACGCCCTTCAGGACTACCAGGGCCAGCTGGAGAAGGTCTTCACGGAGGTCCGCGAGGCCACGTCGCAGTCGGTCTCGGCCGCGCCGCAGGAGCCGCAGGACGGCTTCCCGGTGGCGGTCGACACCGCGGTCTCCGCCGAGGTCGTCAAGCGGATCGCCGAGTCCCAGGTCAACATCCCCGACAACATCACCGTCCACCCGCGCCTGCTGCCCCAGCTCCAGCGCCGGGCGGCGATGGTCGAGGACGGCACGATCGACTGGGGCATGGGCGAGACCATCGCGATCGGCTCGCTGCTCCTCGAAGGCGTCCCGGTCCGCCTGTCCGGCCAGGACTCGCGCCGCGGCACCTTCGGCCAGCGCCACGCGGTCATCATCGACCGCCAGACGGGCGAGGACTACACGCCGCTTCAGTACCTCTCCGAGGACCAGGCGCGCTACAACGTCTACGACTCCCTGCTGTCCGAGTACGCGGCGATGGGCTTCGAGTACGGCTACTCGCTGGCCCGCCCGGACGCGCTCGTGATGTGGGAGGCGCAGTTCGGCGACTTCGTCAACGGCGCGCAGACGGTCGTGGACGAGTTCATCTCGTCGGCCGAGCAGAAGTGGGGCCAGACGTCCGGCGTCACCCTGCTGCTCCCGCACGGCTACGAGGGCCAGGGCCCGGACCACTCCTCGGCCCGCCCGGAGCGGTTCCTCCAGCTCTGCGCCCAGAACAACATGACGGTCGCGATGCCGACCCTGCCGTCGAACTACTTCCACCTCCTGCGCTGGCAGGTGCACAACCCGCACCACAAGCCGCTGGTGGTCTTCACGCCGAAGTCGATGCTGCGCCTCAAGGCCGCCGCGTCCAAGGCGGAGGAGTTCACGACGGGCCGGTTCCGTCCGGTCATCGGCGATGCGTCGGTGGACCCGGCCGCGGTCCGCAAGGTCGTCTTCTGCGCCGGCAAGGTCTACTACGACCTCGATGCCGAGCGGCAGAAGCGCGGGGTGACGGACACCGCGATCATCCGCCTCGAGCGCCTGTACCCGCTGGCGGGCGCCGAGCTCCAGGCGGAGATCAAGAAGTACCCGAACGCCGAGAAGTACCTGTGGGCGCAGGAGGAGCCGGCCAACCAGGGCGCATGGCCGTTCATCGCCCTGAACCTCATCGACCACCTGGACCTGGCGGTCGGCGCGGACGTCCCGGCGGGCGAGCGCCTGCGCCGGATCTCCCGCCCGCACGGCTCGTCCCCGGCCGTCGGTTCCGCGAAGCGGCACCAGGCGGAGCAGGAGCAGCTCGTGCGCGAGGTGTTCGAGGCGTAAGGCCATACGGTCGCCTGAGGGGCCCGCTCCCGAGTTCCGGCTCGGGGGCGGGCCCCTCGGCGTGCGGCCCGTCTCACATCATCTGCGGTTCGAAGTCCCAGTAGGGGCGCCGTCCGTCGAGCATGTACCGCACCTGGCGGTGCTCCTCGAAGAAGCTCTCGGTGAGCTTGCGGACCGCCTCCTGACGTACGCTCTGCGCCTCCTCCTCCCGCCCGGTCGTCGCCAGATCCTGCGCGAGGCCCGCCGCGAGGTTGAGGGTGAGGACGTGCGCGTCCCCGACCGCGGCACGCGCCCGCCCGAGGGCGTCCCGGCCGAGCGCGACCGCGCGCTCCAGCTCACCGGTCCGGGCGAGCGCCGTCGCCGTGTTCATGGCGCAGCCGACGGACCAGACGTGGGCCGTGCCCAGGGCGCGCTCCATCCCCGCCCTGGCCCGCTCCGCGCGCTCCCGGGCACCGTCCAGGTCCCCCTGGTCGCCCTGGACGAGAGCGCAGTTGTCGAGGGCTCCCGCGACATAGGGGTGGCTGTCGCCGAGCAGACGCGTATAGCGGCCGTGGGCGGCCTCGGCGAGTTCACGGGCCTCTTCCAGTTCGCCGATGTCGCGCAGCAGCATCGCGTAGTCCGTGTTCAGCATCAGCGTCTCGGGGTGGCCGGGGCCGTGCCGGCGCAGCATCCGGTCGCGGGCCTCCCGCATCAGTCCCCGGGCCCGCAGATGGGACCCGTCGCGGCGCAGGCACAGCGCGAGATTGTGCTGGGCGAGCAGGGTCTGTCCGTGGTTGCCGCCCAGCACCTCCCTGTGCAGGCGGAAGTTCAGCTCCTGGATGGCCAGCGCCTCGCCGTACCGGCCCAGCAGCCGCAGCGTCCAGGCGGTGTGCAGGCCGGCGTCGAGCGTCGCCGGGTCCCGGCCGCCGTTGAGGGCGATGTACGACTCCAGGACGGCCCGGTGCAGGGACAGGGACTCCTCGTAGTGGCCCAGCAGCCGCAGGGCGATCGCGAGGTTGCCGCGGATGGCGAGGGTACGCGGCACCTCGTGCTCGCCGAGGTCGGCCGCCGCCTGCGCCTCGGCGTCCTCGTACAGCAGGCGGGCCTCCTCGTACTGCCCGAGCGCCATCAGGGTTCCGCCGAGCCCGTTCTTGGCCCGCAGCACCTGGATGGGGCTGCGCTCGGGGTCGGCGGTGATCCGGCGCAGCACGTCCCGTCCGATGCGCTCGGCCTCGCGGTAGTTGCCGAGCCGGCGTTCCATGTTGGCCCGTTGGTGCACGGCGACGAGGACGTCCGGGTCGGTGTCCGTGGAGACGGCGGTCCAGGCGGCGACGGCCGCCCTGCTGAGCTGCCGGCCCTCCTTGTACTCGCCGCGGATCCGCAGGTACTCGATGCAGTTGAGCACCAGCGCCCGTACGTCCCGGTCCGTGGAGTGCAGCGCGCCGGTGGGTTCCAGATGCGGTATCACCTCCGCGTACCGCGACCAGTGGACGCGGTCGCCGGGGCGGCGGGGGTCGGCGGCGACGAGCACCCGGCGGGCGGTCTCGGCCGACCGCCGTGCCTCCTCGTGGCCCAGATGTCCGCGGACGAAGCGGTGGAAAAGCCGGTGCATACGCAGCGTGCCGACGGTCTGGATGTCCATGGGCCCCTGCTCGTACTCCAGCCGCATGGAGGTGGCCTCGGACAGCACCCGCAGCGCGGTGTTCCAGCTGCTCGGCTCGGTGACCAGGGACACCAGGTGCGGGGGCAGGTCCCCGGCGCGGGCCGACTGCACCAGGCCCAGCGGGATCACGTCGGGCGAGAAGAACGCGAAGAGCGAGAGCAGTTCGTAGGCGTTGGGGTGCTTCTCGCGCAGGGTGTTGACGGTCTGCCCCCAGGCGGCCTGGAACTCCTTGCGGTACTCCTCGGAGGAGACGACGGGAACGCTGTGCGGGTCGCCCTCCTGGATACGGGCGATGTACGCGTCGATGTCGGCGGTCTCGTTCAGCTCCACCCAGGCCGCGGTCTGGTCCATGAGCAGCGGGTGGTCCTCGACCGCGGCGGCGAGGCGGTCCGCGCTGTCGCGGGTGAGCCGGCGGCTGCGCCGGCACGCGAAGTCCACGGACTCCTCGCGGTCGAACGGGGGTAGGTCGACGATCTGGCCGACCCACCGGTGCCACTCCCTGCGCGGAGTGGTGACCAGGAGATGGCCGGGGCCTTCGGGCAGCAGCGTCCCGAGGTCCTCGGGGTCCTCCGCCCCGTCCAGGACGACCAGCCAGCGGATGCGGTCGGCCAGGGCCCGTTTGGCCGCCTCGATGCGTCCCCGCAGGGCGTCTCCGGTGTCCGGTTCCGCGCCGAGCTTGTCGGCGAGCCGGGCGAAGTCCTCGCGGGCCCGGTTGCGCACCGAGGCGCGGACCCACCAGACGATGTCGTACTCGCCCTTGTAGCGGTGCACGTACTCGGTCGCCGTCTGCGTCTTGCCGACCCCGCCCGGGCCGCGCAGCGCGACGCGGGTGCCATCACCGCCTTCGGTGAACGCCTGGTGCATGCGTTCCAGGACGCGCTCACGGCCGGTGAAGTCACGGTTGTGGCGGGGGGCGTTGTCGATGCCGGGCCGGTCCTCGGGGAAGCGCGGGCCGCGGCTGCGGTCGAGGCTGACCGGGCCGCCCGAGGGAGGGGTCACCTCCAGCGCGTCGAGCAGCACCTCGGCGGCCCGGTCGGCGTCGAGGCCGCGCAGCGGCAGCACCCGGCCGAGCCGTCCGGCGGCCGGCGGCAGGGAGGCGGCGGTGATCGACACGGCGACGACGCGGTGCCCCTCCCGGGGCATGAGGCCGGCCAGCACGTCGGCCCAGGCCTGCCGGCGGGCCTCGTCGAAGCGCACGAACCAGTCGTCGAGCAGGAGCAGCAGTTTGCCGGGGCGGGCCAGCAGACCGCTCAGCCGCTCGGGCTCCGGCGTGGTGTGCAGGGGGTCCCAGCGGACCGCTTCCGGCACCGCTCCCGCGTGCGCCAGGCGGTGTTCGATCCACGTCGCCCAGGACCATGACTGTCCCGCGTAGACGATCGTGACGTGCTCAGGGGACGCGGATGACATGCCTGGGGTCTCCTTCTGACGTAGGTGAGGGCTACGTCGTGGTCCGTCAACTCCACGTTAGACCAGACTTCTTGACGATACGGAGAGCTGCTCGCCGATCCGCGCGGCGGCGTGCCGGATGATGCGTTCCAGGTCGGCGCAGTGCACACTCGGGTGCCGGAAGTGGCCCGTGCGGCGGGAGTAGCGGTGGGCGTAGTTGCCGCCTCCGCATATCCGCACCACGGGGCAGGCGCGGCAGTCCTCCCCGAGCGCGTCGAGCCCGGCCCTCAGCGCGGCGATCCTCGGGTGCCCGAGCGCCTCGTCGAAGGAGTTGCGGTGGACGTCGAGGCCGGTGGCGGGCGCGTGCGGGTACGCCGTCTTCAGCGAGTCCAGTCGCTCGATCGCGCCGTCGGTCTCCACCACGACCGCGGCGATCGGCGACAGGCCCACCGCGTCCGTCCGCGAGGAACCGCCCAGCAGCAGCGCCGCGATCTCGGTGAACAGGCGCACCCGTGGCCGGCCCGGTGTGGTGTCGTCCCACCACAGGTCGAAGGCGTCGGCCAGCCAGTCCCCGTAGGGCGTGGGAGCGGGGCGGTGGCGGCCGGGCGGGCGGCTGCCCCAGTGCAGGTGCGGCAGCAGGAAGTCGAGCGCGGGCGGTGCCAGGGCCCGCAGCGAGCGGTAGACCTCGGCGGGGTCGGTGGCCGGGTCGACGGTGCACAGGAGGCCGCCGTAGGCGTCCGGCCTCCGTGCGGCCAGCATCCGCGCCGCACGGCGGGCGGCGGGCCAGGAGGGACGGCCCGCGTGGTCGACGCGGCGGGCGTTGAGGGCGGCGGTACCGCCGTCGAGGCTGAGCCCGATCCGGATGCCGGCGTCGGCGAGGCGGTCGAGCGCGGGCCGGGTGAGCAGGGTGCCGTTGGTCTGCACGGTGACCGTCACATCGGTGCCGGCCGGTACGGCGCGGCGCACGGCGCCGGCGTAGGCGACGAGCGGTTCGGGTCCGGTCAGCAGCGGCTCCCCGCCGTGCAGGTCGACCCGCACGGACCGCGGCCGGTGGGTCTGGACGTGCTCGGCGATGCGCCGGGCGGTCTGGCGCATGGTGTGCTCGCCGACGTGGTGCGGGCGGTCGCGCCAACTGCTGTCCGGGCTGCGGTAGATGTAGCAGTAGGTGCAGTCCAGGTTGCAGCGGCTGTGCACCTTGAGGACGAACTGGCGCAGACAGTCGGAGCTCACGGGGCGGCTCCCGCCGGGGGGCTCGGCGGCGGGGGATCGGGCGAGTCGCCGTAGTAGGCGGCCGGAAGTTCGTCCTCCGCCTCTCGTGCGTGCAGTTCGGCCAGTACCGCGGCGAGTACGGGGTGGGGGGCGCCGCCGATGCCGGGGCGCTCGAAAACGGGCAGGGGTATGCCCGGGGCGTCGTCCGGACTTCTCATGCCTCGCCCCCGCCGCTCGGATCCAGGGCGCTCAGGGCGGCCCGGGCGTCCTCCGCCTCGTCCCCGTCGCCCAGTCCGGCCCGCTCGTACAGCCTGAGTGCCGTGCGGTACTCCTCGGCGGCGCGGGCCGGGGCCGAGGCCTGGCCGAGGGCCTCGCCGCGCTCGACCCGCACGCGGGCCTCCGCGGCCGCGAGGTCCAGGTCCCGGTAGAGTTCGGCGGCCCGCAGCAGATGGTCGGCGACCCGCTCCCAGTCGGACCACTGCGCCGTGTGGTCGGCCAGTCGTCCGGCGGCCGCGGCGCGCAGCCGCCAGGCGCGTGCGGCGAGCAGGTCGTCGTCGGTCTCCCGGGCGGCGGTGCCGACTATCCAGTCGGCCTCGTGGAGATCGGACAGGCCGCCCTGGAGCAGGTTCCGGTGCAGAAGCGCATCGCCCAGTTCCACCCGGCGGCGCGGCAGTTCGGGGTCCTGCTCGGAGGATTCGTCGACGGCCATCCGCAGCACCCGCACGGCGTCGGTCCACTCGTCGGCGGCGCCCAGGGCGAGGCCCAGCCGGAGCAGCAGACCGGGCCGGTACGGATCGTCCAGGGACAGCTCTCCGGCGGCCTGCCACCAGGACCAGACGGCCGCCTCCAGCTCACGCGCGTCGCGGGTGAGTTCATAGGTCGCCAGGTATGCCTCGCCGAGCCGGTCGAAGCACTCGGACCGCAGTTCCGAGTCGTCTCCCGCGTGGTCCAGTGCCTGCTGGAGCACGGTGGTGATCCTGCGGCGGGCGCGGGGGTCCTGCTCCGCGTCCCGGGTGAGGTCCAGGGCCCCGGCCATGTCGAGACAGATCCGGGTCAGCTCCCGGGCGTCGGCTCCCTCGGCGGCGCGCAGCGGCAGCGCCTCCCGGAAGCCCACCTCGGCCAGCTCGGCGGAGCGGTGGGCGAGGGCGCGCCGCTCCGGTCCGGGTTCCCAGGGCCTTGTGCCGCGTCCGGAGTCGTGCCGGGCCAGCGCGAGCAGCGCCCGGGCCTCCAGGAGGCGGGACGACGCCTCGTCGTTGCGCAGCCGGTGCTGGGTCGCGAGGCCCGCCGCCTGTTCGAACTGCTGGGCGGCCCAGTCCTGGGGTGCCCCCTCGTCCGGGCGGAGCACGGCGGTGCCGGCCCGGGCGACCAGCGACGCAGCCTGGAACACGGCGGTGGCGCGCAGTCCCAGGGCACGGGTCGTCCATCGCTCCGCATCGGGCGGGATCTCCTCCAGCCGCTGCCGGGCCTGCCGGTAGGCGAGCAGGGCCAGCCGGCGGGGGGTGGCGTCGGGCTCGCCGAGGTCCTGGCCGAGCCCCGCGGGCAGGGTAGCGGCGGCCGCGCCCGCGCTCTCCAGGTCGGCGGCGATGTAGAGCAGGATCCGCGCCTCCCTGACGAGTTCCGCCGGGTCGGTCTTGCGGGTGCGGGGAAGGACCTCGTACGCCTCCCGGAGGTTGTCGGCCGTTCCCGTCACGCGCCACCGTTCCAGCAGGGCCCCGGCCAGCCGGGCCCGCAGCGCGTTGCGTTCCGTCTGCCGGCGCTCGACCTCGAGTGCGCGGCGCAGCAGGCCGATGCCCTCGTCGAGGTCGCGGGCGGTGCCTTGGGCGGCGTAGCGGTCGAGCAGCTCGTGCGCGTGCGCGGCCAGCTGCGCCGGGCCCGCTCCGGGCGGGGCGGAGGGGACCTTCCCGTAGCGGGCGAGGACCTGGGAGGAGATCCGGGCGAAGGCGCGCAGCAGACGGTCGTCGGTGCCGTCTCCGGCCCCGGTGGGTTCGGCCGTCGCGCCGGACAGGTAGGCGGCGGCCAGCGCCGGGAAGTTCCGGGCCGAGCGGCCGTACTGCCGTTCGACGTACTGCGAGCTGTGCTTGAGGACGAGCTGGGCCTCGCCGCCGGGCAGATGGCGCAGGAGCTCCTCGCGCACGCTCCCGATGAACTCGTATCCGCCGTCCGCGACGGCGTCGCTGCGTCTGAGCAGCCCGCCGAGAAGGACCTCCGCCATCGCCTCCGGGCCGCTGCCGGGCAGCATGGCCCGCTGCACGAGCTGCATCACAGGCAGCACGAGGGGGACGGTGGCCAGGTACTCGGCGAGGTGCCGTGCGTCCTGCGAGGCGGTACGCCGGAACGCCCGGACCCGGTCGCGCGGGCTGATTTCGCGCTCGGCGAGCGGCCGTGCGGCGGTCGCCGGATGGTCGGCCCGCACCCAGGCCGCGGAGGCGACCTGGCGCCGGGCGGTCGCGTCGCACACCAGGCGGACCCAGCCCGCGAGGGAGGAGGGGCGCAGGGCGAGCACGGGCACCGGCAGGGCGCGCCTGGGGGGCGGCCCGGCGCGTTCCGACCGGAATTCCAGGCCCCCGGTCAGTCCCTCGCGGCGGTGCAGTTCCCCGGAGTAGGCGGGCAGGTGCGTGCCCCGCCACATCCGCTGGGGCAGCGGCTGCACGACGGCGACCGGGGCACAGCCCGCCCAGTCGTGCAGCAGCCGCTGCATGGTGCCGTTGCGCCACAGCGGTCCCGCACAGTCGCTGAGGACCAGGGTCAGCCGGCGTCCGCTCGGGTCGCGCAGCAGGCCGGGGTCGTCGGCGGGCGACGACGGGTCCGGCGAGGGTGCCACCCGTACCCCGTCCCGCCCACCCTCATGGAGGTAGTGGGTCCGGATCTCCCGGAAGGCGCCGGCGCGCTCGCAGATCCGGCGCAGCTCGGCGAAGGTGTCCTGCCACACCACGGTGGACGAGGAGACGTCCATGACCAGTTGCAGTCGTGCCTCCCGGCGGCGGCCCAGGGCCGGCACCGGGACGATCACACCGGTGTCGGCCGCCCGCTGCGCGGTCGCCTCCTCGTCCAGTCCGGACCACGAGGGCCCGCTCGGCGGCCGGTAGCGGTTGAGCGGCCGTAACGCCCTTTGCAGGGCGGGCGGTTCGGGCAGGACGGAGGCGGCGGGCACCCGGGTGGCCACGACGGTGCCGGTGGCGCCCGCGGGGCCTTCGGTCACGATGCCGCCGACCGCCGGCGTCCGGCGGTCCTCGGTCCGCTTCCGGGCGCGAACGGTCAGGGCCGTCTCGGGCGGAACGGTGGCGCGGTCGCCGTCCCGCCGGACGGCCGGGTCCTCTCGGGCGTCGTCCTCGTCGGTGGTTCCGGTGGTCGCCGTGGTGCCGGGGACGTGGCGGGCGAGCCAGAGCGCGTCCGCGAGTTCCTCGGCGTCCGGAGCGAGCCCGGCCTCGCGCAGCCGGCGGGCGAGCAGCTCCAGGGATGCGGCGACGGTCATGGCCGGTTACCGCTGTCCGGAGTCGGGTGATCCCATCAGCAGCCGCGCCAGTTCCGTACGGCGCGGACTGCCCGGCGGAGCCACCCGCTGGGTGAGGAAGATGGCGTTGAGCAGCTGGTCGGTCGGCCGGTGCGGTCCCGCCCCGTCCGCGGCGAACAGCTCCAGGAGGTCGCGGTGGTCCCGGTCGGCGCCTTCGCCGAAGTGGGCCTGCACCATGGCGGCGAGCCGGTCGCCGCGCGGCGGGTCGAGGTGCAGATGGACGCACCGGCGCAGCAGGGGGGCGGGGAACTCGCGTTCGCCGTTGCTCGTCATCACGACCACCGGGAAGGCATGACAGCGGATCCGCCCGCCGGTGACGGGCGCCCGTTGCCCGTCGTCGGTGAGGACCTGCACGGTGCCCTGGCCGGCGCGGTCGGCGATGCGCTCCAGCTCCGGGATGCCGAACTCGCCCTCCTCGATGACGTTGAGCAGGTCGTTCGGCAGGTCGATGTCGCTCTTGTCCAGCTCGTCGATGAGCAGGACCCGGGGGCGTTTCATCGGGAGCAGGGCCGTGCCCAGCGGGCCCAGCCGGATGTAGCGGCCGATCGAGAGGTCGCGGCGTGCCCCGGGCGACTCCTCCGTCTCCTCGGCGCCCGCCCGGTCGAGCTGCGCGTCCTGGAGGCGGCCGATCGCGTCGTAGGCGTACAGCCCGGACGTCAGCTCGGTGCGGCTGACGATGGGCCACTGCAGGACGCGGCCGAGCCCCAGTTCGTGGGCCAGCGCGTGCGCCAGGGTGCTCTTGCCGGAGCCGGGCTCGCCCGTGACCAGCAGGGGGCGGCGCAGGTAGAGGGCGGCGTTGATGAGTTCCACGGCCCGCGGGTCCTGCACCGGCAGCGGGGGGCGGCGGCCCAGCCGCCGGGAGGAGGCGCTGTCGATGGTGGGTACCGGGTACACGTCGTCGAGGGGTGTGCCGTCGAACCGGCGCCAGTGCGGGGGCGGCGGCAGGGAGTCGACGCGTGCCGGCGCGGGTTCGCCCTTGCCCCGGTAGACCAGCCACTCGCTCATGGTTCGCTCCTCGTCGACGATCGATGGCACGGCGCGTCACGGCCGACGAGGGCAGGCGGCGCCCACAACGGGCCCCTGAAAACTTACCCGTCCGCGAGAAGCCGTCAGTCGATTTCCAGACAGCCGTGCAGGGGTGTCGCGGGGTGTCCACCGGGAGTCATGGGGCATCGAACACCCCTTCTTCCGCGGGCAGGGGACGGCGCGGGTCGTCATAGAGGACGGCGACCTCGCCGGCCCAGTGATGTCCGTTCCCTGTGGTGATGTGCTCTCTGATACGGCGGAGGCGGTCCGGCAGTTCAGCCGGATCGGCCACTTCCGCCAGGAAGCCGACGGTCGCCCGGTGCAGGTCGTCGCAGCGGGATCCGCACTCGTGTCCCGGATGGTCACCGGAGTGCCACAGGGCGACCCCGTGTCCGGCGTCCAGGGCCATGCGCATCGCCGTCCGGCCGGCGCCCGATCCGGCCCGCCGGCACTGCACGGGGATGTGTCCGGGAGGCATCCGCGCGAACCGGTGGGCCTCCAGGGGGTCGCCGTCGAAGACGGTGTTCCTCGCGGTCAGCCGTCCGAGGGACAGCATCTCCGCCCAGCGGGTGTCCCAGGATTCGGCCGGAACTCCCCGGCGCTCGATGTCACGGATGACCACGGGACGGCGCACACCGAGGAGTTGCTGGCGTGCCCGGTCCCACAACGGCGCGGAGTCGTAGATCTGCCAGGTGTGGACGGGAGTGTCGAAGTTCGACAGGTCCAGGGCGACCTCGAGCGGCGCCGGCTGCTCCGGGCGGTCCACCGACGCGAAGGCCTTGGCGAGCGGCTCGTCGAGCACGTCCCGCAGGTGGTCCCGGTCGACGCCGGGACCGGTGGTCGTTCCGTAGCGGGGGATGTCGCTGTTCTCGCCGCCGTCGTCGACGCGCAGCGTCCAGTAGAAGCGGGAGTGGTCGTCGTCGAGCGGCTCGAGCTCCAGCAGCACCACCCCGCGCTCGCCGGGTCCCGGGTACGGCTCCACGGACCGCTGCCCGCACGGGAGCAGCCCGGGCGGCAGCACGGCGTCCTCCACGTTGGTGCGCACCGACGGCCTGACCTCGGCGAGCCGGTCCCATATCCACTCGCCGAGTTGTTCGACGGCGGCCTTTTCCGCGGGATCGCGGGCCTCCAGGAACAGCTGGACCAGGCGGAGATAGCGCAGGAAGACGAACGCCTCCTGCGGCCGGTCCCCCTCGTACAGCTGCCCGTGCCCGTCGCGCCAGGAGACGGGCAGGTGCGGGCGCCCGGCCGGGTCGTCGCCGCGCGCCTTGCGCACCAGCCGGATGATGGTGTGGGGCGCGTCGGCGGGCTCGACCGCCGCCAGCAGCGCGAGCGCCTTCCGGCGGTCCGCGGGGCTCCACTGGTCGGAGTCGGCCTCGCGCGGGGTCCCGGGCAGCTTCGTCTGCCGGGTGACCCAGTTGTGCTCCACCCTGCGGCGCTTGTCGTGCCATCGGTCGTGCGCGGCGATCACCTGGTGGTAGGCCGCGAACCGCCGCATCAAGGAGACCGCTATGGACAGTCCGCCGTCCCGGTCGCCGCGGCGGCATTTGATGACGGCCACGACGGCTCCGGTGGCCGGATCCAGCACCGGGCCGCCGGAGACTCCGGACGGGAACTCGTTGCTGGGCCCGAGCCGCAGTCCGTACGGCCCGTCGTGGGCGTTCACCGTGGCCTCGCCGTTCCACGCCTGGGCCGCCCCGTCGGCCAGCGGCCGGTAGCCGTACACGATCCGGTGGTCGCCGAACGGATGGTCGGAGCGGTCGCTCAGCCAGACGCACTCGTGCTCCACGGACCGGTCGAGCAGGCGCACCAGCGCCATGTCCTGCTCCACGGGCAGATTCGGCCGCTCGTGGATCTGCTCGCCGAGCGATCCCTGGTAGAGGCACTCCTCGAGCCGGGCGGGCACAGGGCGGCCGTCGTGGAGGCCGGGGCCCCGCACCCGGAACTCCTCGTCGCCCCTCTTCCCGATACGGCCGTGCAGCACATGGGCGCAGGTCAGTACCCACCCCGGAGCGACGAGAAAGCCGCTGCCCCACATGTCCTCGTCGTCGGGACGCGCGGAGTGGAAGTGGACCGTGGCGTTCTCGATCAGGTGCTCGAGGCGGGCATCTCGCCGCTCAGACATCCGTGCCGGACTCGGTGGTGGCCCGCTCACGGCGCTCGGCGAGCTTCCGCTCGCGGCGCTCGTCGAGCTTCCACACCAGGGCGACCTCCAGGGACGCCTTGGCCTCCCCGTCGGCGAGCACGGCGATCGCCTTGCCGGGTTTGGCGACGATCTCGACGCCGAAGGTGATGGTCGCCTCGTCCGGTCCCACGGACTGCGCCGCGTCCAGCACCGACTGACCGACGCCCTGGATCAGCTCGCCCAGCTGCTCCAGTTTGGCCGCCGCGGCGCGCCCCACCCCGATGTCGAGATCGTCCGAGCCGTACTCGCCGGGTTTCGTCGCGCCCTGTGTGGGCGTCACCCGCGCCAGCACCGTCTGGCCCCCGGGCAGTGTGATCTCGCGCAGCGTCTCGTCCATGCTCCCCCGCCCTGTGCACGGCTCCGCTCGCCCGGGCGCCGGCCCACGCCGGCACCGGGCTCTTGAACTGCGACGAGGCTAGCCGCCCGGGCGGTTCCGGAGCGAGACCGCTAACCGGCCAAGTGGCGCATATTCTGAAGGCATGTACTTCACCGACCGTGGCATCGAAGAACTGGAGAAGCGACGCGGCGAGGAGGAGATCACCTTCGAGTGGCTCGCCGAGCAGCTTCGTGCGTTCGTCGATCTCAACCCCGACTTCGAGGTGCCGGTGGAGCGGCTGGCGACCTGGCTGGCGCGTCTGGACGACGAGGACGACGAGTAGGCCGGCCGTCGGTTGACCGGGGGCGGCCGAACGGGGGCGGCCGACGGAGGGTACGTCGGCCGAGGGAGAAGGCGGCCGCGTCGGCTGGCGGGGGCGGCTGCGCATCCACGTCACCCACGTCACTCATGCCCTCGGATCCGCACACGCATAACGGCACAAGCGACGTGTCGCGACATGCTGCAATCCGGCGGCGGGTGCGGCCTGGGCGGGCTTCCGTGTGATCACACGGCGTCCGCTTCCCCGCCGCGCCTCGAGTCGATTCCGCCTCCTCCCCGAAGTTCCCCACAACGGGTGCCTTGACTTTGCGAGGCCGCGATATATCGTGAATACGAAGACGCGATATGGCGCGTTGGGTGACCTCGCCCCGCGCCCGTCGCCACGTCCGCGGTGTCGCCCGTCGAGTACGCCGTCCCGCACCGGCCGAGGAGGTCACCCATGTCCGAGTGGTCCGTCGCAGAGCCGAGGAAGCTCACCTTCGACGCCCCCGTGACGGCACTGCATGTGCGCATCGTCAACGGAACGGTGAACGTGGTGGGCACGGAAGAGAGTTCCGCCCGCCTGGAGGTGTCGGAGATCGAGGGACCCCCGCTCACGGTGACGCAACGGGACGGCACCCTGACGGTGGCCTACGACGACCTTCCCTGGAAGGGCTTCCTCAAATGGCTGGACCGCAAGGGCTGGCGTCGCAGCGCGGTGGTCTCCCTGGCCGTTCCCGCGTCCACCCGGGTGGAGGTCGGCGTGATCGGGGCCAACGCCGTGGTCTCGGGAGTCGACGGCGCTGTCGAGTCGAAGGGCGTCACGGGCGAGACGACCCTGGTCGGCCTCTCCGGCCCGGTCCGCGTCACCACGGTCTCGGGAAACGTGGAGGCCCAGGGCGTGACCGGCGAGCTGCGGCTCAACTCGGTCTCCGGCGACCTCACCGTCATCGAGGGCGCCTGCCCGCTGGTGAAGGCCGACTCCGTGAGCGGCTCGATCATCCTGGACCTGGATCCCACCAGCGGCCCCACCGACGCCCGCCTGACGAACGTCTCGGGTGAGATAGCGATCCGCCTCCCCCACCCGGCGGACGCGGAGATCGAGGCCAACACCGCGAGCGGCACCGTGTCCAATGCCTTCGACGACCTGCGGGTGACCGGCCAGTGGGGCGCCAAGAGGGTCACAGGCCGCCTCGGCGGGGGCAACGGCCGGCTGAAGGCGACCACGGTCTCCGGCTCGATCGCCCTCCTGCGCCGCCCGGCCCCGGAGGAGGAGCCGTGGGACGCGCCCGGGGACGCGCGTCCCTCCCACGGCGCCACCGGCGGCCCGACCGAGCAGAGGGGGCTCTGACATGCCTCCCGTCTTCGCCCATGGCCGACTGCGGCTCTACCTGCTGAAGCTGCTCGACGAGGCTCCCCGCCACGGATACGAGGTGATACGGCTGCTGGAGGAGCGCTTCCAGGGGCTGTACGCACCGTCCGCCGGCACCGTGTATCCCCGGCTCGCCAAACTGGAGGCCGAGGGTCTGGTCACCCACACCACCGAGGGCGGCCGCAAGGTGTACGCGATCACGGACGCGGGCCGCGACGAACTCGCCGACCGCAGTGCGGAACTGGCCGACCTCGAGCTGGAGATCCGCGAGTCGGTCGCGGAGCTGGCCGCCGAGATCCGGGCGGACGTCCGGGGCGCGGCGGGCGATCTGCGCCGTGAGATGCGGGCCGCGGTCTCCCAGGCCCGCCGGGGTGCCAAGGAACACACGGACTCCTACGGGGAGCACGGCGACCAGTCCGAGAAGGAGGCGTGGCGCGCCGCCAAGGAGGAACTGCGCCGCGCCAAGCAGGAGTGGAAGGAGCAGGCCCGGCGCGCCAAGGACGAGAGCCGGCGGGCCCGTGAAGAGGCCCAGCAAGCGCGCCGCCAGGCCAAGGAGGCCCAGGAGCGGGCGCGCGTCCAGGCCCAGGAGGAACTCCAGCGCATGGCGCGGAGGGTCCAGGAGCAGGTGCAGGACCACTTCGCGCGGGGCGACTGGCCCACGGGCGTACGGGAGGGACTGACCGAGCTGGCCAAGGAGTTCGGAGAGTTCGGGAAGGAGTTCGGCAAGGACTTCGGCTTCGGCCGCACTGGGGCGGCACAGGAACCGGAGTACACGACGACCCCCGAGGACTTCCCCGGCGCCTACGAGCCCTCCTGGGCGCACGAGGACTTCCCGGGCGACCCGGCGCGGGCCCTCGACCGGCTCCTGGACCGCTTCCGTGACGACATCCGCGACGCGGCCCGCGACCACGGCGTGACGGAGGCGCAACTCCGCGACGCCCGCAGTCACTTGTCGACGGCGGCGGCCCGCATCGGCGCGACACTGCGCACCCGGAAGGTGTGACGGTTCCGCAGCGGGGCCGAGTGCCGCCACCGGCGGTGCCCGGCCCCGGCGGGGCTCAGTTCGCGGTCAGTACGATCTTGCCGAACTGGTCGCCCGCTTCCAGGCGTTCGAAGCCCTCGCGGGCGCGGTCGAGAGGAAGCACCTCGTCGATGACGGGACGCACTCCGGTGGCGGCGCAGAAGGAGAGCAGGTCCTCCAGTTCATCCTTGGAGCCCATGGTGGAGCCCACCACCTTCAGCTCCAGGAAGAAGATGCGCGTGAGCTCCGCATGGGAGGGTCGGTCACCGCTGGTGGCGCCCGAGATGACGATCGTGCCGCCCGGCCGCAGCGACTTGACGGAGTGGGACCAGGTGGCGGCGCCGACGGTCTCGATCACGGCGTCCACCCGCTGCGGCAGCCGCGCCCCGGACTCCAGGGCCTCCACCGCGCCCAGCTCCAGGGCCCGCTTGCGTTTGGCCTCGTCGCGGCTGGTGGCGAAGACCCGCAGCCCGGCCGCCTTGCCGAGCACGATCGCCGCCGTGGCGACACCACCGCCGGCGCCCTGCACGAGGACCGAGTCCCCGGGGCGCACACCGGCGTTGGTGAAGAGCATGCGGTAGGCCGTCAGCCAGGCGGTGGGGAGACAGGCGGCCTCCTCGAAGGAGAGCTGCTTCGGCTTGGGCAGAAGGTTCCAGGTGGGCACGGAGACCTGCTCGGCGAAGGTGCCCTGGTAGCGCTCGGTGAGGATCGAGCGGGGCTCGTCGGGGCCGACGCCATGGCCGCTCTGGCCGATCACGGAGTGCAGGACGACCTCGTTGCCGTCCTCGTCGACACCCGCCGCGTCGCAGCCGAGGATCATGGGCAGCTTGTCCTCGGAGAGACCGACACCCCTGAGGGACCAGAGGTCGTGGTGGTTGAGGGAGGCGGCCCTGACATTCACGGTCGTCCAGCCGGGCCTCCGCTCGGGGGCCGGGCGTTCTCCCAACTCGAGGCCGGAGAGCGGGTGGTCGCGGTCGATGCGGGCGGCGTAGGCAGCGAACATGACCTTGACGATAGGCTCCGTGGTGGGCGTACGGAACCAGGATCGACTGTGACGCGTGTCCCGCTGGAAGGCACGTACCGGCCGAACCGGCCGAGAGGACACGGGCGGGCGGGTCATAGGATCCCGCCCGCCTCGCACGGCGTTACCGTCGCGCGACGCCCTCGGCCCGCGCGGCCGCGGCCACCGCCGCCGTCACCGCCGGGGCCACCCGCTCGTCGAAGGGCGACGGGATCACGTAGTCGGCCGCCAGGTCGTCCCCGACGACCGACGCCAGCGCCTCGGCCGCCGCGATCTTCATGCCCTCGGTGATCCGGGACGCCCGCACCTGGAGCGCGCCCGCGAAAATGCCCGGAAACGCCAGCACGTTGTTGATCTGGTTGGGGAAGTCGGACCGCCCCGTCGCCACCACGGCCGCGTACTTGTGCGCGATATCCGGGTGGACCTCCGGGTTCGGGTTGGCCATCGCGAAGACGAAGGCGCCCTCCGCCATCGATGCGACGGCCTTCTCCGGCACCGTACCGCCGGAGACGCCGATGAAGACGTCGGCGCCCTCGAGGGCGTGCTCCAGCGACCCCGAGAGGCCCGCCTTGTTGGTGAACCCGGCGAGTTCCCGCTTGACCGGCGTCAGATCGTCCCGGTCCGGCGACACGACGCCCTTGCGGTCCGCGACCGCCACATCGCCGATGCCCGCCTCGACCAGCATCTTCGCGATGGCGACACCCGCCGCTCCCGCGCCCGAGATGACGGCCCGCAGATCCCCGAGCGCCCTGCCGGTCAGCCGCGCGGCGTTCCGCAGGGCCGCCAGCGTCACCACGGCCGTGCCGTGCTGGTCGTCGTGGAAGACCGGGATGTCCAGCCGCTCCTGGAGCCGACGCTCGATCTCGAAGCACCGCGGCGCCGAGATGTCCTCCAGGTTCACGCCGCCGAAGGAGGGCGCGAGACGGACCACGGTGTCGATGATCTCGTCCACGTCCGTGCAGTCCAGGGCGATCGGGACCGCGTCCACCCCGCCGAACTGCTTGAACAGAATCGCCTTGCCCTCCATGACCGGGAGGGACGCCTCGGGACCGATGTCACCGAGTCCGAGCACGGCCGTGCCGTCCGTGACGACGGCGACGACCGAGGACTTCCATGTGTAGTCGTGGACCAGCTCCGGCTGTTCCGCGATGGCGGTGCACACCCGGGCGACGCCGGGCGTGTACGCAAGGGACAGGTCGTCCTTGTCGCGGATCGGCACGGTGGCCTGCACGGCCATCTTGCCACCGCGGTGCAGCGCGAACGCCGGATCGAAGGAATCGTGGGGCTCGGCCCCGCTTTCCTGATCCGCACTGTTGTCGCTGCGAGGATTGACGATCTCCGCTGCCACTGTGTCGTACCCCTTAGGTATGCATGGTTGAGGGTGACCACTCCTGGTGAGGGGTGGGCGGGCACCGCGTGTGACCCAGATGACTGATGCGTACGGGTGCACACGCGACGGGCGCGCCGCACACGCGCCCTGAGCCCCTGATGAGGGGTGTAATGCACCTTCTTACCCGACGGATGGTGTCCCGGACGAGTCCATAAAGCTAAGGTCACACGCCGGTGAGATGACTCATGGCTGGAAATGTGGACAAGTCACCGACATGTCTCCTCGCGGCCGGCGCGGCCCGGACGCAATCGTCCGCATCATGAGACCAGCCGAAGATCTTCCGGCCGGAAGGATCGATTCCCGCAAAAGCCCGACTGTGATCGGCGCTCCGGACGCGTTTCGGGGGTCCCGTTATCCGATTTTGACATAGTGGCGCCCCTGAATATGCGTAACGGAATGGCAAGATGCCTCAACCACACGAGGTCGCGACACCCAAGGGTGTGTGTTCTCGTCGACCCATCGGCATCACTCATCCCGCCGGAGGAACCCACCATGACCGCAAGCTCCACCCGTCGTTCGACCGCCACGCGCTCCCGGATAGCCGCGGTCGGCGCCATCGCGGTCGCGGGCACCCTGCTGCTCACCGGCTGCGGTGACCAGACGAAGAGCAAGAACAACGACAGCGGCTCGGGCAGCGCCTCGGCGGCCGCTCCGCTGGCCGACAAGCTCCCCGCGTCCATCCGCCAGGCGGGGACCATCAAGGTCGGCTCCGACATCGCGTACGCGCCGGTCGAGTTCAAGGACGGCGCCGGCAAGACCGTCGGCATGGACCCCGACCTGGCGGACGCCATGGGCAAGCAGCTCGGCGTGAAGTTCCAGTTCGAGAACGGCACGTTCGACGCCCTGCTCACGGGCATCCGCTCCAAGCGCTATGACATCGCGATGTCAGCGATGACCGACAACAAGAGCCGCCAGGATGGTGTCGACCCCGACTCCGGCAAGAAGGTCGGTGAGGGCGTCGACTTCGTCGACTACCTCACAGCGGGCGTCTCGATCTACACCCGCAAGGGCGACACCGGCGGCATCTCGACGTGGTCGGACCTGTGCGGCAAGAAGCTCGCCCTGGAGCGGGGCACCGTGTCGGAGGACCTCGCCAAGAGCGAGACCAAGAAGTGCTCGGGCGGCAAGAAGATCACCATCGAGGCCTTCGACGACGACCAGCAGGCCCAGACCCGGCTGCGCTCCGGTGGCGCCGACGCCGCGTCCTCCGACTTCCCGGTGGCCGCGTACGCGGTGAAGACGTCGGGCGGCGGCAAGGACTTCCAGCTCGTCGGCGACCAGGTCGAGGCCGCCCCGTACGGCATCGCCGTCGCCAAGGGCAACAACCAGCTGCGGGACGCCCTCCAGGCCGCGATGAACGCGATCATCAAGAGCGGCGAGTACCAGAAGATCCTTACCAAGTGGGGCGCCGAGGACGGCGCCGTCAAGGAGTCCGTCATCAACGGCGGCAAGTGACCGCTGCTCCGCGGCCACTGAAAGGCAACACCCGTGACTGTTGACATCGACAAGACGGCGGGCACCCAGGACACTCCCCCGGCCGGCGCCGAGGCCATCAAGGCCGTTCCGGTGAGGCACTACGGGCGGTACGTGTCCGCGGTCATCGCGATCGCGCTGTTCGTCGCCATCATCTACGCGTTCGGCCAGGGCAGGATCAACTGGAATGCCGTGCCGGACTACTTCTTCGACGACCGCATCCTGACAGGTGTGGGCAAGACCCTCATGCTGACGGCCCTGTCCATGGTGATCGGTATCGTCGGCGGCATCGTGCTCGCCGTGATGCGGCTGTCGAAGAACCCGGTGACCTCGTCCGTCGCCTGGTTCTACATCTGGTTCTTCCGCGGCACCCCGGTCCTGGTCCAGCTGTTCCTCTGGTTCAACCTGGGCCTGGTGTTCGAGTACATCAACCTCATGCCGTTCTACAAGGACTACTGGTCGAACTTCATGACGCCGCTGCTGACGGCGCTGCTCGGCCTGGGTCTGAACGAGGCGGCGTACATGGCGGAGATCTGCCGTGCCGGTCTGCTCGCCGTCGACGAGGGCCAGACGGAGGCCGCGCACGCGCTGGGCATGAGCCACGGCAGGACCCTGCGCCGGATCGTCATTCCGCAGGCGATGCGGGTGATCGTGCCGCCGACGGGCAACGAAGTGATCAACATGCTGAAGACGACCTCGCTCGTGGCGGCCGTCCAGTTCCCCGAACTCTTCCGTTACGCCCAGGACATCGGCCAGACCTCCGGCGCCCCGGTGGAGATGTACTTCCTCGCCGCCGCCTGGTACCTGATCATGACGTCGGTCCTCAGTGTGGGGCAGTACTACATCGAGCGGTACTACGCACGCGGCTCCAGCCGCCAGCTGCCGTCGACCCCGTGGCAGAAGGTCAAGGCGAACATGTTGTCCATCGGCCGTCCGAAGGGAGGCGCGGCATGACCGAGCAGCTTACGAAGAACGACACTCCCGCGAAGGACACGTCCGTCCCGATGGTCAAGGCCGAGGGAGTCCACAAGTCCTTCGGGGCGGTGGAGGTCCTCAAGGGCATCGACCTGGAGGTGAAGTCCGGCGAGGTGTTCTGCCTCATCGGCCCCTCCGGTTCGGGCAAGTCGACCTTCCTGCGGTGCATCAACCACCTGGAGAAGATCAACGCGGGCCGGCTGTACGTGGACGGCGAGCTGGTCGGCTACCGGCAGCAGGGCGACAAGCTGCACGAACTGCGCGACCGCGAGGTCGCGATGAAGCGCCGGGACATCGGCATGGTCTTCCAGCGCTTCAACCTGTTCCCGCATATGACGGCCCTGGAGAACGTCATCGAGGCGCCGGTCCAGGTGAAGGGAGTGGCCAAGGCCCAGGCCAAGGAGCGCGCGATGCAGCTGCTGGAGCGCGTGGGTCTGGCGGACCGCGCCGGGCACTACCCCTCGCAGCTCTCCGGCGGTCAGCAGCAGCGTGTGGCCATCGCCCGGGCCCTGGCGATGGACCCGAAGCTGATGCTGTTCGACGAGCCGACCTCGGCCCTCGACCCGGAACTCGTCGGTGACGTCCTCGATGTGATGCGCGACCTCGCCGAGTCCGGCATGACGATGGTCGTGGTCACCCACGAGATGGGCTTCGCCCGCGAGGTGGGCGACTCGCTCGTCTTCATGGACGGCGGCGTGGTGGTCGAGTCGGGCAACCCGCGGGACGTCCTGACCAACCCTCAGCACGAGCGGACCCAGTCGTTCCTGTCCAAGGTGCTGTAAGGGCACGGCTGACACCGGTACGACCCGAAGGGGCGGTACGCATTGCTCGTACCGCCCCTTCGGCGTGCCTGCCGCCCCCGGGGCCTACTTCAGGGCGAGCAGCAGTGTGTCCGACGGGGAGCACCACACCGGGCGGGCCTCGGCGAAGCCCTTCTCGCGCAGTACGCGCGCGTGCCATGCGGCGGAGGGCGTCTCGCCGTCGGCGTGGTCGCCGTAGATCTCGAAGCGGCGGGCGGCCGGTGCGGCGAGGACGGGGTCCTTGCGGGCGAGCTGCCACCACTCGGACCAGTCGAGGGCGCCGTCCCTCAGGGCCCGCTCCCTGCGCTCGCTCCGCCGGGCGCTCTCGGCCGCGTTGATCCGGGGCGTGGAGTCGTCGGTCATGTGGTCGGCGTTCATGAAGACGCCGTCCCGGCGGACGAGTCCGGCGATACGGCCGTAGAGGGCCTCGAGGGGTTCGGCGCGCAGCCAGTGCAGGGCGGTGGCGGTGAGGACCGCGTCGTACGTGTCGTACGGCAGGCACGCGGCCCAGCCGGGGTCCTTGAGGTCCGCCTCGACGAGGGTGACCCGGTCGTCGCCCTCGAAGGTGCCACGGGCGATGGTCAGCAGTGCGGGGTCGAGGTCGACGCCGGTGCTGGTGGCCTCGGGGAAGCGGGCGAGCAGCCGGGCGGTGATGCTTCCGGTGCCGCACGCGAGGTCGAGCACCCGGGGCGCGTCGCCGACGAACGCCTCCACCATGTCGAGCATGATCCGGAAGCGGTCCTCCCGGTCCGGCATGTACCACTCCTGCTGGCGGTCCCAGCTCTCCTGCCAGGCGCCCCAGTCGGTCCCTGCCGTGGTGTCCGTGTCCGCCATCGCGAGCCTCCGTCGGCTACGTCCCGTAATACCCTTGATGGGCGACCGTCTGTTACCCGACCGCATCCCGACCCTAGAGCGCCCCGGTAAGGACTACAAGTGGAACTGGCCTATTACTCGGATTACGCCGTACGCCTTGTGAACAGCGAGGAGCCGGTCCGGGGCAAGGACTCGCTCACCTCGGTGGAGGCTGTACGCGATCTCTTTCGCGTCAGCCAGTCGGCGGCCCGCCGCGCCACCGACGCCGACGTGACCCGTTTCCGCTCGGTCCGGGCCCGGCTGCGCGCGGTCTTCGAGGCGGCGGACCAGGGCGACGAGACGCTCGCGGTGGACCTGCTGAACTCCCTTCTCCTGGAGTTCCCGGTGAGCCCGCAGATCTCTGGGCACGACCACCGGGACGAGGACGGCCGCCCGCTGTGGCACATGCACCTCGCCGACCACCCTTCGAACGCCACCGCCGGCTACGCGGCGATCGCGGCGATGGGCCTCGCCTTCCACCTCACCGAGTACGGTGTGGACCGCCTGGGCCTGTGCGAGGCGGCGCCGTGCCGCAACGCCTACCTCGACACCTCGACGAACCGCTCCCGGCGGTACTGCTCGGACCGCTGCGCCACCCGCGCGAACGTGGCCGCCTACCGCGCCCGCAAACGCCTGGAGGCCGACCGGTCGCCCAGTACCGGCCGGGCGGCCGTGAGCACCCAGCGCACCAGCGCGAGCGGCGAGCGCTGACCCTGCTTGAGCGGCCGGTACCGCAGCCACACCCTCCCGAGGACCAGCTCCTCGGGGACGGTGCCGTAGTCGGTGCTGTCCCCGCCCGCGTACGGATTGTCGCCGAGCACCCACCATCCGCCCTCGCGCAGCTCCACGGCCCGCTTGACGACCAGCAGGTCCTGCTGGAAGGGATGCCGCAGGACGACGACGCCGCCCGGCCGGACCCGGGCCCCGTACTGAACCAGCAGCCGGTCCCCGTGCTGCAACGTGGGCACCATGGACGGCCCCGTCACCTCGGCCGTCCCCAACGGCAGCAGGGCCCTCGTGCGCTCGATCTCCTGTGGCAGCTCCGGCATCACCGGCACCTCCCCGGTCCGATCCTCCACCAGTCCCAGTTTCGCCCCGGACTTTTGTCGTAAGCCCATGGGGGCACTCGCGAAAACCGGTCCCCTACGGAGTAATGTCCCACCTGAGAAGACGATCACGAGGAAGGACAGCTTCATGCTCTCCCGCCTGTTTGCCCCCAAGGTCAAGGTCAGCGCCCACTGCGACCTGCCCTGTGGCGTCTATGACCCGGCCCAGGCCCGCATCGAGGCGGAGTCGGTGAAGGCCGTGCAGGAGAAGATGGCCGCAAACGACGACCCGCACTTCCAGGCTCGCGCCACCGTCATCAAGGAGCAGCGCGCCGAGCTCGCCAAGCACCACGTCTCGGTGCTGTGGAGCGACTACTTCAAGGCCCCGCACTTCGAGAAGTACCCGGAGCTGCACCAGCTGGTGAACGACACCCTGAAGGCCCTCTCGGCCGCCAAGGCGTCGACGGACCCGGCGACTGGCCAGAAGGCGCTCGACTACATCGCCCAGATCGACAAGATCTTCTGGGAGACCAAGAAGGCCTGATCCACCGGCCTTCCGCGTGTGACGACCGGCGAGCGGTGCACCCTCGCAGGTCGGCGGAGCCCGCGCAGGGGCCCGGCCGGACAACCGGCCGGGCCCCTCGCATACGCCGGTTTCACGCCGCCGCCGTGGCCCCCGCGCCGTGAAACCGGCGTGAAACCGCGCCGAAGGCGGGGGCGCGCCTACACCGTCACCGACTCGGTGACCATGCTGCGCCGCCACCTCAAGCACGTCCTGCGCTATCCGTCGATGACGATCCCGGTGGTCGTGATCCCGGTCGTCCTTCGCCTTGGTGGGGTTCTCGGGCCACGGTGGGCCACCCGCGCGAGGAAGGTCAGCTCCGTCGTCACCCGAGCAGGTTGGAGCGTGGCGGATGGATCTTGCGCGGGTCTTCCGGCGCCCCGGGGTCCGGCTGTCGCGGCCGCCGGGGCGGGTCTTGTTGTCGGTGGTCCGTGGGATGCTGACGGCGTGGATGTGGACGACCTGATCCGGTTGCGGCGGGCGCGGGACCGCATGGACCGTGAGTACGCGCAGCCGCTGGACGTGGCTGCGCTGGCGCGCACCGCGCTGATGTCGCCGGGGCACTTCCAGCGCAGTTTTCGCGCCGCGTACGGGGAGACGCCGTACAGCTATCTGATGACCCGCCGTATCGAGCGGGCCAAGGCGCTGCTGCGGCGCGGCGACCTGACCGTGACGGAGGTCTGCTTCGCCGTGGGGTGCACCTCCCTCGGCTCTTTCAGCTCCCGTTTCACGGAGCTGGTGGGCGAGACGCCGAGCGCGTACCGGGCGCGGTCGCACGAGCAGGGGGCGGCGATACCGCCGTGCGTGGCGAAGGGCCTGACCCGACCGCGCCGGGGCCGTCCCGGGGATACGCGCGCTGATCCGCGCGCACAGCTCTAGCGTGGTGCCATGGACTTGAAACTTTCCCAGTGCTTCATCGCCGTGGACGACCACGACAAGGCGCTCGCCTTCTACCGGGACGTCCTGGGCCTGGAGGTGCGCAACGATGTCGGTTTCGAGGGGATGCGCTGGGTGACGGTCGGCTCGCCGCTCCAGCCGGACGTGGAGATCGTCCTGGAGCCTCCGGCGGCGAACCCGGACGCCTCCCCGGCGGACCGTCAGGCGATGGCGGAGCTGCTCGCCAAGGGCATCCTGCGCGGGGTCATCTTCTCCACCGAGGACTGCGACGCCCTCTTCGCCCGCGTTCACGCCTCCGGCGCGGAGGTTCTCCAGGAGCCCATGGACCAGCCGTACGGCGTGCGGGACTGCGCGTTCCGCGACCCGGCGGGCAACCTGCTGCGCTTCGCGGAACGCCCGCGCACCTGACGCGGCGCATCCCCGACGCGCCCCGGGCCCGCCACGCGCGGCCGGCGGCCGGGTTCCAGGGTCGTCGCATGCACACAGATCACCCTCAACGGCGCCCCGGGAGGACCCTGGGCCGGACACCCGCTCCCCGGTACCGCCGGGGGCGGCCGGGGCGTCGGCGCGCGCTCCCAGCGGGCCGGGGCATCCGGCTCGTTCAGGTCCTGCAACCACAGTGTGAGGCCCCCGCCCACCAGGACGAGCGCCGCCCACACCCCGGCCGCCCACCGCCACACCCTGCGTCCTCCCCCCGTCCCGGTCACTCCTGCGCCGCCGCCCCGCGGTCCCAGACCTCCACGTCCACCACGGCGGAGACCGGTATCGGCCCGTAGACGTGCGGGAACTCCTCGCCGCCGGGCTGCACGGCCTCGTACCGCACCGGAGCCGTCAGGCGCTCCGGATCGATGACGAGCAGGACCAGCTCGTCGGGCCCCTCGTACTCCCCGTACACCCAGCGCGCCACCTGGGGGACCTGGTGCCGCAGGGAACAGTGGACGAAGCCTTCCTCCTGGAGGGTGCGGCCCCTCGTCGACATCTCGTAGGAGCCGGTGGCGCGGGCCGTCTCCCACAGGGAGCTTTCGGTGAGGTGCAGAAGCGGTTCCGGCGTGCCGCCCGCCCCGGGCCCCGGCTCCGACGGCGCCTGCGGCTCCCGTGCCACGTAGGCCGGGCACCGCGGATTCCGGCAGGGCCCGGGGCGCCACACGGGGACGAAGGCGCCCAGCGTCTTGTGGCGGTGTACGACGACGTCGACGGGCTGCCCGCACACCGGACAGACCTGCTCCTCACGGCCCATGTCCTCAGCCTAGGGCCCCCTTCGGGAGGACAACAGGCAGGCAGCGGACGGGCCCCGCGCACCGTGAGGATGCGCGGGGCCCGCCCGGGCCGGAGCCGCGGGTCGCCGTGCGGGGTCAGGAGCCGCACGGGCCGGGGCTCCGGGGTCCTCGCGGTGGTCAGGTGGTGCGCCGGGTCACGAACTCGGCCAGGGCCAGCAGTCCGCCCGCCGCCTCCGGGTCGGGCACCGCGCGGGACAGCTCCTGCATGGCCCGGGCCATCCGGTCGGCAGCCTGCACCTGCGCCCAGTCACGGCCGCCCGCCTGCTCGACGGCCAGAACGGTGCGCTCCAATTCCCCTTTCTCGTAAGGCCCCTGGTACAGCCGGGCCAACTCCGCCGCCGCCGGGGTGCCGGAGACGAGCGCGGCCACCACGGGCAGCGACTTCTTTCGGGCCATGAGGTCGGCTCCGGCCGGCTTGCCGGTGCGGCTCGGGTCCCCCCAGATCCCGATCACGTCGTCGATGAGCTGGAAGGCCAGACCGGCCTGGCGGCCGAACGCGTCCAGTGCCTCGACATCCGCCTCGTCCGCTCCCGCGTAGAGCGCCCCGAGCGCGCAGGCGCAACCCAGCAGCGCGCCCGTCTTGGCCTCGGCCATGACGAGCACATCCTCGAGGGTGACCTCGTGGGGGCCACGCCGCTCCATGGCCGTGTCCGCGTGCTGTCCGGCGCACAGTTCGATCACACAGGCCGCGAGCCGGGCGGCGGCAGCCCCCGACGCCGGGTGCGGATCCTCGGCGAGCAGCCGCTGCGCCAGTGCCTGGAGGGCGTCCCCGGCGAGGATGGCGTCGGCGTCGCCGAACACGGTCCAGGCGGTGGGGCGATGTCTGCGGGTGGTGTCCCGGTCCATCACGTCGTCGTGCAGCAGTGTGAAGTTGTGGACCAGTTCGACGGCCGCGGCGGCCCGTAGGGCGCTGGACCGCCCTCCACCGAGCGCCTGCGCCGCGGTCAGGACGAGCGCGGGCCGTATCGCCTTGCCCGCGTTGCCCGCCGCCGGGGTGCCGTCCGCGTGCTGCCAGCCGAAGTGGTAGAGCGCGATCCGCCGCATCGGGGCGGGCAGTGAGTCCACGGCCCGCCGCAGCTCCGGGTCGACCGAGGCGCGGGTGCGCTCCAGGATCGCCACGGCCTCGTGGCCGTCGAGCAGTTGCTCCGGTCCCGACAGCGCGGCGTGCCGTCCCGCCGGGACGGTAGCGCTCCGCCGTGGGAGCGTGGGGCTGTGCTTCGGCTCCGTCATGAACTCACCCCTGGGACCGCCTCGAAGAGTCTGCGGACGTAGGACGCCTGCGCCGCCGGGCGCGCACCCGGAGGGTGTACCCGCCCCGGCGGGCGGGAACACCGCGTGCCGCTTGTACGCGGCGGGCGGGCCGCGGGGCGCGCCGGCGGGGGGCGGGGGCCGAAGGCGTCACCTCCAGCGGCCGATCTCGACGTTCTCCAGGACACCCAGGGCGTCGGGCACCAGGACGGCCGCCGAGTAGTAGGCCGTCACCAGATAGCTGATGACCGCCTGTTCGTTGATGCCCATGAAGCGCACCGAGAGACTCGGCTCGATCTCGTCGGGGATGCCGGACTGCCGGAGCCCGACGACCCCCTGCTCCTCCTCGCCGGTGCGCATGGCGATGATCGAGGTGGTCCGGGCCTCGGTGACCGGGATCTTGTTGCACGGAAAGAGCGGCACCCCGCGCCAGGTGGGGATGCGGTTGCCGCCGATGTCGATGGTCTCCGGGACCAGTCCGCGCTTGTTGAGTTCCCGGCCGAAGGCGGCGATCGCACGCGGATGGGCGAGGAACAGTTTGGTGCCGCGCCGCCGGCTGAGCAGTTCGTCCATGTCGTCGGGGCCGGGTACCCCGTCGTGGGGCTGGAGCCGCTGGTCGTACTCGCAGTTGCTGAGGAGCCCGAAGTCCGGGTTGTTGATCAGTTCGTGCTCCTGGCGCTCCTTGAGCGCCTCGACCGTGAGCCGCAACTGGTGCTCGGTCTGGTTCATCGGCTGGTTGTAGAGGTCGGCCACGCGCGTGTGGATGCGCAGCACCGTCTGGGCGATGCTCAGTTCGTATTCGCGGGGCGCGGCCTCGTAGTCGACGAAGGTGTGCGGGATGTCCGGCTCGCCGCTGTGGCCCGCGGCGAGGTCGATGGACTTCTCACCGTATTTGTTGGTGCGCTGCTCGGGGGCCGAGCGCTGCTCACGGAGGTGGTCGCGCAGGGACTCGGCGCGCTCCGCGACCAGTTCGACCTCCCGGCGGGGCAGTGCTAGCACCGTGCAGGCGGTGACCGCACGGGCCGTGTACTCCCAGATGGCGTCCGGGTCGAGCAGAGACTGGTCACCGAAGTAGGCGCCGTCGGCGAGGACACCGAGCACCGCGTCGTCTCCGTAGGGGCCGGTGCCGATCTTCTCCACCTTGCCGTGCGCGAGCAGGAACACCTCGTCGGCCTGGCTGCCGAACTCGGCGAGCACGTCCCCGGGTGCGAACCTGCGCTGCTGGCATCGCTGGGCGAGTTCACCGAGCACCTCCTGGTCCTCGTAGTCCCGCAGGGCCGGCAGCTCGCCCAGCTCTGCGGGAATCACCGAGACCTGGTCGCCGGTCTTGACGAACGTCACCCGGCCGTCGCCCACGGAGTAGGTCAGGCGGCGGTTGACCCGGTATGTGCCGCCCTGCACGCCCACCCACGGCAGCATGCGCAGCAGCCAGCGTGAGCTGATCTCCTGCATCTGGGGTGCGGACTTGGTGGTGGTGGCCAGGTTCCGCGCGGCCGTGGTGCCCAGACTCTGTTGCGGCCTGTTCTGCTCCGCGCGGACCTCTTCGCCTACCGACATGGGTATTGCCCCTCCCGATCACGCATCGATCAGCTCACGCATTCGATCTGCGGGAAAAGCGTCTCAGCACGGAGAGTGTCGATGCCATTACCCAAAAGAGCGGGAATGGATCATCGTGCGTCCGGGCACACTGGGGACTTGGCCGAACGGCCGCCCCGCGCCGGGGACCGGAGGCGCGGGCACCCGGGGCCGCGGACCGGAGGCAGGGGCACCCCGGGCCGGGGGCCGGAGGCAGGGACACCCCGGGCCGGGGGCCGGAGGCAGGGACACTCCGGGCCGCGGACCGGAGGCGCGGGCACTCCGGGCCGCGGGCCGGAAGGGGGCACTCCGCGCCTGGGGCCGAAAGCGGGGGGCGCCCCGGTCGGTCAGTGCGATCATCGTCCCATCCTCCGCTGACCGGATCGGCTCGCACGCCGTGCGAACGGCTGGTCCGGGCCGGGCGGTCGCCGGTACAAGCTGCGGTACGAGGCGGCCGCGGCCGGCGGCCGTCGCGGGGCGCGAAGGAGACGGCCATGGCCCCACCCATGTCCGCGGACACGTTCCTCGACCGGCTCCGGACGGAGGGCGTCACGGTGGTCGAGGTGGGCGACTGGGAGCGTCGCAACCGCAACCACAAAGGCCCTTGGGGGCCGGTCCACGGCGTGATGATCCACCACACGGCGACGACGGGAGGCGAGCGGACCGTCGAGGTCTGCCGCGACGGCCGGCCGGGTCTGCCCGGACCGCTGTGCCACGGCGTGATCACCAAGGACGGCGTGGTGCACCTGGTGGGCTACGGCCGTGCCAACCACGCGGGCCTCGGCGACGACGACGTGCTGCGCGCGGTGGTCGCCGAGAAGGCACTGCCCGCCGCCGACGAGGCGGACACCGACGGCAACCGTCACTTCTACGGCTTCGAGTGCGAGAACCTCGGCGACGGCACGGACGCGTGGCCCGCCGCGCAGTTCGACGCCATCGAGCGGGTGAGCGCGGCGATCTGCCGCCACCACGGCTGGTCGGAGCGCTCGGTGATCGGGCATCTGGAGTGGCAGCCGGGCAAGGTGGACCCGAGGGGCTTCACGATGGCCCGGCTCAGGGAGCGGGTCCGTGACCGCCTGAAGTGACAGCGGGTGACCGGCACGGCGAGGGTGTCCGAGAATGGCTGGGTGACCAGCTCCGATGTGCCGCGCCGCCGCCGGACGGCCGACGTGGCCGTGCTGCGCCCGTGCCTGCCGTCGCCGTTGCGGGAGGTCGCGGACGAGCGTTTCGCACGCCACGGGGTCCGGCTGCTGCTCAAGCGGGACGACCTGATCCACCCGGATCTGATCGGCAACAAGTGGCGCAAGCTCGCCCCGAACCTGCGCGCCGCGGCGGGCCGCACCCTGCTCACCTTCGGCGGGGCGTACTCCAACCATCTGCGGGCCACGGCCGCGGCGGGCCGGCTGCTGGGGCTCGGCACCGTCGGTGTGGTCCGGGGCCAGGAGCTGGCCGGCCGCCCGCTCAACCCCTCCCTCGCCCGGTGCGCGGCCGACGGGATGCGACTGCACTTCGTCGACAGGTCGACGTACCGGCGCCTCTCGGAGCCGGAGGTCCTGGCCGGCGTTCTGTGCGCGGCCGATGCCGAGGACGCGTACGTGGTGCCCGAGGGCGGCAGCAACTCCCTCGCCGTCCGCGGCTGCCGCGCGCTCGGTGAGGAACTGCGCGGCCGGGCGGACGTGGTCGCCGTGGCCTGCGGTACGGGGGGCACGCTGGCGGGTCTGGCCGCGGGGCTGGCCCCGGACCAGCGGGCCCTCGGGGTCGCGGTCCTGAGGGGCGACTTCCTGGCCGGCGAGACGGCCGCCCTCCAGACCCTGGCCTTCGGTGGCCGCCGCGGCGACTGGGCCGTCGAGACCCGTTTCCACTGCGGCGGCTACGCGCGGACGACCGAGGAACTCGAGGCGTTCGCGCGGGACTTCGAGTCGCGCCACTCCCTTCCGGTGGAACGTCTCTATGTCGCCAAGCTGCTCTACGGTCTTGTCGCCCTGACCGAGGAGGGCGCGTTCCCCCGGGGAACCACCCTGGCCGCGGTGATCACCGGAACCCCGTTCCCCCTCCCTGACCACGGACGGCTTCCCCCCGCCGGCCGCGGTCACGCCGCTTCGCGGTAGGCCGCCGCCTCCTCCAGGTCCAGGCGTCTGAGCAGCGTGCGGAGCATCTCGTCGTCGATGTAGCGGTGGTTGCGGAGCCTGACGAAGACCTCTCGTTCCGCGCCGATCACCTCCCGGGACAGCCGGCGGTAGGTGTCGTCGGCCGTTTCGCCGGTCACCGGGTTCACCGAGCCGAGGCGCTCCCACACGGCATTGCGGCGGCGCTCCAGGACCGCGCGGAGGCGGTCGGCCAGCGGGGGCGGCAGGGCGTTGCGCTCGTCCCGGAGGAGTTCGTCGAGGTGCCGCTCGGCCGCCCGCGACGCCTGCGCCTGGGCGTTCGCCTCGACGAGGGTCTCCGTCTGGGGGTCACGCCCCGGGAGTCCGAGCAGGCGGATCAGCGGGGGCAGGGTCAGGCCCTGCACCACCAAGGTACCGATCACCGTGGTGAAGGTCAGGAAGAGGATCAGATTGCGGCCGGGGAAGGGGCCGCCGCCATGCACGGTCCGCGGGATCGAGAAGGCGACGGCCAGTGAGACCACGCCTCGCATCCCGGCCCAGCCGATGACGAAGGTCCCCTTCCAGGTCGGGTTCTCCTCGCGCTCCCGGATGCGCCGGAACAGCAGGGGCGGCAGGAAGGTCGCCGGATACACCCACACGAACCGCGACACGACGACCACGACGAACACGGCCAGCGCGTACCAGGCCGCGCTCGTGCCCTCGTACTCGCCGAGTCCCCGCAGGACGACCGGCAGCTGGAGTCCGATGAGCGCGAACACCGCGGACTCCAGGACGAACGAGACCATCCTCCACACCGCCTCCTCCTGGAGCCGGGTCGCGAAGTCGACCTGCCAGTTGTGGTAGCCGAGGTAGAGGGCTACGACGACCACGGCCAGCACCCCTGAGGCGTGCGCCCACTCCGCCGCCCCGTAGGCCGCGAACGGGATCAGCAGCGACAGCGTGTTCTGGAGCAGCGCCTCCTTCAGGTGCGTGCGCAGCCAGTGGATCGGCATCATCAGCAGCAGGCCGACCGCGATGCCGCCGACCGCGGCGAGCGCGAACTCGCGTACCCCGCCGGCCCAGGTGGCGCCCTCCCCGACGGCCGCCGCGAGCGCCACCTTGAAGGCGGTGATCGCGGTCGCGTCGTTCACCAGCGACTCGCCCTGGAGGATGGTGGTGATCCGCGACGGCAGCCCCACCCGCCGGGCGACCGCGGTGGCCGCGACCGCGTCCGGCGGCGCCACCACCGCGCCCAGCACCAGCGCCGCGGTCAGCGGCAGATCCGGCACGATCAGATAGGCGGCCCAGCCCACCACCAGCGTCGCGAAGAGGACGTAGCCGACGGACAGCAGCGCCACGGGACGCATCTGCGCCCGCAGGTCCAGATACGAGCTGTCGGCGGCCGCCGTGTACAGCAGCGGAGGCAGCACCAGCGGCAGCACGACGTCGGGGGCGAGCGTGTACTCCGGGACCCCGGGCAGGTAGGAGACGGCGAGTCCCGCCGCGACGAGCATCAGCGGCGCGGGCACCGGGGTGCGGCGCGCGGCCCCCGCCACGGCCGCGCTGCCCGCGACCAGCATCAGCAGCGGCAACACGTTCATGTCTCCCGCCCCTCGTTCATGTTCGCGCGGCTTCCCGCGGACCCGTCGTAACCTGGCCATCATGAAACAGTGCACGCACGCCGACGCGCTGCCGCACCCCGAGCCCGAGTCCCGCAGCGAGACCTGCCTGGAGTGCCTCGCCGCCGGCACGCACCCGGTGCAACTGCGGCTGTGTCTGGAGTGCGGGCACGTGGGCTGCTGCGACTCCTCGCCCCTGAGACACGCGACGGCGCACTACAAGGAGAGCGGCCACCCGGTGATGCGCACCTTCGAGCCGGGCGAGAACTGGCGCTGGTGCTTCGTGGACCATGTACTCGTGTGACCCTGGATCCGGACGGTTCGACGGTGTGACGTATGGGTACGTCAAACCGGCGCGCGCTCTCTCCCAATCGGGCCCGCAGACCCCTAGCCACTGTGCGTATACATGGGTTTACTATGAGTGACAGCAAGGGGCCGGGGTTGCGGGGACAGCAGAGCCGGTAGCGCGGTAGCGTCACCGCTGAACCACGTAGGGCGTTACCCCGGGGGGCAACCCTCGGCCCCGAAAGAGCTTGTACCACCTTGGAGGTGAGGGTGTCCCAGATCGCAGGCGAGCCCGCGACCCAGGACTTCGTGGAAGTCCGGCTTCCGGCAGCGGGTGCCTACCTGTCGGTGCTGCGCACGGCCACCGCCGGCCTCGCGGCCCGTTTGGACTTCACCCTCGACGAGATCGAGGACCTGCGCATCGCGGTCGACGAGGCCTGCGCGATCCTGCTTCAGCAGGCCGTGCCCGGCTCGGTGCTCAGCTGTGTCTTCCGGCTCATCGACGACTCGCTCGAGGTCACGGTCGCGGCCCCGACCACGGATGGTCACGCACCGTCACGGGACACCTTCGCCTGGACCGTCCTGTCGGCCCTGGCCGGCAAGGTCTCCTCCGCGGTCGCCGACGACAAGACCGTGTCCATCAGCCTCTACAAACAGCGCGGCGCGGGACCCGGGCCGGCGTGACGAACGGGGACGGGCCGGTGCGGGACGAAGAGCGCGGCACACGGGAACTCTCCGCCGGGACCGCCGGCGACCCGAACGGGTCGCGGCGGACGGCGGGCGGCGTGGACGGCATCCCGGAACAGGCCCGTCCGCATCCGGAGGACGACACCTCGGCGGTCGCTGCGCCCGCGCAGGCGGGAGCAGCCCGGGCGAAGGAGCCGTTCTCCCCACGGGGCCGCGGACGACGGGATCCGGACGGTGCCACGCTGAGCACGTCCTCTGGAGGAAGTGGGGCCTCCCCCGCTCGAGCAGAGCCGAGAGCGCGGGGAAGGGTGACGGGCGGGACGATGAGCGAGCACGAGCGAAACGCCGAGCAGAGCGTGCCGGGCGGCGCGCAGCACGAGCCACAGGACCGCAGCGGGGCGCGGTCGCTGTTCGTCGAGCTGCGCACGCTGAAGGAGGGCAGCCCGGAGTACGCGGAGCTGCGCAATCGGCTGGTCCGGATGCATCTGCCGCTCGTCGAGCACCTCGCGCGCCGTTTCCGCAATCGCGGGGAGCCGCTGGACGATCTGACCCAGGTCGCCACCATCGGTCTGATCAAGTCGGTGGACCGCTTCGACCCGGACCGCGGCGTCGAGTTCTCGACATACGCGACCCCGACGGTCGTCGGCGAGATCAAGCGCCACTTCCGTGACAAGGGCTGGGCGGTGCGGGTGCCGCGGCGCCTGCAGGAGCTGCGCCTGGCCCTGACGACGGCCACGGCCGAGCTGTCCCAGCTGCACGGCCGCTCCCCGACGGTGCACGAGCTGGCCGAGAAGCTGGCCATCTCGGAGGAGGAGGTCCTGGAGGGCCTGGAGTCCGCCAACGCGTACTCGACGCTGTCCCTGGACGTCCCCGACACGGACGACGAGTCCCCGGCGGTCGCGGACACGCTCGGCGCGGAGGACGAGGCGCTGGAGGGGGTGGAGTACCGCGAGTCGCTGAAGCCGCTGCTCGAGGATCTCCCGCCGCGAGAGAAGCGGATCCTGCTTCTCCGCTTTTTCGGCAATATGACGCAGTCGCAGATCGCGCAGGAGGTCGGCATCTCGCAGATGCATGTCTCGCGCCTGCTGGCCCGGACCCTGGCGCAGCTGCGGGAGAAGCTCCTGGTCGAGGAGTGACGAAGGGCGACCGGATCCCGGTCGCCCTGGAGTTCCCCCACCGGCGGCCCGTGCCGTAGGCCGTGCGCCTGCTTCCGAGCCCTTGGGTGCGTGCGCCTACTTCTGGTCCTGTACGTTCCCCGGCCCCCGGATACCCAGCGCCCGCGTGGTCGCCGGGTTCACGAGCAGCACCAGGGCCGCCACCGCGACGACCGCGAGCGCGATGCCGCCCGGGATCGCGAGGCTGTCGGCCTGGAGCAGGGTGTACGCCACCGGCAGCGCCATGATCTGCGTGATGACCGCGGGCCCCCGGCTCCAGCTGCGCCGCAGCAGCAGACCGCGCGCGGCCAGCAGGGGCAGCAGCGCGAGCACGATCAGGGTGATGCCGCCGGTGACGGCCTGCCGGCGGTCGTCCGGTGAGCCCGTGAGACCCAGGACGAACATCCATGCACCACCCACGACGAGGGCGAGGCCCTCCAGGGCGGCGACTGCCGCCGCGACCGTCAGCCGCACGGGACGGGGCTCGGCGTCGGGGGCCGGGGAGGTGGGGTTCTGCTCAGCGCTCACCCCTGAAGGGTAGCCCTCGTCCGGCCGCCGGCCCGGCGGGGCATGTGAACGGCCGGCACTGCCGGCGCACCTCCGCGGCGGCTTCCCGGCCACTGTGCTCAAGGCCACTCCCCCTCCTCTTACCGGTTCCCTACCTCGGCCTGGGACGAGTACCGCCGAGTAGGTACCCTGCAACCCATGCGTGCACTTCTCGTGGTCAATCCGGCGGCAACCACCACAAGCGCACGCACCCGTGACGTCCTGATCCACGCGCTGGCGAGCGAGATGAAGCTCGAGGCGGTCACCACCGAGTACCGGGGGCACGCCCGGGACCTCGGCCGCCAGGCCGCGGAGAGCGAGGACATCGAGCTGGTCGTGGCCCTCGGCGGCGACGGCACGGTCAACGAGGTCGTCAACGGCCTGCTGCACCACGGCCCCGACCCCGTCCGGCTCCCCCGCCTCGCCGTGGTGCCCGGCGGCTCGACCAATGTCTTCGCCCGCGCCCTCGGCCTTCCCAACGACGCCGTGGAGGCCACCGGCGCGATCCTCGACGCCCTGCGCGAGGGCCGCGAGCGCACGGTCGGCCTCGGCCTGGCCACAGGCACCCCGGGCACCGAGGACGAGGCGGTGCCCTCCCGATGGTTCACCTTCAACGCCGGTCTGGGCTTCGACGCGGGCGTCGTGGGCCGGGTCGAACAGCAGCGGGAGCGGGGCAGGCGTTCCACCCATGCGCTGTATCTGCGCCAAGTGCTGCGCCAGTTTCTGGACGAACCTCATCGCAGGCATGGAACGATCACCCTGGAGCGGCCCGGCGAGGAACCGGTCGAGGATCTCGTCCTGTCCATAATCTGCAATGCGGCGCCGTGGACGTTTCTCGGCAATCGTCCGGTGTACGCGTCCCCTAAGGCGTCGTTCGACACCGGACTCGACGTGCTCGGTCTCAGCCGCCTGTCGACGGCCGCTGTTGCCCGTTATTCCACCCAGTTGCTCACTTCGTCCCCCGAGCGCGGGCCCCGTGGCAAGCATGTGGTCTCCCTGCACGACCTGAGTGGCTTCACCTTGCATTCGAAGGTTCCACTGCCCCTCCAGATGGACGGGGACCACCTGGGACTGCGGACCAGCGTGACGTTCACAGGCGTACGCCGTGCACTGCGTGTGATTGTGTGAGCAGAAGAGGCCAAAGTCCTTTCACTCGAACGTTTAGGCCAGGATCCACCCCTTGGAAGTACGGCTGTGACCTAGTCGACACCAAGGAATCAAAAAAAACTTTCCGGAAGGGGTTGTATCCGCCGCTGAGGTTTGCAAGTCTCTACGTGGCGCTCGGGACAGCCCGCAAGATCGGCCCCCACAGAGAGCCCGAACCCCTCCTCACACCAAGGACCACGTCAGTGAGTCTGACGATCGGCCCTTCACTTGTTGAGGGATTCGTGAAAGCGTTCACATTCACAAGCAATCTGCCCGTAATACCAAGAGAGGTAGCAGCCATGGACTGGCGTCACAACGCCGTTTGCCGCGAGGAAGACCCCGAGCTCTTCTTCCCTATCGGCAACACCGGTCCTGCGCTGCTGCAGATCGAGGAAGCCAAGGCCGTCTGCCGTCGCTGCCCGGTTATCGAGCAGTGCCTGCAGTGGGCGCTCGAGTCCGGCCAGGACTCCGGCGTCTGGGGTGGTCTCAGCGAGGACGAGCGCCGCGCCATGAAGCGCCGCGCCGCCCGCAACCGGGCCCGTCAGGCCTCCGCCTGACACACCCGCCCCGTACGAGCCTGAGCTTGGCGGCGCGCACAGCGAGTGCGCATCTCCCGCCCCCGAGCCGCAGCGCGCAGTACCCCCGGTGCGCAGCAATAGCTGGCAACTGAGCTTTAGCCCCGGACCACTTGTGGTCCGGGGCTCATTGCTGTCCCGGGGCGGGGCGGGCGGCCGTCCGCCCCGCCGGCGTCACGCGGGGGCGCGGACCGGGATGTCCAGGATCACCCGTGTGCCCCGCCCGGGGGCCGGGACCATGTCGAACGTGCCGCCCAACTCCCCCTCCACCAGGGTCCGTACGATCTGCAGACCGAGGTTGCCCGCCGTGTGCGGGTCGAAGCCCTCGGGCAGGCCGACCCCGTCGTCCTGGACGGTGACGAGGAGCCGGGCCTCCTTCGTCGTGCCGCCGCGGACCGCCGAGACCTCGACCGTGCCGGTGTCGCCCTGACGAAAGCCGTGTTCCAGGGCGTTCTGCAGGATCTCGGTCAGCACCATGGAGAGCGGGGTCGCGACCTCGGCCTCCAGAATGCCGAAGCGGCCGCTGCGCCGGCCGGTGACCTTGCCGGGCGAGATCTCGGCCACCATGGCCAGCACCCGGTCGGCGATCTCGTCGAACTCCACCCGCTCATCCAGGTTCTGAGACAGCGTCTCATGCACGATGGCGATGGAGCCGACCCGCCGCACGGCCTCCTCCAGTGCCTCCCGTCCCCGCTCGGACTCGATGCGGCGAGCCTGGAGGCGGAGCAGGGCGGCGACCGTCTGGAGGTTGTTCTTCACCCGGTGGTGGATCTCCCGGATGGTCGCGTCCTTGGTTATCAACTCCCGCTCGCGGCGCCGCAGTTCGGTGACATCCCGGAGCAGGACGAGCGAACCGATCCGGGTGCCCTTGGGCTTCAGGGGAATCGCGCGGAACTGGATCACCCCGTCGTTGGCCTCGATCTCGAACTCGCGCGGCGCCCAGCCGCTGGCGACCTTGGCGAGCGCCTCGTCCACCGGGCCCCGGGTGGGAGCGAGTTCCGCGGTGGTGTGGCCGAGATGCTGGCCGACCAGATCGGAGGCGAGCCCCAGGCGGTGGTACGCCGACAGGGCGTTCGGGGACGCGTACTGGACGAGGCCGTCCGCGTCGAGGCGGATCAGCCCGTCGCCGACACGCGGCGACGCGTCCATGTCGACCTGCTGGTCGGGGAAGGGGAAGGCGCCGGCCGCGATCATCTGCGCCAGGTCGGAGGCGCTCTGGAGGTAGGTGAGCTCCAGGCGGCTCGGGGTACGCACGGTCAGCAGGTTGGTGTTGCGCGCGATCACGCCGAGGACGCGCCCCTCGCGTCGTACGGGGATGGACTCGACCCGGACCGGGACCTCCTCGCGCCACTCGGGGTCGCCCTCGCGCACGATCCGGCCCTCGTCCAGGGCCGCGTCCAGCATGGGCCGGCGGCCGCGCGGGACCAGATGGCCGACCATGTCGTCCTGGTAGGAGGTGGGGCCGGTGTTGGGCCGCATCTGGGCGACCGAAACGTATCGGGTGCCGTCGCGTGTGGGCACCCACAGGACGAGGTCGGCGAAGGAGAGGTCGGACAGCAGCTGCCACTCCGACACCAGCAGATGGAGCCACTCCAGGTCGGAGTCGCTGAGGGCGGTGTGCTGGCGGACCAGTTCGTTCATGGACGGCACGTCTGCGAGGGTACCCGGGAGCTGTGCCAACGCTCGAAATCAGCCAGGCGGGCGGCAGCGCCCCCCGCGGACCGGCCCGCCTCCCCCGGGGCGCACGGCCCCGTAAACACCCGCGGGCCGCGGCGCCTGGGAGGGACCCTCAACCCTCCCGGCACCGCAGCCCGGAGCAGCAACGGCCGCGGGGTGTGCGGTCCCGGTCGGCCGAAGGTCGAGGAGCCGGAGCAGTCAGGGCAGAGAGCGCCGGTTCCTCGGTCCGTCTTCCTGTGCGGGGAAGACGGAGGTGTGTGCGAGCTGTCTCGCTCGTGCTGTTCTCGCTCGCGCGACGAGAACACTCTACGTGCTGTATCTGCGCTTATGGACTAGACCATGTGTCGTGGACCATGGTCCTGCGTCCGGGCGCGTGTGTCCATGCGCCGGGAGACGCTTGTTGTTGTCTCTTTATCGGACATCCATCGACGCCCCCACCGCAGAGTAGCGGCCTTCGGCCCGTGCGGGTGCCGGATTGCCGTCGTGTGGTCCTCAGCGCGCCTTCGTCACGTCCGCCGGGACGCGCGGCGCGGCGGCTGCCCTGGCCGTCTCCCGTACCGGGGACGACCTGCACGGGAAGAGCAGGGGTACCCGGCATGAAGGGCACGGGAACCCGGAGCGCAACCCCTGTTCAGGGGGTCCGCTTCTCATTATATTGGTCTATACCACATGTGTGTGCTCGCGTCTGCCCCCTCGGTCCCCCGCGAGCCCTCTCCAGATCGGCAGGCCCAGCGTGGAAGTTGTCATCGTTCCGGACGCCAAGGTGGGCGGCGAACTCATCGCCGAGGCCATGGCACAGCTGCTCGAACGCAAGCCGGACGCTCTGCTCGGCGTGGCCACCGGATCGACACCGCTGCCCGTCTACAAGGCGCTGGCGGCCAGGGTGCGCTCCGGCACCGTCGACATCTCCCGGGCGCGGATCGCCCAGCTCGACGAGTACGTGGGCCTGCCGGCCGACCACCCGGAGTCGTACCGCTCGGTGCTCGGCCGCGAGGTGCTCCAGCCGCTCGGGATCGGCATGGAGGCGTTCCTCGGGCCCGACGGCACGGCCGAGGACGTGCGGGCGGCGTGTGCGGCGTACGACGCGGCGCTGGCCGAGGCCGGCGGGGTGGACCTCCAGTTGCTGGGGATCGGCACCGACGGGCACATCGGGTTCAACGAGCCGTGCTCCTCGCTCGCCTCGCGCACCCGGATCAAGACGCTGACCCGGCAGACCCGGATCGACAACGCCCGCTTCTTCGACGGCGACATCGACCAGGTTCCGCACCACGTCATCACCCAGGGCATAGGAACCATCCTGGAGGCGCGGCACCTGGTGCTCCTCGCGACCGGCGAGGGCAAGGCGGACGCGGTCGCCGCGACCGTCGAGGGCCCGGTCGCCGCGGTCTGCCCGGCCTCCGCGCTCCAGCTCCACCCGCACGCCACCGTCGTCGTGGACGAGGCCGCCGCGTCCAAGCTGAAGCTCGCGGACTACTTCCGCCACACCTACGCCGGCAAGCCCGACTGGCAGGGCATCTAGCCCCTGGGGGGAAGGCGCCGGGTCCCGGGCGGGTACGGGCGCCTTCCCGCTGCCCGCCGCGGCGGGCGCCGGTGTCACATGCCGGCGATGACCTCCGCCGCGGCCCGTCCGCAGACCCGCGCCGCGCCGTGCGTGGCGATGTGCAGGGCGCCCCGGGGCGCGGCCTGCGGGACGCCCATCTCGACCACCACGGTGTCGGGGCGCCGGGCGAGGATCGCGTCGAGGGCCCCCGCCATCCACGGATGACGGTGCTCGTCGCGGACCACCACCACGATCCGCCGCGCTCCGGCGGCCTCCAGCACCGCCCGTCCCGCCTCCTCCCCCGCGAAGCCGCCGGTCTCCGTGCCCGGGAGCATGCGGACCAGCTCGGCGGCCACGCCCCAAGGGGTGTCGTCGCCCACCGCGATGTTCGCGACCGGGGTGAGGGCGGCGACGTACGGCGGCTCGGTGAGCGGGGCGAAGCCCTCCGCCCCGGCGACGGTCACCGCGCGCCGGGCCGCCAGCAGACCGATGTCGGCCCCGGCGGCCGGGTGCGCGGCGGCGCCCTGCGCTCGGGCCGACGCCGTCCACCGCGCCAGCGCTCGTACCCGCTCGGCCGCCTCGGCCAGCCGCTCCTCGGCCAGCTCGCCCGAGCGCACTGCCGTGACCAGGGCGTCCCGCAGACGTCGGACGGTCTCGTCGTCGGCGAGGCCGCCGCCCACACAGATGGCGTCCGCGCCCGCCGCGACGGCGAGGACGCTGCCGCGCTCGATGCCGTAGGTCCCGGCGATCGCCCGCATCTCCATGCCGTCGGTGACGATCAGGCCGTCGTAGCCGAGCTCGCCGCGGAGCAGGCCGGTCAGGATGCGTGGGGACAGCGTGGCCGGGCGGTCCGGGTCCAGGGCCGGGACCAGGATGTGCGCGCTCATGATCGCGCGTGTGCCGGCCGTGATCGCCGCCCGGAACGGGACGAGTTCGCGCTCCTGGAGCACCGGCGCGGGCACGTCGATGCGGGGCAGCGCGTGATGGGAGTCGACCGCGGTGTCGCCGTGCCCGGGGAAGTGCTTGGTGCAGGCGGCCACGCCCGCGGACTGGAGGCCGCTGACGTAGGCCGCGGTGTGGCGGGCGACCAGATCGGTGTCGGCGCCGAAGGAGCGCACGCCGATCACCGGGTTCGCGGGGTCGGAGTTGATGTCGGCGGAGGGAGCCCAGTTGAGGTTCACTCCGCAGGCGGCGAGCCGGCGGCCCAGCTCGACGGCGACCTGCCGGGTCAGCTCCACGTCGTCCACCGCGCCCAGCGCATGGTTGCCGGGGAAGGAGGAGCCCGTCCCCACCTCCAGGCGGGTGACGTCACCGCCCTCCTCGTCGATCGCCACGAGCACGTCCTCGCGCTCGGCGCGCAGCCGGGCCGTCAGCGCGGCGAGCTGCTGCGGGGAGGCGATGTTCCGGCCGAACAGTCCCACGGACGCCAGTCCCTCGCCGAGGCGGCGCAGCAGCCAGTCGGGGGCCGTGGTGCCGGTGAAGCCGGGCTGGAGGACCGTCAGAGCGTCGCGGGCCAGGCCGTCCTTCGCCGAGTTGGACTCGCTGGTACCGCTGGCGAATGTCGTCATCGGGTGGTGTTATCCCTTCACTGCGCCCGCGGTCAGGCCCGCGGCCATCTTGCGCTGGACGAGGAGGAACAGGACGACGATCGGCACGGCCATCATCGTGGCTCCGGCCATCATCGGGGCGTATTCGGTGCCGTGTTTGGTGGTGAAGTTGCCGAGCCACACGGTCGCGGTCTGATGCTCCTGGCTGAGCAGCATCAGGGCGTAGAGGTACTCGTTCCAGGCCTGGATGAAGCCGTAGACGGAGGTGGCGACCAGGCCGGGGGCCAGCAGCGGGAAGACGACGCGGAGGAAGGCGCCGGTGCGGGAGCAGCCGTCGACCATGGCAGCCTCCTCCAGCTCCCTGGGGATGTTGACGATGAAGCCGCGCAGCGTCCACACCGTGAAGGGGAGGATGAACGTCAGGTACGTGATGACGAGGCCGGTCAGCCTGTCGTACTGGCCGAGGTCGTTGAGCAGCAGGAAGACCGGGATGATCATGGCGACCAGCGGGACCATCTGCACGGCCAGGATGCCCACGATCACGATCTTGCGGCCGCGGAAGACGAAGCGGGAGATGGCGAGCGCGGCCAGCGTGCCGACGACCACGCCGATCACGACGACCGTCAGGGACACGGTCAGACTGCGGCCGACCGGGCCCCAGAAGTCGGCGATGTCCAGCGCCCGGCGGAAGTTGGCGAGCGTGATGCCGGTCGGCAGCAGGCTGGGTTCCGGGTCGATGGCGTCCTTGGCCGGCTTGAACGCCGTGTCGAGCATCCAGTAGAGGGGGAAACCGGCGACGACGAAGACGAGGAGGCCGAGGATGTTCCAGCCGAGCCTCGGCCTTCGGCGGCCGGAAGGGGCGAGGGCGCTCATTCGACCTCTCCGATCTTCAGCATCTGGCGCATGTAGACGGCGACCACGCCGAGCAGCAGCACCACGGTGATCAGTGCGATCGCCGCCCCCTGCGCGTAGTCGTTGACGACGAAGGCGCGGTCGTAGGAATAGGTGTTGAGGACCTGGAACTCCGCCTCGGGGTGACCGCCCCGCATCACGAACACCTGCGGGAAGACACCCATGTCCCAGATCACCGACAGGGTCGTGAGCATCACGATGACCGGCCTCAGGACCGGCAGGGTGACATAGCGGAAGACACCCCACGAACCGGCGCCGTCCAGTCGCGCCGCCTCCTGGAGCTCCTTCGGCACCTGGGTCAGGCCCGCGCTGAGCGTGATGACGACGAAGGGCACCGCACCCCACACCACCAGCAGCATGATCACGGCCAGTCCCTGCGGCCCGGACGCGAACCAGTTGTGGCCGATCATCTCGACCCCGGGCAGCTTGCTCAGCAGCGCGTTGAAGACGCCGTAGTCCGAGTCGAAGAGCCACTTGAAGACGGTGGTGGCCACGATGACGGGCATGCCCCAGCTGGCCACCAGCACGATGTTGATCAGCGTCCTGAGCCAGCCGGACACCCGCTGGAGCAGCAGCGCGAGCGCCATGCCGGCGACCATCGTGAAGATCACGGAGCCGGCGGCGAAGACGACCGTGCGCAGGACGACGGCCCAGAACCCGCCGTCGCCGAGCACCTGGGAGAAGTTGTCGAACCCGACCGACTCGGCCGGCTGGAACCCCCACAGCTGGGACTGGCCGAACTTCTGGAAGGAGAGCGTGACCAGGCGGACCAGCGGATAGCCCATCACCAGGGCGAGGATCAGCAGACAGGGCGCGAGCAGCAGCCAGGGGGCCGCGGCCCCGCCCGGCGTCCGCTTTCTGCGCGGCCGGTCCGGGACGGCGGGTGGCGGCGCCGGCCGCGGCGGCGGCACCTTGGCGGGGGTGGTCGTGTCTGCGGCACTCATCGCGCGCTCCTCAGCGGTCCCTCGGGTCGAACGGGACGCAGGGCCCCGGCCCCGGGCACCCCCGGGGCCACAGGGCCCTGCGCTCAGGTCACTTGGTGTTGATGACCTTGTCGATCGCGGCGTCCGCGTTCTTCGCGGCGGCCTCGACGGACTTCTTGCCGGTGCCGATGTCCTGGAGCATGGTCTGGAGGATCTGCGCCTTCTCGACCTGGCCCCAGCCCGGTGCCATGGGGACGAACCAGTTGGACTCGGCCGCGGTGGCGGGGACCGCCGTCGCCGGGTCGTTCTTCAGCGTCGCGAGGTCCGTCTTGTTGTTGGGCAGGTTGCCCTTGGCGATCAGGCCCTTCTGGCCCTCGGAGCCGGTGAACGCGTTGATCCACTCGGCGGCCAGCGCCTGCGCGTTCGACCTGACCGGGACGGCGAGGTCCGAACCGCCCAGGAACACCGGGATGTTCTTGCCCGACGGGCCCGGCATCACGAAGTTCTCGAGGTTGTTCTTGAGCTTGCCGGTCTTGTCGTTCTTCGGGTCGGCCGCGGTCGCGCCCTCCCAGGCGGCGGCGAAGATCATGGCGGACTTGCCCTGGCCGTAGACGATGTACCGGTCGGACTCGTCCTTGGTCTTGTCGCCGTGCATATACGTGTCGACGACGTGCTTGAACTCGGTGAGGCCCTTGACGGACTCGGGCGAGGAGAGGTTGGCCTTCCACTGGCCGCCCTCCTCCTTGGCGATGGAGCCGCCCGCGTCGTAGACGAAGGACATGGCCGCGTACCAGTCGCGTGTCGGCTGGTACCAGGCGCTGAACTTGCCGCCCTCCTTCTTCTGGATCTTGTCCAGGTCGGCGGCCAGCTCCTTGTACGTCTTCGGGGGCGTCTTGATGCCGGCGGAAGCGGCGATGTCCTTGCGCCAGTTGGCGACCCGGCCGCCGGCGTAGTAGGGCACGCCGAACGTCTTGCCCTCGTAGGTGACGGAGGTCTTGAGGCCGTCCAGCCACTGGCCGGAGTTGTCGAACTTGGCCGGGTCGACCTGGGCGAAGGCGCCCTTGACCATGTAGCCGAGCATCTCGCTGTTGCCCATCTCGACCACGTCGGGCACCTTGTCGGTGGCGAGGACCGCGTCGAGCTTGGTGTTCTTGTCCGGCCAGCCGTAGTACTCGTGCTTGATCTTGAGGCCGGGGTGCTTCTTGGTCACGGCGTCGTCGGCCGCCTTCACCAGCGCGGGCCAGTTGTTCTGGGCGTCGACCGTCAGCCAGACGGTGAGTTCCTTGGCGTCCGCCCCCTTGTCCGAGCTCCCGGACTTGCTGCCGCTGTCCCCGCACGCCGCGATGGAGACCATCATGCCCGCGACTGCGATCGCGGCTGTCAGCTTGCGCTTCACGCCATCCTCCTCAGGGATGCCACCAACCCCCCTTGTCCCCGCGGCGACCGATGACGAGTACCGCCCGTGGGGCCGGGACCTGGACCAATGGTGTAGACCAGTACGGGGAGCTTGGCCCAGACCAATAGGAGTGTCAAGGGAGTTCGGCACGGTCCGGACGTCCGTTATGGGACCTACATATGCAAGGACCTTTAAGTAGGAACCCAGCGAAAAGGCCAGGCCAGCGAGGGGCCGTCCGACTGGACCACTTCGGGGCGGTGGACTAGACCAGCAGGGGTGCCGACGGTATACAGAGGGGACCCCCGGCCGCGTGACGGGGATCGCGGACCGCGCGGGGGCATCCCCCCCGCGAAGCCGTGCCACGATGTGAGCCGTGACCGACGGAGTGCCGGTCACTTCGGCATCCGGAGCCGGGAAGGCAGACCATGAGCACCGACGTCAGCAGTGCGGAGAGCGAGGGCGGGGCGACCGTCCGCACCGCGCGCGTGCCCAAGTACTACCGTCTGAAGAAGCATCTGCTGGACATGACGGAGACGCTCCCGCCCGGAACGCCGGTGCCGCCCGAGCGCACGCTGGCGGCGGAGTTCGACACCTCGCGCACGACCGTGCGACAGGCGCTTCAGGAGCTGGTCGTCGAGGGCCGGCTCGAGCGCATCCAGGGCAAGGGCACCTTCGTCGCCAAGCCGAAGGTCTCCCAGGCGCTGCAGCTCACCTCGTACACGGAGGACATGCGCGCCCAGGGCCTCGAACCGACCTCGCAGCTGCTGGACATCGGCTACATCACGGCCGACGACACCCTCGCCGGGCTGCTCGACATCTCGGCGGGCGGCCGGGTGCTGCGCATCGAGCGGCTGCGGCTGGCCAGCGGCGAGCCCATGGCGATCGAGACGACGCATCTGTCCGCCAAGCGTTTCCCGGCGCTGCGCCGCTCGCTGGTCAAGTACACCTCGCTCTACACGGCGCTGGCGGAGGTCTACGACGTCCACCTCGCGGAGGCCGAGGAGACCATCGAGACCTCGCTGGCCACCCCGCGTGAGGCGGGCCTGCTCGGCACGGATGTCGGCCTGCCGATGCTGATGCTCTCCCGGCACTCGCTGGACCGGCAGGGCAAGCCGGTGGAGTGGGTGCGGTCGGTGTACCGAGGGGACCGGTACAAGTTCGTGGCACGGCTCAAGCGGCCCCAGGAGTGAGCCGGCCACCGGGATTTCCTCGCTGCTGAGGCCGATATCCGAACGAGGTCTTCCGCCTCCTGGATGCCGTCACCTAGATTGCCTGCGCATTACACAGGTGAACAGTGAGGGAACGGAGCCAGCAGATGTCAGATCAGTCGGATGTGACAAGAGCGGCGATGGTGACGCCTGTGCGCGTCATCATCGCCCTCTGCCTCGTAGCACCCTTCGTCGCGATGCTGTGGGTCGGCTCCTACGCCAAGACCGATCCGGCGTTCGTCGGGATCCCTTTCTTCTACTGGTACCAGATGCTGTGGGTGCTGATCTCCACCGCGCTGACCATGGTGGCGTACCAGCTGTGGCGGCGTGACCAGCGCGCCCGCGCCGGCCGCGAGGGGGGTGCGTCGCAGTGAAGGACGGAGTGAACGGCGTCGCTCTCGGCGTCTTCGTGTTCTTCTTCCTGGCCGTCACCGTGCTGGGCTTCCTCGCGGCGCGCTGGCGCAAGGCCGAGAACGAGCACAGCCTCGACGAATGGGGGCTCGGCGGACGGTCGTTCGGCACCTGGATCACCTGGTTCCTGCTCGGCGGGGACCTGTACACGGCGTACACCTTCGTGGCCGTACCGGCCGCGATCTACGCGGCCGGCGCGGCAGGCTTCTTCGCGGTGCCCTACACGATCCTCGTCTACCCGTTGATCTTCACCTTCCTGCCCCGGCTGTGGTCGGTCTCGCACCGGCACGGATACGTCACGACCTCGGACTTCGTGCGCGGCCGCTTCGGCTCCAAGGGGTTGTCGCTGGCGGTGGCGGTCACCGGCATCCTGGCGACGATGCCGTACATCGCGCTCCAGCTGGTGGGCATCCAGGCGGTGCTGGACGTGATGGGCGTGGGCGGCGGCGGGGACACCAACTGGTTCGTGAAGGACCTGCCGCTGCTGATCGCCTTCGGTGTGCTGGCCGCGTACACGTACTCGTCGGGTCTGCGGGCCCCCGCGCTGATCGCGTTCGTGAAGGACGCCCTGATCTACATCGTCATCGCGGTGGCGATCATCTACATCCCGATCAAACTGGGCGGCTTCGACGACATCTTCGCCAAGGCGGGCCATGCGTTCGCGCAGACGAACCCGGTGACGGGGAAGCCGCGCGGCGCCCTCGCACCTCCGGAGGCCGGCCAGTGGACGTACGCCACGCTCGCGCTGGGCTCCGCGCTCGCCCTGTTCATGTACCCGCACTCGATCACGGCGACGCTGTCCTCGCGCAGCCGTGAGGTGATCCGCCGCAACGCCACGATCCTGCCGCTGTATTCGCTGATGCTGGGTCTGCTGGCGCTGCTGGGCTTCATGGCGATCGCGGCGGGCGTGAAGGTGCAGAACGGGCAGCTGGCCATCCCGCAGCTGTTCGAGGACATGTTCCCGGACTGGTTCGCGGGCGTGGCGTTCGCGGCGATCGGCATCGGGGCGCTGGTCCCGGCGGCGATCATGTCCATCGCGGCCGCCAACCTCTTCACCCGCAACATCTACAAGGACTTCATCAAGCCGGACGCCACGCCGAAGGAGGAGACCCGGGTCTCCAAGATCGTGTCGCTGCTGGTGAAGGTGGGCGCCCTGGTCTTCGTCCTGACGATGGACAAGACGGTCGCCATCAACTTCCAGCTGCTCGGCGGCATCTGGATCCTGCAGACCTTCCCGGCGCTGGTCGGCGGGCTGTTCACCCGCTGGTTCCACCGCTGGGCGCTGCTCGCGGGCTGGGCGGTCGGCATGGTCTACGGCACGCTCGCCGCGTACGGTGTCGCGTCCCCGACACAAGCGCACTTCGGGGGCTCGGCGAAGGAGATCCCGGGCATCGGCGAGATCGGCTACATCGGTCTGACGGCGTTCGTGCTGAACGTCCTCGTCACGGTCGTCGGGACCTTCGTCCTGAAGGCCGTGAAGGCCCCCGAGGGCATCGACGAGACCAGGCCGGACGACTACACGGCGGACGCGGGCGACCCCGGGGTGCAGGTGGAACTTCCCCCGGCCACGGCGGGTACGGCCCACTAGGGTCTTTCGTTTGGATCAGGCCGGATCAGAAAGCGGGGTCTGGTGCCGTGCATCGCAAGGGCGAAGGAGGGCGTCATGGCGGAGCCATGGCAACCGACGACAACGCGGCGAGGCGCGGTGCCAGACCCCGCGAGCCCGGCGTGATCCAAACGAGAGGCCCTAGGGGCCGCGGACCGGGCGGGCCGTCGGAGCGATCCGGCGGCCCGTTGCCGTACCCGTGGGGCACACTCGGCCCCATGGACATCACCATCCGGCAGGCAGTGCCCGCGGACCACGCGGCCCTCGGCGAGATCACCGCCCGGGCCTACCTCCAGGACGGGCTGCTGGACTTCGGGGAGAGCGACGCCTACCTCGGCGAGCTGCGCGACGTGGCCAAGCGGGCAGCCGCCGCGGAGGTGCTGGTCGCCGTGGAGGGCGAGAGGGTTCTCGGCGGGGTCACCTTCGTCCCGGCGGGCGGGCCCATGGCCGATATCGCCGGTCCCGGCGAGGCCGAGATACGGATGCTCGCCGTCGACCAGGCAGCCCGGGGCCGCGGCGCGGGCGAGTCGCTCGTACGCGCCTGCATCGACCGGGCACGCGCCACCGGGGGCTGCACCGGCATCGTCCTGTCCACCCAGCGCACCATGCACACCGCCCACCGCATCTACGAGCGCCTCGGTTTCGTTCGCACACCCGAGCGGGACTGGAATCCACTCCCGCACCTGGACGACCTCAGCCTCCTGGCCTACGAGTTGACGCTCTGAAACCGCAGCAACACAACATCTGGGGGTGACACCAGGACCCGGCACTAGATGTATGCTCATCCTCGCTGTCGCCACAGGGGAATCCGGTGCGAATCCGGAACTGTCCCGCAACGGTGTACTTGCGTGCATCCGCACGCCAGTTCAGTCCGAGGACCTGCCGGCAGCGCGCCCGGCCGTCCGGTCCGGGCGCCTTGAGACGTCCGGGCCTCGCGGAGTGGGCCGGGGACGCGACGCCGTGCGCGCTCGTGGCTGCCCCCTGCCCTCCGCAAGGCCCCCGCGCCGAGCGAGGGAGAGCCCCACGTGACCATCGCGCCAGCCGACCCGGCTTCAGTCAGCGACCTGAAGACCGACGGTCCCGGTGCCGCGCTGCTGCGCACCCTGACCGAGCTGACCGCAGACCTCCCCGACACCGACCCCGGCCGGGTCGCCGCCGCCGCGCTGCGCGGTCGCTCCGCACAGGCGGACGAGGCGGAACTGCGGGAGCTGGCCATGGAGGCGGCCGCCGGCCTCATCTCCGAGGACCCCGCCTACTCCAGGCTGGCCGCCCGGCTGCTGACGATCGGGATCCGCGCCGAAGCCGCCTCCCAGGGCGTCACGTCCTTCACCGAGTCCGTCGCCGTCGGGCACCGGGAAGGTCTCATCGCCGACCGGACCGCCGCCTTCGTGCGTCTGCACGCCGGCCGACTCGACGCCCTCGTCGACACGGCCGCCGACGACCGCTTCGGCTACTTCGGGCTGCGTACCCTGCACAGCCGCTACCTCCTGCGGCACCCGATCACCCGCAAGGTCATCGAGACGCCCCAGCACTTCCTGCTGCGCGTCGCCGCCGGCCTCGCCGAGGACGACACGCCCCGTGCGGTGGACGAAGTCGCGGCGCTCTACGGGCTCATGAGCCGCCTCGACTACCTCCCCTCCTCGCCCACCCTCTTCAACTCCGGCACCCGGCACCCCCAGATGTCCTCCTGCTACCTCCTCGACTCCCCGAAGGACGAGCTGGACAGCATCTACGACCGCTACCACCAGGTCGCCCGCCTCTCCAAGCACGCCGGCGGCATCGGGCTGTCGTACTCCCGTGTCCGCTCCCGCGGCTCGCTGATCCGCGGCACCAACGGGCACTCCAACGGCATCGTCCCCTTCCTGAAGACGCTGGACGCCTCGGTCGCCGCCGTGAACCAGGGCGGCCGGCGCAAGGGTGCGGCCGCCGTCTACCTGGAGACCTGGCACTCCGACATCGAGGAGTTCCTGGAGCTGCGCGACAACACCGGCGAGGACGCCCGCCGTACGCACAACCTCAACCTCGCGCACTGGATCCCGGACGAGTTCATGCGCCGGGTCAACGCCGACCAGCCGTGGTCGCTGTTCTCCCCCGCGGATGTGCCGGAGCTCGTCGACCTGTGGGGCGAGGAGTTCGACGCCGCCTACCGCAGGGCGGAGGCGGCGGGGCTGGCGCGGAAGACCCTCCCGGCCCGCGAGCTGTACGGGCGGATGATGCGCACCCTCGCGCAGACCGGCAACGGCTGGATGACCTTCAAGGACGCCGCCAACCGCACCGCCAACCAGACGGCCGAGCCCGGACACGTCATCCACTCCTCCAACCTCTGCACCGAGATCCTGGAGGTCACCGACGACGGCGAGACCGCGGTCTGCAACCTGGGCTCCGTCAACCTCGGCGCGTTCGTCACCGGCTCGGGCATCGACTGGGAGCGGCTGGACGAGACGGTCCGCACCGCCGTCACCTTCCTGGACCGCGTCGTCGACATCAACTTCTACCCGACCGAGCAGGCGGGCCGGTCCAACGCCAGGTGGCGGCCGGTGGGCCTCGGTGCGATGGGTCTTCAGGACGTCTTCTTCAAGCTGCGCATGCCCTTCGACTCGCCGCAGGCCAAGGCCCTGTCCACGCGGATCGCCGAGCGCATCATGCTCGCCGCGTACGAGGCGTCCGCCGGCCTCGCCGAGCGCAACGGCCCGCTGCCGGCCTGGGAGAAGACCCGTACCGCGCGGGGCGTGCTGCATCCCGACCACTACGACGTGGAGCCGGCCTGGCCGGAGCGCTGGGCGGCCCTGCGCGAGCGCGTCGCGGCCGTCGGCCTGCGCAACTCGCTGCTCCTCGCGATCGCGCCGACCGCCACGATCGCCTCCATCGCGGGCGTGTACGAGTGCATCGAACCGCAGGTGTCGAACCTCTTCAAGCGCGAGACGCTGTCGGGCGAGTTCCTCCAGGTCAACTCCTACCTGGTGCGGGACCTGAAGGAACTGGGCGTGTGGGACGCACGCACCCGTGAGGCGCTGCGCGACGCGAACGGCTCGGTGCAGGACTTCGCGTGGATCCCCGAGGACGTCCGGGCGCTGTACCGCACGGCCTGGGAGATCCCGCAGCGCGGTCTGATCGACATGGCCGCCGCCCGCACCCCGTTCCTGGACCAGGCCCAGTCCCTGAACCTGTTCATGGAGACGCCGACCATCGGCAAGCTCTCCTCGATGTACGCGTACGCCTGGAAGCAGGGGCTGAAGACGACGTACTACCTGCGTTCCCGTCCGGCGACGCGGATCGCCCGCGCGGCACAGGCGACCGCCCCCGTGCAGCGGGTGGCCGACCCCGATGCCGTCGCCTGCTCCCTTGAGAACCCCGAGTCCTGCGAGGCCTGCCAGTGATGACCAGCACCACCCGCAACGTCAATCTGCTCGACCCCGGCTTCGAGCTGACTCTCCGCCCGATGCGCTACCCGGACTTCTACGAGCGCTATCGGGACGCCATCAAGAACACCTGGACCGTCGAGGAGGTCGACCTCCACTCAGACGTCGCCGACCTGGCGAAGCTGACGCCGGCCGAGCAGCACCTGATCGGCCGGCTGGTGGCCTTCTTCGCGACGGGTGACTCGATCGTCGCGAACAACCTGGTGCTGACGCTGTACAAGCACATCAACTCGCCGGAGGCGCGGCTCTACCTGAGCCGTCAGCTCTTCGAGGAGGCCGTGCACGTCCAGTTCTATCTGACGCTCCTGGACACCTACCTGCCCGACCCGGACGACCGCGCGGCGGCCTTCGCGGCCGTGGAGAACATCCCCTCCATCCGCGAGAAGGCCGAGTTCTGCTTCCGGTGGATGGACTCGGTGGAGAAGCTGGACCGGCTGGAGAGCCAGGCCGACCGCCGCCGCTTCCTGCTCAACCTGGTCTGCTTCGCCGCGTGCATCGAGGGCCTGTTCTTCTACGGGGCCTTCGCGTACGTCTACTGGTTCCGCAGCCGGGGCCTGCTGCACGGTCTGGCCACCGGCACCAACTGGGTTTTCCGGGACGAGACGATGCACATGTCGTTCGCCTTCGACGTCGTGGACACCGTCCGCAAGGAGGAGCCGGACCTCTTCGACGACGCGTTGCAGCAGCAGGTCACCGACATGCTGAGGGAGGCCGTCGACGCCGAGCTCCAGTTCGCGCGGGACCTGTGCGGGGACGGCCTCCCCGGCATGAACACCGACTCCATGCGGCAGTACCTGGAGTGCGTCGCCGACCAGCGCCTCACGCGCCTCGGCTTCGCCCCGGTGTACGGCTCGGAGAACCCCTTCTCCTTCATGGAGCTCCAGGGCGTTCAGGAACTGACCAACTTCTTCGAGCGGCGTCCGTCGGCGTACCAGGTGGCGGTGGAGGGCACCGTCGACCTGGACGAGGACTTCTGAGTCCGCCGCCTTCGGCCGATGGTCGATCCGGCGCTCGTGGAGAACATCCGCGAGCGCCGGGCCGGCGAGGAGCCGCCTCGGCTGCGGGAGGCGCTGCGCCGGGCCGTCGCGCGGGGCGCCCGGGTGCTCGGCGTCTGTTCCGGCGTCTTCGTGCTGGGAGCGGCCGGGCTGCTGGACGGGCATCGGTGCGCGGCACACCGGCGGCACGCCGACGCCCTCGCACGGCGCTTCTGGCGGGCGGTCGTCGAGCCGGACGTGCTCCACGTCGACGAGGGCCCGCTGACCACCTCCGCGGGCACGGACGCCGGAATCGACGCCCGGGAGATGATCGTCGAGCAGCCGGCAGTCCGCGCGCACATGTCCCCGCGCACCTTCGCCCGCCGTTTCCAGCAGGAGACCGGCACCACTCCCCACCGCCGGATCCTGCGGCGACGGGTCCTGCCGGCCCAGGAGTCGCCGGAACGCACCGACGAGACGACGGACGCGATCGCCGGCCGCGCCGGATTCGGCACGGCGGCGGCGCGCGCCATCGCTGCCCTGGGCACCACACCGGCCGCCTGCCGGCGCACGTTCAGGGGCCCCGAGGCCGCCTGAACGTGCGCCCGTCCGGTCACCGCGGCAGCGCCCGCAGCAGCAGCCGGCGCGGCCGGAGGGTGATGCCGATACGGAGCCTCGGGTCGGACCCGGGCGCCTCCTCGAAGCGGTAGGCGGACGCCAGCTCTGCCGCGATCAATGTGAGTTCGGCCATCGAGAAGTGGTCTCCGGGGCACTTCCGGTTGCCGACGCCGAACGGCGTCATCGCGTACTTCGGGACGTCCTTGGCGCGCTCCGGCTGCCAGCGATGGGGGTCGAACCGCTCGGGCCGCTCGTGGGAGCGCGGGTCGTGCTGGATCGCGTAGGGGCTGTACACGATGTCCGCCCCGGCCGGAATGCGGTACCCGCCGAGCCGGGTGTCGGTCACCGCCCGCCGCGTCAGTATCCATACGGCGGGGCGCACACGCATTGTCTCGAAGACGACATCGGCGGTGTACGTCAGCTTCCGGACGTCCTCGAATACGACCGGCCTGCCACCCGTCACGGTTTTCACCTCGTCGCGGATCCTGTCGGCCTGTTCCGGGTGATCCGTGAGCACCTGGAGAAGCGACATGACCATGGAGCCCACTGTTTCACTGCCGGCCGTGACTATCGCAACGACCTGGTCATGGATCTCCTGTTCCCCAATGGGCTCACCGTTGTGGTCCTTCGCCTCCAGCAAAGCCATCAGCAAATCGTTCGGCTTTTGACCGGATGCCCGGCGGGCGGCGACGATCTCATCGACCAGGAGATGCAAATCGGCCAATGAACGGTTGAATGCGCGATTGGCCGGAAGCGGCAGCCGGTACAGCGGTCCGAGCGGTATCACCATGCGCTGGTACATGCCGCTGAAAAGCGTGGCGAGCGCGGCGCAGATCCGTTCGGCCCGCTCGTCCATGTACGTGCCGCCCATCAGACAGCGGGCGGTTATGCGCACCGCGACACGGAACGACTCCGTCGTGACGTCGATGGCCGCGGCCGACCGCCAGCGCTCCGCGAGCGCGCGCGCCTCCTCCACCATGACCGGCCCGTAGCCGGGGACGGCCTCCCGCCTGAAGGCGGGCTGGATGGCCCGCCGCTGACGCTGGTGCAGCGGCCCGGTGCTGGTGGCGACGCCCTCCTTGCCCAGCAGCTCCTCAAGGGACTCCCACAGCGGGCCGCCTATCTCGAAGTCGGTGCTGAGCGCGAGGGCACCGGCGAGCGCCTGGGTGGTGACCGCGTACACCGTCTTCGGCCCGAGCCTCAGCCGGACCACACCGCCGTCCTGCCGCAGCCCGCCCAGAAAGCCGAGCGGATCGCGGAAGAGCTTCCAGCCATGGCCCAGCAGGGGTACGCCTCCCGCGGCGAGCGGCGGCACACCTGAAGCCGCCGACTCCTCGGGCGCCTTCGAACCGACCGATTCCAGGGTCATTTCTCACCTGCCGCTTCATTGTCGACGTACGGGGGTGTCGAGCGGTCGTCCCAGCTGTCGACCATGTAGCGGCCGGACTCGTGGTGGAACCAGTAAACGGCGCTGAACCAGTTCCGCATGTTTGCGACGATCGCCTTCACGGTGCCGCTCAATTCATTTCCCTGCACGGTGACACCCGCGAGGGATTCGGCGAACCGCAGCGCCTCTTTTTCGGCGGCGAGAAAATCGGATATGCAGCCCTCGACTCGCCGCCGCATTTCTCTGACGGCCTCCTCGAGGGTCATGCCCTCGTGGTGGATGAGACAGATTCCGAGATTGTGGACCTCATCTCCCGCGATTTCCTTGGGGAGGGAACACAGATCGTTGTACCAGGCGGCGAACTCCTGGCTCAGCAGCGCCGCCCGCCGGTATGCGGGGTGTTTCCGCACGGCGTCGGGCAGTTCGCATCCCGCGCTGGGCTCGAGCAGGTCGGTCCAGATCCAGTGTGCGAAGGTGAGCCGCCTCAGCTCCAGGTAGGCGTCGACGGTCGGGACGGTCCCACGGGTGCGGTTGCGGAACTCCCGGTCGTACGCCTCGATCACCGCGTGGAAGTGCCGGGCGAAGCGCACGTTCCACCGCTCGCCGAGGAACGAGTACAGGCGCCCCACGCTGTCCGCGAACCCCGCCACCAAGGGGTCCGGGTGGTGCAGATGGTGCCTGGGTGCGTCCAGAGCCGCATGCAGCCGGAACCTCAGCCGCCGCCAGGCGGCCGGCCGGCGGTGGACGATGTCACGGTCGTGGCGGTCGTCCCAGACGAAGAACCACGCGCTGTAGTCCGCTATCGCCTGAAGGACCTCGTCGGGGGCGCCCAGGTAGTAGCCCGCCATGAGGTCGGTGTAGCACAGTCCGTCGGCATGTTGCTCGACCTTGCCCGCCGGCATGAGCCGCTTTTCGAGCAGCCAGGCACGCGTCTTCTCCTGCAGACTGGGCCAATACGGGTGCAGACGACGGGGAAACGCGGCCTCGATGACCGGCAGAGCGAGCGCCGGTGGTACCGCGACCGCAGTCGTCGTCGGTGAAGTGCTGTGTGGGAAAGCTGGCACGAACAAACCCCTCTCAGCCGCCGGTTGGCGCTGCGCCCCTCCCGCCGTGCCGGGCGCGCGCCGTTGCGTATCCCCGCGCTTTCCATTCAGCACCACAACTGACCGGTCTGGGAACGGATTTGGCTCACCCATCACCGACCGTGCCGAGAATACGCCTTGTGTGACTGAATATGTGTCAGTTCAACTGTGCCCACGATCGAATGTGCGACGCACACATGAACGACGCCTGGTCGGGAGCGGCCAGGCGTCGTCGGTCACGGATCTCAGTCGTTGGCCACCACGGGGTAGCGGGGCTCGTTCTCGGCCATCTGCCGCAGGGCGTCCTTGCGCTCCCGCTTGGACAGCCGGTCGATGTACAGGTAGCCGTACAGATGGTCCGTCTCGTGCTGCAAACACCGGGCGAAGTAGCCGGTCCCGCGCACCTTGACCGGGTTGCCCTTCTCGTCCTGCCCGGTCACCTCGGCGTAGTCGGGCCGGGCGAGCGGCGCGTACGCGGTCGGCACGGACAGGCAGCCTTCGTTGCTGTCGTCGAGGCGGCGCCGGTCGGCGGGCAGTTCGACGAGCCTGGGGTTGCAGACGACGCCGACGTGCCGCACGCCCTCGTCGTCCTGGCAGTCGTAGACGAAGACCTTCAGGTCGACGCCGATCTGGTTGGCGGCCAGGCCCACGCCCTCGGCGGTGCGCTGGCTGGCGAACATGTCCGCGATCAGCTGGTCCAGCTCCGGGCCGAACTCGGTGACGTCCTTGCACTCCTTGTGCAGCACCGGGTTCCCGACCACCGTGATCGGCCGCGAGGTGCCGCGCTCGCGCCAGGCCGTCTCACGCTCCTCGGTGTCCTGGGTGTCGATGACGAAGCCCGCGTCGTCCACGGGGAGCACGCCCGCGTGCTGCTGATCGGTGTCCTGCTGCGCCATGACCGACGTACGCCTTCCTGCAACCATGGGAAAATCCTGCGAGTACAGCCTACGGTGCGTGCCCGGGTGCTTCCCGGGTGATCAGCGGGCCGGGCCCTGGTCAGCAGACCTCTTCCAGATCCCGCCAGTCCCGGGAGTCCGGGCTGTCCGCGACCCAGCCGTCGAGCAGCCCCCGCACCAGCGAGGCGGGGGCCGCGATGCCGCACTCCCGCTCGGGTACCCACAGCTGCCCGTCCGTGCGGTGCCCCAGGGGGCCCGGGTGCCCGGGTTCGCTGTGGTCGTGCGGATCGAGGTGCTCGCCCTCGCCCTCGTCGGACGGCATCCGGGACTCCGAGCACGCGCGGCACAGCAGCCGCACGGACGAGGACCAGTCCTCGGCGGCGAAACCTGCGTCGGCGGCCAGCTGCTCCAGCGCGTCCCGGTCGTCCTCGGTCGCGGCCTCCAGCAGCACGACCCAGGTGGGCACCGGCGAGGGCGCCCACAGCTCGATCTCGTCGAAGACCGGATAGGCGTACCCGGCGGCCGTGGTGCGCTCCCCGTTCGGTACGCCGTCGTGCAGCACGACCTCGCCCCAGCGGCGCCCGGAGGACGGCAGCGGAATGGAGAGCACCTCGATGCGCGCGGGATCCAGCCGGCGCCCCCAGACCACCTCGGCCTCACCCTCCGGTGACAACCGCACGGCGGCGCTGCCCAGCTCCATCCCGGCGGGCTCGGCGGAGACGGTGGAACCGCCCGGCACCCGCAGGCCGTACGCCTGCCAGGCACGGCGGGCCAGCGGCCAGTCCTGGAGGGCGGTGGCGGCGATGCCCACGTTCCACCAGTCCGGCGCGCCGGTCTCCCGGTCGAGCAGGGCCACGGCGCGCAGCCCGGCCGCGCGGGCCTGTTCCCAGTCGTGGCGGAACTTGTGCAGCAGGGCGAGGTTGAACCAGGACTCCGACAGCCACGGCTCCAGGTCCGCGGCACGGGTCAGCAGCGCACCCGCGTCCTCGTACCGGCCGTCGCCGATCAGCGTGAACGCGCGGTCGGTGGCCTGCCGCCAGGAGGCGGAGGGCCGGTGCCGTCCCTTCCCGAAGATCCTCACGATTCCCGCCTGCCAGTCCCTTGCGATTCCCGCCTGCCGGTTCCTGCCGTCCGCGGGGGCACGCGCGAGTGCCCCCGAACACCCTCTCCTGGCATCCAACCACGTACCGCCGGACGGACGCTCATTACCCATGGGTTACCCCGCTGTCGGCAAGGTCAGACCGTCTCTCTGCAACACCCTTGCGAGTGACTCGACGACCTCCGGCTCGTAGTCGCGGGCGCAGGCGAGGCGCAGCCGCTCCAGCGCGCTGAGGGGTCCCCCAAGCCCGGCCTCCTCGCGCGCCATCTCCTCGTAGGCGTTCACGGCCCGGACGATCCTGGCGCTGACCGGCTGCTCCGGGTAGGGGTCGGCCTGCCGCTCCACGACGACCGCGACCTCTGCGTCCACCCCGGTCTGCCGTACGACGGCACCGCCGAGCAGCGCGATGCGCCGCTGCTCCTCGGCGGGCAGCGCGGCGGTGGCGCCCGCGGGCACCGGATCGACAAGGCTGAGCTGCCCGATGTCGTGCATGAGCGCCGCGTACTCCAGCACGGTCAGCTCCGGCTCGGTCAGGCCCAGCTCCCGGCCGACGGCGAGGCTGAGCACGGCGACGCGCCGGGCGTGTCCGGGGGGCGTGTACCCGGCGATCTCGGTGGCGCGGGCCAGGGAGGCGATGGTCTGCCGGTAGGTGGTGCGCACGGCCGCGTAGCGCCGGCAGGAGAGCTGGGTGAGCAGTAGCGGCAGCGAGAAGACGGGCAGCGCCCACAGGCCCACCACCGCGACGGCCGGCGACATCACGGCACCGGTCGCGCAGACGGCGGAGCCGATGCCGAGCCTGGCGCGCAGCTCGTCGCGCAGCAGCGGCCCGAACGGCCAGCGGGTACGGGAGTGCGCCAGGGCGGCGGCGAGCACGGCGTCGCACAGGGTGGTGAGCACCAGCAGGGCGACGACGAGCAGCGTGTACGCGGGACCGCCCCAGCCGTGCGGCCCGGCCTGGCGGTAGACCGGCTGGAAGCAGACGGCGGTGAAGCCCACGGTCAGCAGGCGGCGGGTGAGGTGGTCGGCGGTGGAGCCACGGCCGCTGGCCACGTGCGGGACGCAGCCGGCGAGGGCGGCCGCGAGGACCACGGTGACCACCTGGGCCGCCCCGTGGTGGCTGGGCCGTCCGGCGATCTGCCCGAGCAGGGCGTAGGAGAGCGCCCCGGCCGCGCCGAGGGGTGCGGGCTCCCGCTCTCCGCTGCCGCTCCACCGGGACAGCTCCCCCACCGCGACGAGGACCCCGAAGGCAAGGGCGACGGCGGGTTGGTCGATGCCCCTCCAGAGGGTCAGGCCGAGACAGCCGGCGGCGAGCAGCGCGGCCGTCGTGTGGGCGAGGACGAGGGGGGCGCGGCCCGCGGTCATGCGCCGCCCCCGCCGGGTCCCCGCCCGGCCGGCTGACCGGCCACGGGCAGGGCCGGCGGCGGTACCGCATTCCCGCGCTCCTCGTCGGCGGTCACCACCGGGTGCCAGCCGTGCCGGTCCAGCGCGCGGATCAGCGCGCGCACCATCGCCGGGTCGAACTGCGTGCCCGCGCACCGCTCCAGCTCCTCCAGCGCGACCGCGACGGGCCGGGCGCGCCGGTAGGAGCGGGTCGACGTCATCGCGTCGAAGGCGTCGGCGACCGCGACCACCCGAGCGGACTCCGGGATCTGCCGGCCTCTGAGCCCGTAGGGGTATCCGGTGCCGTCGAGCCGCTCGTGGTGGTGCAGGATCGCGGACCGTGCCTCGCCGAGGAACCCGATGCCGCGGACCATCTCGTGGCCGTACTCGGGGTGCAGCTCGATGATCCTGCGCTCCTCGGGGGTGAGCGGCCCGTCCTTGCGCAACAGCCGGGTGGGGACGCCGAGTTTGCCCACGTCGTGCAGGATCCCGGCGAACCGCAGCACCTCCACGCGCCGGTGGTCCAGGCCCAGCTCGCGCGCGATCATCATGGAGGCCTGCCCGACCCGTTCGCTGTGGCCTCGGGTGTAGCCGTCCTTGAGGTCGACGGCCTGGACGAGCGCGCGGATCGTCGCCTGATGGGCGGCGCGCTCCCGGTGGTACTGGGCGAAGACCCAGCAGGAGACGTACATGGGCAGCAGCACGAGCAGCGCGGTCACGGGCCCGTAGGGGCTGCGCCACAGCACGGCCATCATCAGCCCGGCGAGCCCGTGCACGGCGACGGGCGCGAGGGAGCGCAGGAACAGCCCGCGCCAGGCGGTGTGCGCCGGTACCCGCTCGGCCAGCGTCAGGATGCCGCCGTCGAGCGCGGTCAGCGCCAGGCAGAAGGCCACCACCGCGGCCCCGGCGGTCAGCAGCGCGTCGGGGAAGCGGGGGCCGACGACCGCGGCCGGGCCGCCGAGGGACCAGTGGACGCTGGACGCGGCCCACACGGCGAGCGCGAGCCGCGCGGCCCGCCAGCCGCGGCGCAGCCACGAGGGCCGCTCGATGACGCGGGCGAGCAGGGCACCGGGCAGGGGCACGAACGCGGCGGCCGCGGGCGGCAGCAGAAAGGCCCCGGCGAGCAGCACGGGATAGATCGTGCCCATTCCCTCGAGGGCCCGGCGGCCGAGGGGGGGCCTGGGGGACCCCTCCGCCCGGGTGCGGCCGAGGGCCCGGGGCAGGGGCAGCTGCTCGCAGCAGACGTAGAGCGCGGCGAGCAGCGCGATCGCCCACCAGGGGACTGGAAGGCCCGGCAAGGGGGCCACGCACACCAGGGCGCCGAGGACGGCGCAGCCGACGTACGCGGCTGCCGACGGCCGGACCGGCCCCATGACGTACCTCCCCCCGAACCCGCGCCACGTCCCGGACCGGGCGGGCCCGGTCATGCCCGTTCAGGCTCGGGAGCCTAGAGGGGAGGGCGGCCGACGAGTGCGGCTTTGGGGGGAATCCGTGGGTCCATGACCCACGGATTAGCACGTTCGGGTGACGTGCGATCAGGGATTGACCGCTGCCCCGAACGGGAGTTCACGACCTTCCGACCCGGCGGCCGGGCCCCTGCGAGGCCGGTGGTTCAGGACTCCTGCGGGGTCGCGGTCACATCGTGCTCGGGCACCGTCTGACCCGAGCGGATCAGCTCGATGCGGCCCATGACCTTCGCCCGGAGGTCGGTCGGCACGTCGTCATGCCCACAGCAGCGCTTGACCAGCTTCTTCACGGCCTCCTCGAGGCCGTACTTCTCGAGGCACGGCGAGCACTCCTGGAAGTGCTGCTTGAACTTGGTGCGGTCGACGTCCGGCATCTCACTGTCGAGGAACTCGTAGAGATGGTCGAGGACCTCACTGCAGTCCGTCTCGTGCGGCTCTCCGCAGCTCATGAGCCCGAGCCTTTCGCTTCGTCCGAGTCTCCGGCGCCGGCCGGGACCAGCCCGCGCTCGCGGGCGTAGTCCTCGAGCATGCCGCGCAGTTGACGGCGGCCCCGGTGCAGCCGGGACATCACCGTGCCGATGGGTGTCCCCATGATGTCCGCGATCTCCTTGTACGCAAAGCCCTCTACGTCCGCGAGATAGACGGCGATGCGGAACTCCTCGGGGATCGCCTGGAGCGCCTCCTTCACATCCGAGTCGGGCAGGTGGTCGAGCGCCTGCGACTCCGCGGAGCGCAGACCGGTCGACATGTGCGACTCGGCGCGGGCGAGCTGCCAGTCCTCGATCTCCTCGGCCGCACTGCGCTGGGGTTCGCGCTGCTTCTTGCGGTACGAGTTGATGAAGGTGTTGGTGAGGATCCGGTACAGCCAGGCCTTGAGGTTGGTGCCCTCGCGGAACTGGTGGAAGGACGCGTACGCCTTCGCGTACGTCTCCTGCACCAGGTCCTCGGCGTCCGCCGGGTTGCGCGTCATGCGCAGCGCGGCGGAGTACATCTGGTCGAGGAATTCGAGCGCGTCCCGCTCGAAGCGCGCACTGCGCTCGGCGGACGACTCGGCGCCCGTCCCCCGGCCCTCGGGCTGCTCCGCCTGGCCGTTCTCGGTCCCTGCGTCGGTACCGGTGACCGGACCCACCTCCTCCAGCGACGTGGCGGGACCGAAAGCGGTCCCACTGAGATCGGAGGATAGACGAACACCCTTGCCCGCCGCCGCCCGAACAGGGGCGGCCTTCGACGCGTGCAGCACCGTCCAGTCCAGGTCAGCGCTGCTGCTGCGGCTCGGGCAGATGGTCGAACCCATGCGGCGGACTCCCTCTCGTCGTGCGGTCAGCACGGCCGGTGCTGTCTGACCCGCACAACAGTGCTCCGCGCCGCGGCATTCCCGGGCGTCACCCGAGTGGGCCCAGTGATGTGGCCCACTTCGCCACGGCGTCGGTGAGGATCTCCAGGGCCTGCTCCCGGCCGAGGTCCGCGCCCTTGGGGACGGCGAAGCCGTGATCGGCGTACGGCACCTCGACCAGGTCGTAGGACCCCCGGGGGAACTCCTCCGGCCTTCCGAAGGGGTCCCTCCCGCCCTGGACGACGAGGGTCGGCACGCCCGCGCCCAGCAGTTCGTCTGCGCGGGACTTCTCCGGCCGGCCCGGCGGATGGAGCGGGAAGCTCAGCGCGAGGACGGCGACGGCGCCGAGCCCGGCGGCCGTACGGCAGGCGACCCGGGCGCCGGCGCTGCGCCCGCCGGCGATCACGGGCAGCCCGGGTCGCGCCAGGGCGGGCCACACCCCGCGCCAGCCGGCGTCCAGCGTCTTCGGCGCCGGCGCCACCTTCCGGCCGGCGACGCGCCAGGGCTGCTCGACGAGCGCGACGGTCACCCCGTGTGCGGGCAGGACCCGGGCCAGTGCCTGGAGGTCGCGTGCCTCGACGCCGCCGCCGGCGCCGTGGCCGAGGGCGAGCACCAGCGCGGCCTCGCGGGCCCGGTGCCAGGTGACACGGGCCGTGCCGGCGTCGGTCTCCACGCTCTGCGTCGCATCCGTCACGTCGTTCGCCCTCGGCAGCGGTCCTCGTAGGTCGTGCACTCCGGGGTCCGGGACACGTCAGAAGAGTGTGCCCTCTTCGGGGGCCTGAAGCTCCTTCAGCAGCTCCGGGCCGTTGTTGCGGACGTTGCTGACCGCCGTGGACACCGGGTAGGCGCGCATCAGGCCGGCGGGCGGCGCCTGGAGCAGGGGACGCAGGTCGTCGGGGTCGGTGCGGGCGGGGTCGAGCCAGGCGTCCCAGCGGTCCGGGGTGAGCATCAGGGGCATGCGCGGGTGGATGTCGGCCAGGGAGCGCGGGCCCTCGGCGGGGCCGACGGCCAGCGGTGTCGTCTCCGCCTCCGTCGTGATCACCGAGCAGGTCACCCACCAGGCCCGCGGATGGTCGTCGGGCAGCGTCCGGTCGCGCCAGAACTCGTAGAGGCCGGCCATCGCGAAGACCGAGCCGTCGGCGGGCAGCACGAAGTACGGCTGCTTGCGCGGCCGCTTCCTGCGGCCCTCGACCTCCAGGTCGCGCTCCTGCGTGCCGGTGACCCATTCGTAGTAGCCGTCGGCCGGGATGATGCAGCGCCGGGCGGCGAAGGCGCGGCGGTAGGACGGCTTCTCGTGCACCGTCTCCGCGCGCGCGTTGATCAACCGCGCGCCGCCCTCGGGCGACTTGGCCCAGGACGGGACGAGCCCCCAGGTGAGTCTGCGCAGCTGGCGAACCGGCCGTGTGTCGTCCGCGTCCTTCAGGGGACGGTCCAGGACCGCATAGACCTGCTTGGTCGGGGCGACGTTGTAGTCGGGCGCCAGGGTCTCCTCCGGCTCCCTCCCCCCGGCTCCCGACTCCGCTCGAGCAGGGGGGACCCCCATGTCAATCCCAAAGATTCCTGCGAGATCCTCGGGCCTGCGACTCGCTGCGTACCGTCCGCACATACGTGCCACCCTGCCAGATCCGCCGACACCCCAGGAGCCACTCACCGCAATGGACAGCCTCGCCTCGACCTCGCTGAGCTCGCTCGCCGGCCTCTGGGACCGGGTCTTCGGAAGTCAGCCCGATCCCGACCTGTGGGTGGTGGTCGCCACCCTGGTCGCGGCCCTCGCCGTGGTCGTCCCGCGGGGCGCCTGGCGCATAGCGCGCAACGCCGTCACCATCGCGCACGAGGGCGGCCACGGACTGGTCGCGCTGCTCACCGGCCGCACCCTCACCGGCATCCGGCTGCACTCCGACACCAGCGGCCTCACCGTCAGCCGCGGCAAGCCGTACGGCATGGGCATGATCCTCACGGCCGCCGCGGGCTACACCGCTCCCCCGCTGCTGGGCCTCGGCGGCGCGGCGCTGCTCGCCGCCGGGCACGTCACACTGCTGTTGTGGCTGGCCACCGCCCTGCTGCTGGCGATGCTGGTGATGATCCGCAACGCGTACGGGGTGCTGACCGTGGTCGTCACCGGCTCAACGTTCCTGCTGGTGTCGTGGCTGGCCGGTCCGCAGGTGCAGGCGGCGTTCGCGTATGCGGGGGTGTGGTTCCTGCTGGTCGGCGGCGTACGGCCGGCCTTCGAGCTCCAGGCCAAGCGGTCGCGCGGAGGGGCCGGGGACTCGGACGCGGACCAGCTGTCCCGGCTCACCCATGCGCCGGCGGGGATGTGGCTCTTCCTGTTCCATGTGGTGTCGCTGTGCTCGCTGATGGGCGGCGCCCAGTGGCTGCTGCGCCTGTGACGCCGGTGACCGCCCTAGCAGACAATGGTTTCGTTCCGGTTTCGCCACTTTTGATCAAGATCTACAGGCTGGGCCACGCATTACAGTGGGGCGCATGGCCGTTAACCCCGCACACACCGCCCTCTGGCCCGCCCCGCACGCGAGCGGAGCCGTCGACGCGACGGTCCACGTGCCCGGGTCGAAGTCGGTCACCAACCGTGCCCTCGTCCTCGCCGCGCTCGCCTCCGAGCCGGGGTGGCTGCGTCGCCCGCTGCGCTCCCGCGACACCCTGCTCATGGCCGGCGCCCTGCGCGCGCTGGGCGTCGGCATCGAGGAGGGGGTCGGCCCCGACGGGTCCGGCGAGACCTGGCGGGTGATCCCGGCCGCGCTGCACGGCCCGGCCACGGTCGACGTCGGCAACGCCGGCACCGTGATGCGCTTCCTGCCTCCGGTGGCCGCGCTCACCGACGGCCCGGTCCGTTTCGACGGCGACCCCCGCTCCTACGAGCGCCCCCTGAGCGGCGTGATCGACGCCCTGCGCGTCCTGGGCGCCCGTATCGACGACGACGGCCGCGGCGCCCTGCCGCTGACCGTGCACGGCGGCGGCGCGCTGGACGGCGGCCCGGTGTCCGTCGACGCGTCGTCCTCCTCCCAGTTCGTCAGCGCCCTGCTGCTGTCGGCCCCGCGCTTCAACCAGGGCGTCGAGGTCCGTCACACCGGCTCGACACTGCCCTCCATGCCGCACATCCGTATGACCGTCGACATGCTGCGCGCGGTCGGCGCGCAGGTGGACACCCCGGAGTCGGGCGGCGAGCCGGGCGTCTGGCGGGTCACACCCGGTGCCCTGCTCGGCCGGGACCTGACCGTCGAACCGGATCTCTCCAACGCCCAGCCGTTCCTCGCGGCCGCGCTGGTCACCGGCGGCAGGGTCGTCATCCCGGACTGGCCGGCCCGCACGACCCAGCCCGGCGACCGGCTGCGCGAGATCTTCACCGAGATGGGCGGTTCCTGCGAGCTGACCGAGCGCGGCCTGCAGTTCACCGGTTCGGGTGCCATCCACGGCATCGACGTGGACCTGGGCGAGGTCGGAGAGCTGACGCCGGGCATCGCGGCGGTCGCGGCCCTCGCGGACTCCCCGTCGACCCTGCGCGGGGTGGCCCATCTGCGGCTGCACGAGACGGACCGGCTTGCCGCGCTCACCAAGGAGATCAACGAGCTGGGCGGCGACGTCACGGAGACCGCCGACGGCCTGCACATCCGCCCGCGCCGCCTGCACGGCGGGGTCTTCCACACATACGACGACCACCGCATGGCCACCGCGGGCGCGATCATCGGGCTCGCGGTCGACGGTGTGCAGATCGAGAACGTGGCGACGACGGCCAAGACGCTGCCGGACTTCCCCGAGCTGTGGACCGGGATGCTCGGGGACTGACGGGCGGACTTGAGATCATGCGCCGCTACGGCAAACACACCGACGAGGACGACATCCGCAGCCGCCCGAACCGCAAGGGCAACCGGCCGCGTACGAACATCCGGCCCAAGCACGAGGACGCGGCGGAGGGCCTGGTGCTCACCGTCGACCGCGGCCGGCTGACCTGCCTCGTCGACGGCCGCAGCGTCGTCGCGATGAAGGCCCGTGAACTGGGCCGCAAGGCTGCGGTGGTCGGCGACCGTGTCGCCCTCGTCGGCGACCTGTCCGGCACCAAGGACAGCCTCGCCCGCATCGTCCGCATCGAGGAACGCACGTCCGTGCTGCGCCGTACCGCGGACGACGACGATCCGTACGAGCGTGTGGTCGTCGCCAACGCCGACCAGCTGGCCATCGTCACCGCCCTCGCCGACCCGGAGCCGCGCCCGCGCCTGATCGACCGCTGCCTGGTCGCCGCCTACGACGGCGGACTGGAGCCGCTGCTGGTGATGACGAAGTCGGATCTCGCCCCGCCCGACAAGCTCCTGGAGCTGTACGGGGCGCTGGACATCCCGTATGTCGTCACCAGCCGCGAGGAGCTGGAGAGCAGTGACGCGGCGGACCGGGTGCGCGAGCATCTGGACGGCAGGGTCACGGCGTTCGTCGGGCACTCCGGGGTGGGCAAGACGACGCTGGTCAACGCGTTGGTGCCGAAGGACCGGCGGCGCACGACGGGCCATGTCAACGCGGTGACCGGCCGTGGGCGGCACACCACGACTTCGGCGCTCGCGCTGCCGTTGCAGCACGCGGACAGCTGGGTGATCGACACGCCCGGCGTGCGGTCCTTCGGGCTCGCGCACATCGACCCCTCCCGCGTGATCCACGCCTTCCCGGACCTGGAGCCCGGCACCGAGGGCTGTCCGCGGGCGTGCAGCCACGACGAACCGGACTGCGCGCTGGACGCCTGGGTGGCCGAGGGACAGGCGGACCCGGCACGGCTGTACTCCCTGCGCCGGCTGCTGGCCACGCGCGAGCGGAGGGAAGGAGACTGACCTCTCCCGTGTTTGCGTCCATGGCGCGCAGGTAATTGCTTACTCGCACCGGGCCTGATCCGACCAGACGAGGCAGTCGACGTGGGGACGCGGGAGGACGAGACATGGCGTGGCTGCTGGTCATCGTGGCCGGGCTTCTCGAGACCGGTTTCGCCGTCTGTCTCAAGCTCTCCCACGGGTTCACCAGGCTCTGGCCGACGATCGCGTTCTGCTGCTTCGCCCTCGGCAGTTTCGGTCTCCTCACCCTGTCCCTGAGAAAGCTGGACGTGGGCCCGGCCTACGCGGTGTGGACCGGGATCGGCGCGGCGGGCACGGCGATCTACGGCATGGTGTTCCTGGGCGACCTGGTCTCCACCTTGAAGATCGTCTCGATCACGCTGGTGATCGTGGGCGTGGTCGGCCTGCAACTCTCCGGCTCCGCGCACTGAGGTGCGCCCCTGAAGGTGCGGGGCCCCGCATCTGCGCCGCCTCACCGCACCGGCCGCGGCAGCGCCCGGCGCACCAGCTCCGCGACCCCGCCCTCCCCCGGCGGAGCCGCGACGCAGGACAGGGACAGCCGTACGGCCAGTTCGCAGGCGCGGGCCAGTTCCACCGCCTCCGCCTTGGTCGTCCGCGGTCCGGTCACCGCCGTGACGGCGCGGTCGCGGATCAGGGACACGAAGTCCGCCGGGGACGGCAGCGGTCCGTCGGCCCGGCGCTGCGCGGGCACCGCGGATGTGGAGGGCACGGCCGCGAGCGTCGGCATGGGGAGCCGCTCGCTCCAGCAGCCGGTGAGCATGGCGCGGACGAGCGGGTTGCCGCGCGCGGCGGACGTCATCCACTCGGCGGTCGCGGCCAGCCGGTCCCGGGCGTCGCTGGGCGTCGCGAGCACCCGGTCGACACCGGCGAGATAGCCGTCCGCCTCCCGTCGCACCAGGGCCCGCGCAAGCCCCTCCTTGCTGCCGAACTCGTTGTACAGGGTCTGGCGGGAGACTCCGGCCGCGGCGGCCACGTCCACCATGCGCACGGCGGCCCACGGGCGACGCGCGAGTGCCGTATAGGCGGCGTCCAGTAGGGATTCCCGCGCTGCAGGCATCATCGCCTCCCTCGGGCCGGCGGCTCTGACGCACAGATTTGACGCGCGTACCGGCACTGTCAAGGGTTCGCGACGGCGCCGGGGGGCGCTCCCGGACCGGCGCACGCCGTAATCGCACTTCGGCGCATGGTCACCGCGGCGCGCGGCCGGGGACGGCGGTGGCCCCCGGGAAGGCCGTGAAGATCCCCGGGTCGTCTGGCCGTGTCCCGGAACGGGCGGATACGGTTCGCTCATGCCCGACTATCTCGATGACCTGCGGCTCGCCCATGTGCTCGCGGACGCCGCGGATGCGGCGACCATGGCCCGGTTCAAGGCCCTCGACCTCAAGGTCGAGACCAAACCGGACATGACGCCGGTGAGCGAGGCCGACAAGGCCGCCGAGGAACTGATCCGCGGCCAGCTCCAGCGCGCCCGGCCGCGTGACGCGATCCTCGGCGAGGAGTACGGCATCGAGGGCACCGGACCGCGCCGCTGGGTCGTCGACCCGATCGACGGCACCAAGAACTATGTGCGCGGTGTGCCCGTCTGGGCCACCCTGATCTCCCTGATGGAGGCGGGCTCGAGCGCGGCCGGGAGCGGCGGGGGCTACCAGCCCGTCGTCGGTGTGGTCTCCGCGCCCGCGCTGGGCCGCCGCTGGTGGGCCGCGAAGGGACATGGCGCGTTCACCGGCCGCAGCCTGGCCTCGGCGTCCCGGCTGCGTGTCTCGCGCGTCTCGAAGCTGTCCGACGCGTCCTTCGCGTACTCCTCCCTGTCCGGCTGGGAGGAGCAGGGACGGCTGAGCGGCTTCCTGGATCTGACCCGCGCCGTGTGGCGCACCCGGGGCTACGGCGACTTCTGGCCGTACATGATGGTCGCCGAGGGCTCGGTGGACATCTGCGCCGAGCCCGAGCTGTCCCTGTGGGACATGGCGGCGAACGCGATCATCGTGACCGAGGCGGGCGGCTCCTTCACGGGCCTCGACGGCCGCCCCGGCCCGCACAGCGGTAATGCGGCCGCGTCCAACGGGCTGCTCCACGACACCCTGCTCGACTATCTGAACGACCGGTACTAGACACCAGCGGGGCCGCTGTGCACCGCGAGCGCCCCTGAACTCACGACGTGCGCCCTCTTGTTGACCCGCGCTTTGCCTGCGACTCTGGGAATCCCCCACTTGTGAATTTGTGAAGCGTTGAACAGGCGCCTCCGGCGGGCGGCATCCAGCGGATCCGGAGCCCTGAGCCAGCGCATCCCGGCGCGCATCCCAGGAGGTGGCTCCGCCCCATGCTCGTCCGTGACGCCATGAGCACGATGATCCTCACCATCGGCCCCGCACACACCCTCCGCCAGGCAGCAACCCTGATGTCCGCCCGCCGCGTCGGCGCGGCCGTGGTCCTCGATCCGGACGCCGATGGTATCGGCATCCTCACCGAGCGTGACATCCTCAACTCCGTCGGCCTCGGCCAGAACCCCGACACCGAGTGGGCCGGCGCCCACACCACCATGGACGTGGTGTTCGCCGCGCCCACCTGGACCCTCGAAGAGGCCGCGGGCGCCATGGCCCACGGCGGCTTCCGGCATCTGGTCGTGCTCGACCGCGACGAACCGGTCGGGGTCGTCTCGGTCCGCGACATCATCCGCTGCTGGGCCCCGGCCCGGCAGCGGGTCCCCGCCGCGACCCACTAGGTCCCGGACACGCGAACGGGCCGGGACCCCTGAGGGATTCCGGCCCGTCCCCTACGACAAACGGTCCAACCCGGGTCAGCCGCGCAGGGCCTGGACCGCGGCCTCCAGGCGCTTGCCGAAGTCTCCGTCGGCCTGACGGAAGTTGTTGATCGCGCGCTCGGCGATGTCGTCGCGCGAGACCTTGGAGATGGCGCCCGCGAGATTGGCGATCAGACGCTCCTTCTCACCCTCGGACATCAGGCGGTAGAGGTTGCCCGCCTGGACGAAGTCGTTGTCCTCGGCGTGGACGGGGGCCTCGTGGTTGCCGGTGGCGCCCGTGAAGCCGTTGAACGACTGCCACAACGGACGGTCCGTCTGGAACGGGCCGCCGAAGCTGTTCGGCTCGTAGTTCTTCGCGCCCTTGTGGCGGCCGTCGTACAGGTAGCCGTCACGGGAGTTGGTGCGCGCCTCGGTGGCGTGCGGACGGTTCACCGGGAGGTGGTCGGCGTTGATGCCGACGCGGTAGCGGTGGGCGTCGCCGTAGGCGAAGAGGCGGCCCTGGAGCATCTTGTCCGGGGAGGGACCGATGCCCGGCACGAAGTGCGCGGGGCTGAAGATCGACTGCTCGACCTCGGCGAAGATGTTCTCCGGGTTGCGGTTGAGCTCCAGCTTGCCGATCTCGATCGGCGGGTAGTCCCCGTGCGGCCACACCTTGGTGAGGTCGAACGGGTTGAAGCGGTACGACGCCGCGTCCGCCGCCGGCATGATCTGGACCTGCACGGTCCAGCTCGGGAACTCGCCGCGCTCGATGGCCTCGCGCAGGTCGCGCTGGTGGGAGTCGGGGTCCTCACCCGCGAGCTTGTTGGCTTCCTCGGTGGTGAGGTTCTTGATCCCCTGGTCGGTCTTGAAGTGGTACTTGACCCAGAAGACCTCGCCGGCCTCGTTGTTCCACTGGTAGGTGTGCGAGCCGTAGCCGTTCATGTGGCGGTACGACGCCGGGATGCCGCGGTCGCCGTGCAGCCAGGTCACCTGGTGGGTCGACTCGGGCGACAGGCCCCAGAAGTCCCAGACGTTGTCCGGCTCCTGCGAACCGGAGTAGGGGTCGCGCTTCTGGGTGTGGATGAAGTCGGGGAACTTGATGGCGTCCTTGATGAAGAACACCGGGGTGTTGTTGCCGACGAGGTCGTAGTTGCCCTCCTCGGTGTAGAACTTCAGCGCGAAGCCGCGGGGGTCACGGACGGCGTCCGCGGCACCCAGGTTGCCGGCCACGGTCGAGAAGCGCAGGAAGACCTCGGTCTGCTTGCCGCTCTCGGACAGGAACTTGGCGCGCGTGTACGGGGTGAGGTCCGCGGTGACCGTGAAGGTGCCGTAGGCACCCGCGCCACGGGCGTGCACCACGCGCTCCGGGATGCGCTCCCGGTTGAAGTGGGCCAGCTTCTCCAGAAGAACCTGGTCCTGGACGAGAACCGGGCCGCCGACGCCCGCGGTCTCGCTGTTCTGGTTGTCGGCTACCGGAGCACCGGCCTCCGTCGTAAGCGGTCCCTGCGTCACTGCGCCTCCTGCGTCATCGCCGACAACCTGTCACTTGGCCAAAGCCGATCCTGATCCTACAATGGACAATGTCTAAGTCAAGTAAAGCTCCAAAGTCACACCCGGTCGGGAACTGTTCCTCTTGCTGTTAGGCTGGTCTGTATGAGTGACCTGTTGGAACGGCTGCGCGGACGCGGATGGCGTATGACCGCGCAGCGGCGCGTCGTGGCCGAGGTCCTCGACGGCGAACACGTCCATCTGACGGCCGACGAGGTGCATGCGCGGGCCGTCGTCAGGCTGCCCGAGATCTCCCGGGCGACCGTCTACAACACGCTGGGGGAGCTCGTGTCCCTCGGCGAGGTGCTCGAGGTCGCCACGGACAAGCGCGCCAAGCGGTACGACCCGAACGCCCACCGGCCCCACCACCACCTGGTCTGCGCCCGCTGCGGCGCGATCCGTGACGTCCATCCGACGGGCGACCCGATGGCCGACCTTCCGGCCTCGGAGCGTTTCGGCTTCATGGTCTCGGACGTCGAGGTGACGTATCGCGGGCTGTGCCCGGACTGCGCGGTGGCCTGACCGCGGATCTTCCGAGGGCCCCGGCACTGCACAAGTGCCGGGGCCCTCGTTTTCCCTGCGGACGAGAACCGCCGGCCGGGCGGTCACCGGCCGTGAAACGCGCCAGGGCCGGAACCCTTTCGGGTTCCGGCCCTGGTCTTCAGTAGCGGGGACAGGATTTGAACCTGCGACCTCTGGGTTATGAGCCCAGCGAGCTACCGAGCTGCTCCACCCCGCGTCGGTGAACGCAACGTTACGTCAACCGCGTGGACAGATGCAAATCACTTCCTGCGGCCGCTCATGGGACGCCCCTTACCCGGCCTGCGGGCGGGCCTGTGGCGGGAGCGGGGATCTTGCCGCTGCCCTGCCGCGACGGGCGTCACGCCGACAGCTCCTGCCGCAGTGCGTCCCGCAGCCGCGCGGCCCGCTCGGAAACCTCGGCGGGCCCGAGCGACACGGCCCGGTCGGCCCACCGCTGCCCCTCGGCCAGCTCCCCCCGTCGCGCGTACACGAGGGCCAGCCGCAGCGCGGCCCGGCCGTGCCCCGCGTCCGCGGCCCGCGTCCACCACAGCGCCGCCTCCGGCTCGCTTCCCTCCCGGGCGAGCAGCAGCCCCAGATTGAAGGCCCCGTTCCGCGAGCCGCCCTCCGCCGCCTCCCGGTACCACCGGGCCGCCTCCACGACGTCGCCCCGCGCGGCGGCCAGCATCCCGACGCGTACCTGTGCCCGCCGGTGCCCCTGCGACGCCGCCCGCTCGTACCACTCCTCGCATTCGCTCTTCTCCTGCGACGGCTCGCCGAGCTCGTGTGCGGGCGGAGGCGGCCGGCGTGCGTCCAGCAGGGTGGCCAGCCGGTAGGCGGCCTCGGCGCTGCCGCCCCCGGCGGCGCACCGCAGGTGCCGTTCGGCCGTCCGCTCGTCCCCCTCCCGCAGTCGCGCGATCCCGACCTGGAGCGCCGCCTCGGTGTGCCCGGCGGCCGCCGCCCGCTCGTACCAGGTCAGGGCCGTCTCGTCGTCGCCGCGTCCGGCGTGGAGGATGCCGAGGTTGAAGGCGGCGTCGACGCTTCCCCCCTCCGCGGCCTTGGAGAACCACGGTTCGGCGCCCGTCGCGTCCCCGCCCTGGAGCAGCAGGATGGCGAGCGCGTTCGCCGCCTCGCGGTGCCCGGTGTACGCCGCCCGCCGATACCACTGCTCGGCCTGCGCGGTGCGTCCCTGTTCCGCGCAGAGCAGCCCGAGGTTGTAGGCGCCGTTGACGTCGCCGGCGTCCATCGCGGCCCGGTACCAGCGCTCGGCGGTCTGCGTCTCGCCGCGTTCGGCGTGCAGCGCGCCCAGCGCGTTCGCCGCGTTCCCGTTGCCCTCCTGTGCGGCTCGCAGCCACCACACGGCGGCGCTCTCGGTGTCCCCCGCGTCCCGCAGCAGAAAGCCCAGTGCGCATGCGGCCCGCGCCTCGCCGTCCTTGGCGCTCGTCAGGTACCAGCGCCCGGCCTCCTTGAGGTCGCCCCGCTTCTCCAGGATCGCCCCGAGGTGCAGCGCGGCCCGGCGGTGTCCGCGCGCGGCGGCCTGCCGGTACCACTGCTCGGTCTCGCCGGGAGCGGAGGCGGCGACACCGTTGTCACCACCGCTCTCCTCAGCCTCGAGGGCCCTGCGGTCCAGGGTCCGCGCCAGCCGGTAGGCGGCCTCGCGGTGGCCGCGTTCGGCGGCGGCCCGCATCCATCGCTCGGCGCCCTCGTCACCGCGGTGCTCCAGCAGATCCGCGAGCGCGTACGCACCGAGGGTGTGCCCCTGTTCCGCGGACTGGCGCAGCCAGTACTCCGCGGCGGGCTCGTCGCCGCGCTCACGGTGGTGCCGTCCGAGCGCGTGCGCGGCCGCGGCGGACCCCGCGACGGCGGCGACCCGCCACCAGCCCGCGGCCTCGTCGGCGTAGCCCCGCTGGTGCAGCAGGACGCCCAGGTTGTTGGCGGCGGCACGGTCACCGGCGGCGGTCGCGGCGCGCAGCCGGGGCTCCGCTTCGTCCAGATCGCCACGGCGCAGCAGCATCGCCCCGAGGACGCTCATCGCCTCGATGTCGCCGGCTTCGGCGGCGAGCCGGTGGCGCGCCTCCTCGATGGCCTCACCGGCCTCACCAGCCTCACCGGCCTCACCGGTCTGGCCCGCCTCGTCCTGCTCGGCGGGCTGCACAATTCCCCCTGATTCGAACAGAGTTGCCTTGTCCCCCATAACGTCCATCGTCGCACCACCTGCAACCTGGGTACACCTGGTATACCGCAGCCAGTGAGGTCACTTCAGCGTTTTGTCGACATGCCCACAGAGAGACAAGTCAAACACAAAGCGGCCAACTGCCCGTGCAATCGGCCGCACTTCACGTGAGTCGCCAGGTCACGCCGTACGCCCCGTCGTGTCGTCGTACGCCCCCCGTCTCACCGCACGCTCCCGTCGTGTCGTTCGCACACGCCGAGGGCCCGGATCCTGATCAGGATCCGGGCCCTCGACTTCAGTAGCGGGGACAGGATTTGAACCTGCGACCTCTGGGTTATGAGCCCAGCGAGCTACCGAGCTGCTCCACCCCGCGCCGTTGTCAGGCAACCGTATCACGGCGCGGGAGGGCTTTCGGTTCAGCCGCCGCCCGAACCGCTCGGCGCACCGCTCGGGCCGCCGCTAGGCGCACCGCTCGGGCCGCCGCTCGGTGAACCGCCGGGCGAGCCGCTGGGACCGGCGGACGGTTTCGCTCCGCTCTGTCCGCCTCCACTGACGCCGCCGGAGGTACGGGCCTTTGACTGGGCCTCCTGGGCCCGCTTCAGTGCGTCCTGAAGGTCCTTCTGCGCCCGTCCGTACGCCTCCCAGTCGCTCTTCCTGAGGGCTTCCTGGCCGGCGTCGAAGGCCTTCTGGGCGTCCTGGAGCGCCTGTCGGACCGTCGGGTTGCCGGCTGGTGGCGGGGTCGTGGTGCCGGTGCCCGGCGGGGTGGTCGAAGCCTGCGCCCCGAAGACCTTGTCGAGCGCCTGGCCGAGGGTGTCCTCGAACGCCGTGTTGCCGCCGTAGGTCACCAGGACCTTGCGCAGCAGCGGGTACTTGAGGCCGCCGCCGCGCACATAGACGGGCTCGACGTACAGCAGGGCGCCGTCGATCGGGACGGTGAGCAGGTTGCCGTACTCGATGTCGGAGTCGCCGCCCTTGAGAAGCCTGATCGACTCGGCGATGTCCTGTTCGGAGTTGAACTGGCTCTGGACCTGCTTGGGCCCGTCGACCGTTCTGCTCGTCGGCAGCTTCAGGATTCTGATCTTGCCGTAGTCGGGGCTGCCCGCCTCGGCGTTGACCGCCATGAAGGCGCTCAGATTGTCGCGGCCGTTCGGCGTGAACGTCGTCGTCAGGGAGAACGCCTGCGCGGACTGGTCGGGCATCTTCATGCTCAGGTAGTACGGCGGCACCGCGTTGCCCGACTTGTTGGTGGGGTCGTCCGGCACCTGCCACACCTCGCTGCCGCTGAGGAACGTCTGCGCGTCCTTGACGTGGTAGCGGGTGAGCAGTTCACGCTGGACCTTGAACAGGTCCTGCGGGTAGCGCAGATGGGACATCAGCGAGGGCGAGATGTCGCTCCGCGGCTCCACGGTGCCCGGGAACGCCTTCATCCACGTCTTCAGGACGGGGTCCTCGGCGTCCCACTGGTAGAGCTTGACCTCGCCGGTGTACGCGTCGACGGTCGCCTTGACCGAGTTGCGGATGTAGTTGACCTGGTTCTGCTGGGCCATCACCGCGCGCTGGGTGTTGCCCGCGGTGAGCGAGTCGGCCGTCGTGTCGCCGAGCGTCGTACGCGAGGCGTACGGATAGCCGTTCGTCGTCGTGTAGGCGTCGACGATCCACTGGATGTGCCCGTCGACGACCGCCGGGTAGGCGTCGCCGTCGATGGTCAGCCAGGGCGCGACCGCCTCCACGCGCTGCTTGGGCGTGCGGTTGTACAGGATCCGTGAGCCGTCGCCGATGGCGCCGGAGTAGAGGATCTGCGGCTCCCCGAACGCCACCGCGTACGCGGCCCGGTTGACCGGATTGGAGAGGCTGACGCCGCTGTTGCCCCGGTAGGAGGTGGTCTTCTCGCCGCTGTCGTCGGAGTAGTCGATCTCCTTCTGGGGACCTCCGACGATCGAGTACTCGGTGGTCTTCTCGCCGTAGTAGATCCGCTGCTGGTAGGTGCCGAGGTCACCGGAGGACGGCAGGTCGGACTCGGTGAAGACGGGCTGGCCGTTGGCGTCGGCGGTGGTGCCCTTGGCGGCGACCACACCGTAGCCGTGGGTGTAGCGGAAGTGGTCGTTGATCCAGTTCTGCTTCGGGATGCCCGCCAGGTTCAGCTCGCGCAGGCCGATGACCGTGTCCTGGTCTCCGGCGTTCCTGCCGGCCTTGGTGTAGCGGTCGACGTCCAGGTTGGTCGGGAACGCGTAGTAGTTCTTCATCTGCTGCAGCTGCTGGAACGTCGGCGAGACGACATTCGGATCCAGCAGGCGGATGCTCGCCGTGGCGTCGGCGTCCGCGCGCAGCTTGTTCTTGTCCTGGGTGCTGCTCGTGCCGTCGTACTCGGTGACCTGGGCGTCGTCGATGCCGTAGGCCTCGCGGGTCGCCTTGAGGTTCTTCGTGACGTACGGCGCTTCCTTGGCCTGCTCGTTCGGCTGGACCTGGAACTTCTGCACGATCGCCGGGTACAGCCCGCCGATGAGGATCGCCGACAGGACCATCAGGCCGAAGCCGATGACGGGCAGCTGCCAGGTCCGCCGCCACAGGGTGGCGAAGAACAGCAGCGCGCAGATGACCGCGATGCAGAACAGGATGGTCTTGGCGGGCAGGTAGGCGTTGGCGTCGACGTACCTCAGGCCGGTCCAGTCGCCGGTCGCCTTGAAGTCGCTGGACTTGACGGCGAGCCCGTACCGGTCGAGCCAGTAGGCGACCGCCTTCAGGGCGACGAAGACGCCGAGGAGGACCGACAGGTGTCCGGTGGCGGCGGCGGTGGCGCGCGCTCCCGGGGAGGTGAGCCTGAGGCCGCCGTAGAGGTAGTGGGTGAGCGCGGCGGCGATCAGCGACAGCACCGTGGCGGCGAAGCCGAAGGCGAGCAGGAAGCGGTACCAGGGCAGGTCGAAGGCGTAGAAGGAGACGTCCAGGTGGAACTGGGGGTCCTTCTGGTGGAAGGGCACGCCGTTGACCCACATCAGCCAGGTCTGCCACTGGCCCGCGGCGGAGGCGCCCGCGATCAGGCCGACCAGGGCGGTGATCGCGAGGAGCAGCCACCGCTTGTAGGGCGCGATCCCCATCCGGTAGCGGTCGAGGCTCTGCTGTTCCATGGACATGGCGCTCAGCGGCGGGCGCAGCCGGTGGGCGAGCCAGATGTTGAGGCCGACCGCGGCCGCCATCAGCAGGCCGAAGACGAAGAACAGCCCGATCTTGGTCCACAGTGTGGTGGCGAAGACGGACGAGTACTTCACCGACCGGTACCAGAGCCAGTCCGTCCAGAAGCCGGCGAACATGACGAACGCCATACCGAGGACGGCGAGGACCCCCAGTGTCATGAGCAGGGTCCGGGCACGCCGGGACGGGCGGCCCACTCTGATCCGGGGCCCCGTCGGGCCTCCGCCGCGGTCCGGCATCTGGAAAGCCAAGGTGCGCACCTCGAAGTTCGCTGTTGATCCGTGTTGATCCGTCAGGCCCCCGTGAACGCGGACCGTGGACGAGGCTCCACGATCGCGGAGCCCCACCTATGCAACTTACTGGCGCTTTACTCGGTTCCCGATTCCGGGTCGGAACGAGGCAGGATTGTGACCATGTCCAACACTCCCATGGCAGCGAGTCCCCTCACCCGGGCCGTCCTCGAGATCGACGAGTACGTCTCCGGCCTCGGGTGGGACCAGCCCGCTCGCCTCTTCGCCCTCGTCGACACCGCGCGGCTGCGCGCGCAGGAACCCTCCCTCGCGGCCCAGCTCGGCCTGGAGGACGAGCCCGAGACCGCCGGCCTCACCCCGATCGAGCAGGAGGAGATCCCTGCCGACAGTCCGCTGGACGAGTTCCTCGCCACGATCGCCTGGCCCGACGCGGTGACCGGATGCGCGCTCACGGTGGAGCGGCTGATGCTGCCGCCGTCCGCGGAGTCCGGGGTCCCGCAGGGGCTGAGCGAGAAGAAGCTGGCCCGGTGGGTCGCCGAGCACCCGGAGCGCCAGGAGGTGCGGATGACGGTGGCGGTGCTGCGGGACGGTGCGCGCGAGTCGGCGCTGCGGCTGCGCGAGAAGGACTCGCCGGCGGAGGTGCTGACGGGCCCGGACCTGGTGCCGGGGCTCGCGCAGGCGCTGTCGGCGACGTTCGAGGACTGAGTCCGCACGGCCCGCGGGGTCAGGGCCTACGACGACGGGGGCGCCCCCGCCGGCTCAGGGGCGCCCCATGCCGTGACGCGACGCCGTGTCGCCGTGCCGGATCTAGCCCTTGGCGGTGCACTTCGGCACGTCGGCGGTCTTGCCGGTGCGGATGTCCTCGAGCGCGTTCAGGGCGTCGTCGAGGGTGTCGACCCGGACCAGGGTGAGGCCCTCGGGGGCGTCCTTGGCGGCGGCCGCGCAGTTGTCCTTGGGGGTGAGGAAGAACCGGGCGCCCTTGCTGCGCGCGCCGACGGTCTTCATCTCGACCCCGCCGATCGGGCCGACGCGCCCGTCGTCGTCGATGGTGCCGGTGCCGGCCACGAATTTCCCGCCGGTGAGGTCGCCCGGGGTGAGCTTGTCGATGATGCCGAGGGCGAACATCAGGCCCGCGCTGGGGCCCCCGACGTCGGCGAGCTTGATGTCGATCGTGAACGGGAACGTGTGGTCGGTCCCGGCGGAGATCCCGACGATGGCCCGCTGCTGGCCGCTGTCGTGGGACTTCGCCGTGGTGATCGTCACGTTCTGGGTCCGGACGGCGGTCTTTTGCGCCTTCTCGGCGGCGGCCTGCTCCTTGGCGGGCACGATCGTGAAGACGACGTCCTGTCCCGGCTTGTGCCTGGTGACCAGCTTGGCGACGTCGCCGGGCGCCTTCACGGCCGTCCCGTCGACGGCCTTGACGACGTCACCTGCGTGCAGCCTGCCCTCGGCGGGCGAGCCCTTGAGGACGGTGGCGACGATCACCCAGGACCGCACGGGAACGCCGAGCTTCTTCAGCGCGGCGACCTTGGCGCTCTCCTGGGACTGGGTGAACTCCTCGGCGTTCTCCTGGGTGGACTGCTGCTCGGTCTTGCCGTCCGGGTAGAGCGTGTCGTGCGGGACCACCTTGGTGTCGTGCGCAAGCCAGCCGTACACGGCCTCGACCAGGTTCATGTTGTACTCGGCGCTGGTGACCCGGACGGTGGTCATGTTCAGATGGCCGGTCGTCGGGTAGGTCCTGTGCCCGGAGATCTGCAGCACCGGCTCGCCGTCGTGCTCGGCGAGGGTGTTCACCGTCGGACCCGGGGACATCTCCGAGTACGGCACTTTGATGAAGACTCCCGCGCACAGGAGCGCGATCAGCATCAGGGTGGAGGCGAGCATCGTCGCGGTGCGGCGTGGCATGGAACGACAGTACGGGACGGCCCTGTGGGTGGACCGTCGGGGCCGTCCGTACGCGTGGGCGGCCCCTCGGGCGGCAGGGTCCTCAGGTGCCGGAGTGGGACCTCTCCATGGCCTCGCGGAAACGCGCGTATCCGGCGAGCTCGGAGCCGTCGCCCGCGGCCTTGCGGTGGCGGCCGGCCCAACTGCCCCACAGTCCGGCACCGATCGCAGCCAAAAGCGGAATCAGCAACCAGGCGAGCGCCGCCATGCCGACCTCCCAACCCCATGAGCGACCGCAACTGACTGATGAGCAGATTAATCGTCTGCCATGTCAACGCTCACGTCGGGGGTGCGGTTACGCAACCGGAGGCCGGGTGAGAGCTTGGTCAACCCTGTAAGAGGAATGCGCGCGGGCCCTGGGGTGCCGCGGGGCGGCGGCTCCCCTGGGTCAGCAGGCGCCGACCCATTCCTCCGTCCCGTCGGAGAACCTCTGGTGCTTCCAGATGGGCACCTCGTGCTTGAGGTCGTCGATCAGCGTGCGGCAGGCGTCGAAGGCCTCACCCCGGTGGGGGCAGGCCACGGCGACGACCACGGCCAGGTCGCCGACCCTGAGGTCCCCGACGCGGTGCACGGCCGCGAGGGCCCGGACGGGATATTCGGCGGCGACCTTCTCCGCGATCCGCCGCATCTCCGCCTCGGCGCTGGGATGGCAGGAATAGCCCAGCTCGTCGACGTCCGCCCCGCCGTCGTGGTTGCGCACCGTCCCGACGAACAGCGCGGTCCCTCCGGCCGCGTCGTCCCCCACGGCCCGGAAGACCTCGTCGAGGGAGAGCGGGGTGTCTCGGATCGCGAGCAGCTTGATGGGGTCGTCCGCCGCCCGCTCACCGGGGTGGTCGCTGTGGGGTGCCATGTCCCCCATCGTGCCGTACACCTGCGGCGGCGAGGAAGAGAAGATCCACCGGCCGGGCCCGGGAGGTTGCACCGCGCCGGACGCCGCGGCTGCCGTGCCGCGCGCCGACGGAGCCCGGGCGGATCCGGGCGAAACCCCCTAGATCCGCCGCCGGGCCTTCCGCGCCCGCCGTACCACCGCGGCAGCGCCGAGCAGGGCCACCGTGGCGCCCGCGGCACCCGCCGCCGTCGCGTCCTTGCGTCCGAGCCGCCGCCCCACCACGGTGTGCCGCCCGGACACCTCCTCCAGCAGCTCCGCGAGGACCTCCTCGTTCGTCCACCGGGGCCGCCACCCGGCGTCGTGCAGCCGGCTGCCGCTCACCACCCACGGGTACATCGTGTACGCGAGGTCCCCGGCGGGCGAGGGCGTGAGTCCGATCCGGTGCAGCCGGGCCGCGGCCCCCAGGGCGACCGCCGACGGCAGTTCCATCCGCCGGATCCCGCTCAGTTCCTCGACCTCCTCCTGCTCCAGCCATCCGTCGCACCCGACGGCCAGCTCTCCCTCCACCTTCTCCAGGACGGCGTACTCCAGGGCGCCGCACAGGTCCTCGACGTGGCAGAACTGCCAGGCCGGCCGCGATCCCGCCACCACCAGCAGCCTCGGCGACTCGAAATACCTGGTCAGCGCGGTGTCCGTGCCGCCGACCAGGACGGCCGGGCGGACGACGGTGACATTGAGTCCCGGGTGCGCGCGGGGCGCCCGCCGCGCCAGCCGCTCGATCTCCAGCAGGTCCCCGACCCCGGTCGCCTCCGCCGTGGCCCGCAGCTCGGCGTCCTCCGCCAGCGGCAGCTCGTTCTCCGGCAGCGCGCCGTACACCATCGCCGACGTGCACAGCACCACCCGGTGCACCCCGGCCGCCGCTGCGGCGGTCAGCACGGTCTGCGTCCCGCGCACGTTGTACGCCGTACGGGCCGCGGGATCCGTCTCCAGATCGAGGTCGAGGGCCAGGTGCACCACGACGTCCGCGCCGCGCAGCTTCTCCGCGATCGCCGGGTCCCGCACGTCCAGGATGTGCCACTGCGCCGCCGCGCACTCCCCGCGCCGCTCGTCGATGGCGACGACCTGCTTGATCTCCTCGGACGCGGCCAGCCGCTCGGTCAGCAGCGCGCCGACGCCGGACGCGGCGCCGGTGACCGCGACGACGGGCCCGCGGAGGGAGGAGGCCTCGTCGCCGCGCAGCGCCGCCGCGCGGGGGCGGTCGTCGGGCGATGGGCGGGCCGAGTGGTTTCGCGCTGCGCGAACCTGTGGATCTGGGGAACTCACCGGGCGTCTCCAGCGGTTGTCTTCAGTACGGACGCGACGCACGCGAGCCGTACCAGGTGGCATCCATCCTGCCGCAGGCCAGGTGTCGGTGAAGCACCCAGGCCCGATCGCGCCGGGGTGTCTACGCTGGGTGTGTTGTCGGGCAGCCAGCCGCCGGAAAGAGCCGGTGGCCTTACCAGCCGAGGAATCCCGTGAGTGACACCCCATTCGGATTCGGCCTTCCGCCGGAGGAGCCGGAGAACGGCGACGAGGGCAAGAAGAAGGACCAGCAGAGCGGTGGTGGTCAGGGACCGGCCAACCCGTTCGGTTTCGGGCAGCCCGGAGCCGGCGGCGCCGGCGCCGACAACCCGCTGGCCGCGATGTTCGGTTCCCTGAACCCCAACGACCTGGGCGCCGCGTTCCAGCAGCTGGGCCAGATGCTCTCCTACGAGGGCGGCCCGGTGAACTGGGACATGGCCAAGCAGATCGCCCGCCAGACGGTCTCCCAGGGCACCCCGGACGGCACCAAGGACGCGAGCGTGAGCCCCGGCGAGCGCTCCGCGGTCGAGGAGGCCGTCCGCCTTGCCGACCTGTGGCTCGACGATGCGACGTCGCTGCCGTCCGGCGCTGGCTCCGCCGTGGCCTGGAGCCGCGCGGAGTGGGTCGAGGCGACCCTGCCGGTGTGGAAGGAGCTCGTCGACCCGGTCGCCGAGCGCGTCGGCTCGGCCATGGGCGACGTCCTGCCGGAGGAGATGCAGGCCATGGCGGGCCCGCTGATCGGCATGATGCGTTCCATGGGCGGCGCCATGTTCGGCACGCAGATCGGGCAGGCCGTCGGCGTGCTCGCCGGCGAGGTCGTCGGGTCCAGCGACATCGGTCTGCCGCTCGGTCCGGCCGGGAAGGCCGCGCTGCTGCCGCTGAACATCGAGGCGCTCGGCAAGGACCTGGGCGTGCCGAAGGAGGAGGTGCGGCTGTACCTCGCCCTGCGGGAGGCCGCCCACCAGCGTCTGTTCGCCCATGTGCCGTGGCTGCGGTCGCATCTGTTCGGTGCGGTCGAGGGCTACGCGCGCGGCATCAAGGTCGACACGGCCAAGCTGGAGGACGTGGTCGGCCAGTTCGACCCGCAGAACCCGGAGGAGCTCCAGCAGGCACTCCAGCAGGGCATGTTCCAGCCGGAGGACACCCCGGAGCAGAAGGCGGCCCTGGCCCGTCTGGAGACCGCGCTGGCGCTGGTCGAGGGCTGGGTGGACGCGGTGGTGCACGCGGCGGCGAAGCCGCGTCTGGGTTCCGCGGACGCGCTGCGGGAGACCTTGCGCCGGCGCCGCGCCTCGGGCGGTCCGGCCGAGCAGACGTTCGCCACGCTGATCGGTCTGGAGCTGCGTCCGCGCCGGCTGCGGGACGCCTCCCGGCTGTGGGCCTCGCTCACGGACGCGCGTGGCGTGGACGGCCGGGACGGCCTGTGGGCGCACCCGGACATGCTGCCCACGGCGTCCGACCTGGACGACCCGGACGGCTTCGTGCACCGTGAGCAGCTCGACTTCTCCGAACTGGACAAGATGCTCGGCGAGGCGGCGGGCGGCTCCGGCGGGAAGACCGACCTGACCAAGAAGGACGACGGCGACGCCGAGGACGACGGCGCCGAGTGAGCCTCCGCGACGACGCGGTCCTCGTCCTGAAGGGCTACGAGGGCCAGGAAGAGCTGCGCCGGATCTACCTGGACCACCTGGCGGTCCATCCGGACGGCATGTGGAAGGCCTGCCGCGACGGGCATGTCACGGCGAGCGCCCTGGTGATCGACCCGGAGCGGGGCCGTGTGCTGCTGACCCTGCACCGGAAGATGCGGATATGGCTGCAGATGGGCGGCCACTGCGAGCCGTCCGACGGGACGCTGGCCGTCGCCGCTCTGCGGGAGGCGACGGAGGAGTCGGGCATCACGGACCTGACCCTGCTGCCCGGTGGCCCGGTGCGGCTGGACCGCCATCACACGCCGTGTGCCTGGCATCTCGACGTCCAGTACGCGGCGCTCGCTCCGGCGGGTGCCGTCGAGGCGATCAGCGACGAGTCCCTGGACCTGCGCTGGTTCGCCTACGACGAGGTGGCGACCGTGGCGGACGACTCGGTGGTGCGGCTGCTCGAGGGGACGCGGGCCAGGCTCTGAGGGCGTGGACGGCAAGTCCGGACAGCACGTACCGAGTGCACGGGATATCAGTCGCCGAACGCACGCGGATCGGGCGCTGAAGGCAAGATGTAAGGGGCGGCCCCCAGTGCGGCCGCCCCTTACCCGCTCCCGGGCGGTCAGCTCCAGACGTTGCCCTGGTTCTGTGCCCGCGCCCCGTACTGCCCCATGCCGTACTGGGCCCGCAGCCCCTGTCCGATCGCCGCGTTCTGCGGCGGCAGCAGCTCGCTGGGCTGCACCAGCGCGAAGCCGCTGCCCATGAAGCTGAGCTCCCAGCCCTCACCGGTGTTGCCGCGCCGGCGCCACACCCCCGTGGAGTGCGTCTGGGCCTGCATCTGGACGCGCAGGCCGGTGGACCAGGCGACGATCGCGTCGGCGTCGCAGTTGACGTACTTGTCCGGCGTGACCTGCATCACCAAGGGCGCGCCCGACGTCATCAGCGCGACCTTGCCGCGCCCGGTGATGTTGAGCTGGTACTTGCCGGAGCCGGAGATGCCGTACTGGCTGTCCACGGCGATGACCTCGTGGTGCAGCGAGGAGTCCATCGCCAGCACATAGCTGCTGTCGACGGTGAGCCCGTCCTGCTCGACGTCCATGATGTGCACGTACTGCGCGAGGTTGGCGAAGTAGACGGTGCCCTGCCCGTGACAGCGCATCAGGTCCAGGCCCTCGCCGGTATGCGCACGCGCATGGCGCTGGCCGCCGCTCTGGTACTCGGCGTCGAACTCGATGAGCCCCTGGTAGGCGACCATCGTGCCCTTGCGCGCCAGGACGTCGTCGTGGCCCTCCAGCAGGACGCGCAGCAGCTGCGGGTTCTGCAGGCTGTAGCGCTCCTGGGTCTGCTGCTCGTTGTAGCCGAAAAGCGTGCTCTGCATGGTGTGCGGTTCCCCCTCAGCCCCGGATCCGGAGGCGGTCGGTGCTGTCCTCGCTGGGCTGGACGACCACGATGCCCTGCCCGGAGAACGCCATCTGGTACGCCTCGCCGCTGCCGCGCCCGATGAGGGACTGCGCCTTGAAGCTGCGCTTGCCCTTCACCTTCAGGTTCGGGGACCAGGCCACGAGGGCGTCCGGGTCGACGTACGTCTCGTCCTCACCGCCACCGCAGTCGACGACGATCGGCTTGCCCCGGGAGGTCAGGGCGACCCAGCCCTGACCGGAGATCCTCGTGTTCCACAGGCCCTGCCCGGCGAACTTGGCGAGCCCCTTGACGCGTTCGACACCCCACTGGAGGTGCGCGTCGAAGGCGAGGAGGTTGGTGGCGTTGACGGAGATCGCGTCCCCGCCCAGATTGATGACGACGACGTTCGCCCCGTAGTCGGCGAGGTAGAGCAGACCGTCCCCGGAACACTTCATCAAGGGCGCGCCCTCGCCGGTGATCCAGTCCCGCGCGATCTGCCGCACGGCGGGCGGGTTGGGCTCGTATGTGACGAACCCTTCGTAGGCGACCATCGACCCCACGCGCGCGAGGAGGTCGTTCCCGGTCTGCATGGCGACCTTCAGCATGTGGCTGCCGTGGTTCTCCATGCGGGCGGTGACGGGTGCGGGGGCGAAGCCCGCGAGCGGCTGGTTCATGACGGGCTCCCTTTAGACCTCGTACGGCTGGACGACGACGAAATTGCCGGGCGCGGCACGGAACTGCAGGTTGACGCCCTCCCCGGTGTCCCCGGGGTAGGCGTTGCGGCGCATCCGCACCTGGCTGGAGACGACCACCTGGGCGGCCGCCGACCAGGCGACGACGGCGTTGGAGTCCACGAACGTCGTCGGGGTGACGGGCAGCACCACCGGCGCGCCGTGCGTCTTCACCACGATCGTGCCGGTCCCCTGGAACTGCATCGTGAACAGCGCGCCGCCCGGGATGCCATGCCCCTCGATGCGCCGGACCTCGTGCTGGAGGGACTCGTCGAAGGCGAGGACGCTCTCCGCGGAGACGCAGATCGCGTCGCCCTGAAGCTCGATGGGGTGCAGATGGGCGGCGTTCTCGGCGAGGAACACCTGGCCCTGGCCGGTGCAGCGCATCAGCTGCATCTCCTGGCCCGTCGCGTTGCCGACGATGCGTCCGACGAAACCGGCGCCCTTGTAACCGAAGTCGACCTTGCCCTGGTAGAGCACCATGCTGCCCTGCCGGGCCAGCACGGGCTGGCCGCCGATACCGAGGTCTACACGGACGAGCTTCTTGTTCTGCTGCGTCCACCGCTGACCGGTGGGTGCCTCCTTGAACGCCTGCAACGCGGCGGCCACGCCGGTCCCGCCCTGCGGGGCGCCCTGGGGAGCACCGTACGGGGCCGGGGCGCCCGCCTGGCCGGGAACCTGGCCGTAGGGCGGCTGCTGACCGTAACCCGGGGGCGAGGTCTGCTGCCCGTAACCGGGCGGCGGGGCCTGCTGCCCGTAACCGGGGGGCACCGGGGCGGACGGCTGTCCGCCGTAGCCCGGCGGCGGGCCCGGCTGCCCGGGCGGCTGGGCGTACGGCGCGGGACCCGGCGGCGGCACCGTGCCGCCGGGCGGTGTGGTCAGGGGCGCGACGATGGTCGGCGCGGCGTGCACGGACGGTGCGGGCGCGGGAGGGGGCGGGGCCGGTGCGGGCGGGGCGGCCGCCGGGGGCGGCGCGAAGCCCTGCGGCGCGGGCTGCGGCTGCTGCGGCGCCGGGACGGCAGCGGGCGTCGGCGGGGCGGCGAACGCGGGCGGCGCGGACGACTGCGCGGGCGGGGCGAACCCGGGGGTCGCACCGGCCGGCGGCTGCTGCGGCGCGCCCGGCTGCTCCTCCTCCTCGGCGACCTCCCCACCGAAATTCTTCAACAGCGCCTCAAGGCCGCCGTCGAAGCCCTGGCCGACCGCGGCGAACCGCCAGACGTCCTTGAGATACAAATCGCCCAGCATCACCGCACGTTCGGAGGTGAACTCCGAGCCGCTGAACGGGTACCGGGCCACCTCCTCACCACCCGCCACGATGCGCAGATAGCCGGGACCGACCTGCGACATCTGCCCGGCACCGTCGATCGTCGCCGTGAAGGACAGCTTCCGGATGTGCGCCGGGACCCTGTCGAGGGTGACCCGGAAGGACTCCGTGTCGCCCGCCTGCGCCCCCAGCAGCTGAACGGCCTCCTCCGGCGACTTCGGCTGATTGAAGAAGACGAAGTACCGGTCGTCCGAGAGCCGTTCGTCGGCGTCCAGACCGAAGCAGCTGATGTCGAAGGTCAGTCCGGGCCCGGCGATCTGCACGCCTACGTACAGATCCGTGCCCGCGGTGAGGTCACTGATCCTGGCCTTGTGGCCGCGCTGGAATTCCCTGGCCATGCGTAACGACCGTCCCCCATCCCGAATGCGAGTGCGTCGCGCCAGGCTAACGGCAAACACCGACAGCCGACGCAGCCGGTACAGACCCGGTACACAACCGCTTCGCCGACGGGACGCGACCGCCCCGGCTACTCGGCCCGGGGAACCGGCTGGTCCGGCAGTCGGCCGCTCGCCACCACGCCCTCCAGGAACCCCCGGGCCCGCTCCGTACGCGGATACGCCTCCAGCAGCCGCCAGAAGTCCGGCCCGTGCCCCGGCACCAGCAAATGCGCCAGCTCGTGCAGCAGCACATAGTCGACCACGTACTCCGGCATGCCCTGCAACCGGTGCGACAGACGAATACTGCCCTCCGACGGAGTGCACGAGCCCCAGCGCGTGTTCTGGTTGGTGACCCAGCGCACCGACACCGGCCGCGCCCGCCCCTCGAAATACTGCGCCGACAGCCGCTCCGCACGCTCGGCCAGCTCCACGTCGCCGATCACCCGCTTGCTCTCCTGAGCAGCCAGCTTGTCGAGCATGACGGTCACCCAGCGCTGCTCCTCCGCCTCGGACATCCGGGCGGGGATCAGCACGACGGTGCGATCGCCCTCGCGGTACGCGGACACCGTTCTACGGCGGCGCGCACTCCTGCGAACCTCGATCGCGCTCGCCCCCGAGCCTCTCGGCGGCTGGCTCGTCGTGCTGCGCTGTGACTTTCCGGCGCTGTCCAGTGGGTCGGCGGGCACGCCCCGACGTTACCCGCTGCGCACAGCGGAAGTCCCCCCTCTGGAACGGTTCCGTACCGATCCACACCCCAACCGCTCGATTCATACGACGAAGTCCCCCGCCTGTGGACAACTTTCCCCACACCCCCACCCTCCCCAGGCATCCTGACACCCGTCGGCACACCGAACCACCGCCGACCAACAGGGACCTACCAAGAGCTACGGGGGCCACATATGCATCCGATGGTGAAACCCGCGCTGCGGCGCGGCTGGCGCGATCTGAACACCGTGCAGTTCGGGATGGCACCCGCGCACGCCATGGTGCTGGGGCCCATGGACACCGCGACGGGCAGCTTCCTCACCCTGCTCGACGGCACCCGCGGCCTGCCACTGCTGCGCCACGAAGCCCACCGCATGGGCCTGCCCGACGGCCACGTCGACGCACTGGTCGACAACCTCTCCGGCTCGGGCCTGCTCGACGACGCCACCGGCGGCGGCCCAGCGGCCGACACCCTGCGCACGAAAACCGCCGTCCTCGACCGCCTCCGTCCCGATCTGGCCTCCCTGTCACTCGTCACCCGCCCACCGGGCGAGCCCGCCCGACGCCTCGCCGCCCGCCGCAACCACCGCGTCCAGGTCCGCGGCGCAGGCCGCGTGGGAGCCGTCCTCGCCTCCCTGCTCGCCGGCGCGGGCGTCGGCGAGGTCGACGTCCGCGACACCGGCTGCGTCGAACCGTGGGACGTCGCACCGGGCGGCCTGCCGGCCGACTCGATCGGCGCACGTCGTGAGGAAGCGGCCCGCCGCGCCGTACGAGCAGCCGCCCCGGACCGGCCACCACGCCGGGAGCGCACCTCCCGGCGCTCAGCCCACGACGACCCGCTCCCCGCCCTCTCCCTGGTGATCCTCGCCCCACGCGACGGCCTCGACGTCCACGCGCCCGACCCGTTCACCGCCCAGCCACTGATCACCTCCGGAACACCCCATCTCCACGCGGGCGTAGTGGAGGGCACCGGAGTCGTCGGCCCGTTCGTCCTGCCGGGCGACACGGCCTGCGCGGGCTGCCTCGACCGGGCACGCACCGACCGGGACGAGACCTGGCCCCGACTGGTCGCCCAATGGCGCTCCGGACGGCCCCCGCAGGTCCAGGCCTGCGACCTCGCCCTGGCCACCGCCGTCGCCGGAGTCGCCGCCGGACATGCACTCGCCTTCCTCGACGGCGACGCGCCCTCCAGCACCGACGCCCGCTGGGAGACATCCGTGCCACGACTCCACTGGCACGCGCGACCGGTGTGGCCCCACCCCGCATGCGAGTGTGGCGCCGCGGCGAAAGGTAAGCAGGAACACACCTCAAAAGACGGGAAGCAACACGAGAGAATGGCGGAGCAACAGCCGTCGAGGAACTCGTCCCGCAGGACACACGCGGCACGGCTGTCTGGGACTTGGAGGGCGCATGTCTGATCTTCCCCGGAAGGCGGTCACCCGAACCGCCAAGCTCGCCGCGCTCCCGCTCGGCTTCGCCGGGCGGGCCACGTGGGGGCTCGGCAAACGCATCGTCGGGGAATCCGCGGAGATCGTCGGCCGCGAACTCCAGCAGCGCACCGCCGAACAACTGTTCAAGGTGCTCGGCGAGCTCAAAGGCGGCGCGATGAAGTTCGGCCAGGCCCTGTCCGTGTTCGAGTCCGCCCTGCCCGAGGAGGTCGCCGGGCCGTACCGCGCCGCCCTGACCAGGCTTCAGGAGGCGGCACCGCCGATGCCTACGCGCACGGTGCACGGCGTACTCGAAGAGCGCCTCGGCGACAACTGGCAGGGACTGTTCCGGGAGTTCGACGACAAGCCGTCGGCGGCCGCGTCGATCGGCCAGGTCCACCGCGGGGTGTGGCACGACGGCCGCGAGGTCGCGGTCAAGGTGCAGTACCCGGGGGCCGGCGAGGCACTGCTCTCCGACCTCAACCAACTCAGCCGATTCGCCCGTCTGCTCGGTCCCCTGGTCCCGGGCATGGACATCAAACCGCTGATCACGGAACTGCGCGACCGGGTCTCCGAAGAACTGGACTACGGCCTGGAGGCACAGGCCCAACGGGCGCATGCGGAGGAATTCGCGAACGACCCGGACGTGATGGTGCCGGACGTGGTGCACCAATGCGAGCAGGTCCTGGTGACCGAATGGGTCGACGGCACACCGCTGTCGGAGGTGATCGCGACCGGCACCCAGGAACAGCGCGACCGCGCCGGCCAGTTGCTGGCCCGCTTCCTCTTCTCCGGCCCGGCCCGCACGGGCCTGCTGCACGCCGACCCGCACCCGGGCAACTTCCGTCTCCTGCCCGGCGCCGCCGGCTCCCTCCGGAAGGACGGCTGGCGCCTCGGCGTCCTCGACTTCGGCACGGTCGACCGCCTCCCCGGCGGGCTGCCGGCCCCGATCGGCCCCTCCCTGCGCATGACCCTGGAGGGCGACGCCCAGTCGGTCTACGAACTCCTCTGCGAGGAGGGCTTCGTGAAGGAATCCATCGACCTCGACCCCGACGCGGTCCTCGACTACCTGCTGCCGATCATCGAGCCCGCCCAGGCCGACGAGTTCACCTTCACCCGCGGCTGGATGCGCAGCCAGGCGGCCCGCATCGCCGACCCGCGCTCCCCCGCCTACCAGCTGGGCAAGCGGCTGAACCTGCCCCCGGCGTACCTGCTCATACACCGGGTGACCCTGAGCACGATCGGCGTGCTGTGCCAGTTGGGCGCTACGGTCCGGCTGCGCGACGAACTCGAGGAGTGGCTCCCGGGCTTCCTTCCGGAGGAGGAGGAACCGGCAGCCGAGGCATGAGCGAGCGGGCTGAACCGCGGGCTCTTGGGGGCGGGGCGGGTGGGGGGGAGGGGGAGGGGGGAAGCCCCCGGAGCGAAGTTTCGGGAACGGAGCCCCGCCCGGTGTCGATCACTCCGCCGGCGTGATGCGTGACACACAACGCACCGCGGAGGCCGGTCCGTTCGGACCGGCCCCCGCGAGGTCTTCCCGCCGCCGACGGTGGTCGGCTACTGCATCACGGCGATGGCCAGCGCGCGGCGGGCACGCATCGAGGCGCGCTCGGCCCTGCGCTGCATCCGGCGGGCCACCGCCAGGCGCCTGGCCTGGCGCTCCCGCTCGGCCTCCTGCATTCGCTCGCGCATATGCGCGCGAGCCAGGGCTTCTGGGATGAGTTGCATCTCTCGGGTCCTGTTCTGACGCGAGGCGTTCGCGCCGGTGGTGGTGACGTCTGGGATCGCGGAGCCTGCGGGCTCGCTGGTGGACGGCTTCATCGGGGCCTGCTTCTTGGGGTCGTGCGTGAGGGGGCGATCGATCGTTCCTGTGGTGTTCATGCCGTGACCGGGTTCTTGCGCGGGCGGCCGCGGGGCCGCTTCCGGGCGACGACGACACCCTGGACGAACAGCTCGCCACCCCAGACGCCCCAGGGCTCGCGCCGTTCCTTGGCGCCGGCGAGACAGGCCTCGATCAGCGGGCAGGTGCGGCACAGGGACTTGGCGTACTCGACGTCGGCCGGCGACTCGGCGAAGAAGACCTCCGGGTCGTAGGAGCGGCAGGGGACGGGCACGCCGAGGTTCTCGATGGCGTCGTCGAGCGCGGTGAGCGGGGTGAGCGGGGTCAAGGTGGAGTCCTCCGTGAGGCCGGGCGGGGGGATCGTTTCGGAAGGCGGTACGGACGGGGCGTGCGCTTCGAGTTGCACGGGTCGTCTTCCTCGTCTGGTCGTTCCGGCCCTGTTGGGCCGGGTGGCGGCTTGGTACCGGGTTCTTTTCTTGTCCCGAGGCCCCTTCGGTCTGCCGTCCCCGTTGGGGGAAAACAGAAGGGCCGCGGATCCCGGGTGGGGTTCCGCGGCCCTGAGGGCGCCGGCCTGATCGGCGATCAGGCTGGATCACTCCAGGGTTCTGGCCCACGGAAGGCCCACTTCAGGTGGTGCTGCGTCGTCTGCTTCCGGACTCCGGCACCGGCCGCCGTAAAGGCATAGGCGTGCGCCTGTGCCGCTACTGCTTCCAGTGCCTTGGTCGGTCGCTCATTGCGCTCACGGATGGGAAGACCCGCGAGAGACAGGGAGGCCACCGGGCGGTCGGCACGGATGCCGGACAGACCGGTGCCCAGGCCGGAGGCGCCGAGCATGCACGCGGAGACGACCGAGCGATCGGTCATTTTGACGGTGCGGGTGGAGCTGGCCTTGATGCTGATCACTTCAATCGCCTCCTCTCGGCGTCTCGGGGGACTGGGCTGAGCCAGTCCTACGGATACGTAAGTACAGCACGGAATCGGGGCCTTCGAGAAGGCCGCCGTTCCCGTGGCTTAGAACCTATGGGGATTGCTGGGGCATGCGCAAACTATTTTTTCGACGAGTTGGTATCAGTCGTCGTCGTCCTGTTCGTGCCCGTCGCGACCTGCGCAGACAGCAAGAACTTCGGCGCCGTAGCGGTGGAGCTTGCGGACTCCGACGCCGGGGATGCGTGCCAGTTCGCCCTCGTCGTCGGGGGCTGCTTCGGCGATGGCGATCAAGGTCCTGTCGGTGAAGACGCAGAACGCGGGCTGGCCGCTGCGGTGGGCCTGCTCGGCCCGCCACGCGCGCAGCCTTTCGTAGAGGCCTTCGTCCATGTCGGAGGGGCAGTCGTCGCAGCGCATCAGCTTCATCTCGCCGGGGTCGGAGAGGGTGCGCCCGCAGACGCGGCAGCGGGCGGGAGTCCTGCTGGTGCGACGAGGGGTGAGGCTCGTGGCTGGGGTGCCGTAGCCGTGTTCGATTGCGCTGGTTCCGCCGGTGCCGCCGTATGGGGCACGGCCGGAGGTGGCGGACGAGCCGGGGCGCAGTCCGTCGAGAAAGCGGCTCGGGCGCCGGTTGGGACGACCACCCGGTGTGCGGGACAGGGACCAGGAGAGGTGGAGGTGTTCTCTCGCCCGGGTGACGCCGACGTAGAGCAGACGGCGTTCCTCTTCGATCTGCTCGTCGGTTCTGGCGTAGGTGATCGGCATCATGCCTTCGGAGACGCCGACGATGAAGACGGCGTCCCATTCCAGGCCCTTGGCGGAGTGCAGGGAGGCGAGGGTGACGCCCTGGACGGTGGGGGCGTGCTGGGCGCCTGCGCGTTCGTCGAGTTCCGCGACGAGGTCGGCGAGGGTGGCGGCGGGTTTTGCCGCGGCGAAGTCCTGGGCGAGGTTCACGAGTGCGGCCAGGGACTCCCATCGTTCTCTGACGGTGCCGGAGCCTGCCGGGGGTGTGGGAGTCCAGCCTTCGCCTGACAGGACGGCGCGCACCTGGGAGGGCAGGTCCACTGCGTCGTCGAGGAGGGAGTCGTTGGCTCCGAAGCGGGCGGCGCCGCGCAGGGCGATGCCGGCTTTGCGGACCTCGGGGCGGTCGAAGAATCGTTCGGCGCCGCGGAGCTGGTAGGGGATGCCGGCGTCCGCGAGGGCTTGTTCGTAGATCTCGGACTGGGAGTTGGTGCGGAACAGGATGGCGATCTCCGCGGCTGGTACGCCGCGGGTGAGGAGATCGCGGATGCGGCGGGCGGTGCCTTCGGCTTCGGCGGGCTCGTCGGCGTGTTCGGTGTGGAGGGGTTGGGGTCCTGGGTCGCGCTGGGAGACGAGTTCGAGGCGGTGGTCGGCTGCGCGGCCGCGGGCCTGGGCGAGGAGGCCGTTGGCGAGGTGGACGATCTGGGGGCTGGAGCGGTAGTCGCGGACGAGTTTGACGACGGTGGCTCCGGGGTGGCGGATGCGGAAGTCGAGGAGGTGGTCGGGGGTGGCGCCGGTGAAGGAGTAGATGGTCTGGCTGGCGTCGCCGACGACGCACAGGTTGTCGCGGTCGCCGAGCCACAGTTCGAGCAGGCGCTGCTGGAGGGGGCTGACGTCCTGGTATTCGTCGACGACGAAGTGCTGGTACTGGGCTCGGACCTCTTCGGCGATGTCGTGCCGGTCCTGGAGGATGCCCACGGTGAGGAGCAGGACGTCTTCGAAGTCGATGACGGCGCGTTCGCGTTTGAGGTCTTCGTAGGCGGCGTAGAGCTGGGCGATCTCGGCGGGGTCGCGGGGGGATTCGCGGCCGGTTTTGGCGGCTGCGGCGGCGTAGTCGGCGGGGACGGTCTGGGTGACCTTGGACCATTCGATTTCGGCGGTTGCATCCCGCAGTTCGTTGCGGTCGAGGCGGATGCGGCAGGCGGCGGCCGCGTCCGCGACAAGGGGGATCTTGCGGTCGATGATGCGCGGGAGGCTGCCGCCGACGGCTTTCGGCCAGAAGTACTGGAGCTGGCGGAGGGCGGCGGAGTGGAAGGTGCGGGCCTGGACGCCGGCGGCGCCGAGTTGGCGGAGGCGGCCGCGCATCTCGCCCGCGGCGCGGTTGGTGAAGGTGACGGCGAGCACGCTGGACGGCTGGAGGATGCCGGCCCGGACTCCGTAGGCGATGCGGTGGGTGATGGCTCGTGTCTTGCCGGTGCCGGCTCCTGCCAGTACGCACACCGGGCCGTGCAGGGCGGTCGCCACGGCGCGCTGCTCGGGGTCGAGCCCTTCGAGCACCGCGTCGGCCGAGTCCGGAACCTGCGGGAAGAGGGTGGAGTGCGTTGCTGCTGTCACCCCGCCATGCTGCCAGGTCTCGGGAGACGGGTGCGGTGGTTGTCCACAGGGGGGCGCTTGCAGTCGTATGAATGCCGAGGGCGAGGGCCGGGGTGGGGCCGGGTACCGGTGCGGCGGAGGGCGCAGGGCGCAGGGCGCAGGGCGGCGGTATAGCGGCATAGGGGCGGCGGGAATGGTGGGAGATTCGCGTGCGTTGCCTTCTGAGCGAGCAAGCAGAGCACGCATCCCTAGCCGTGAAGGAGCGCAACAGACATGCCGGGCACTGTGACGATGTACAGCACCTCGTGGTGTGGCTACTGCCATCGGCTGAAGAGCCAGCTGGACCGTGAGGGCATCGCGTACAACGAGATCAACATCGAGCAGGACCCGCAGTCCGCGGCGTTCGTGGAGAAGGCGAATGGCGGAAACCAGACGGTTCCCACGGTGCTGTTCCCGGATGGGTCGACGTTGACGAACCCGTCGCTGGCGCAGGTCAAGCAGAAGATCGGCGTGTGAGGCCCGCACGGTCACGGTTGTGTGAGAGGCGGTCCCCGGGGTTTCCCGGGGACCGCCTCTTGTCACACGCTCCGGGTCGGCAGGGGTTTGCCGTACCAGAGCTCGATCAGGCGGGCGGCGATGGAGATGCCGTAGGGGGGCAGGACCTCCCCGGACGCGAAGGCGGCGCTCAGTTCCTCGCGGGAGAACCAGCGGGCCTCGTGGATCTCGTCGCCGTCGACGTTGATGTCGGTGGTGGTGGCGTGGGCGAGGAAGCCGAGCATGAGGCTGGAGGGGAAGGGCCAGGGCTGGCTGGCGATGTACTGGACCTCGCCGACGGTGATGCCTGCTTCTTCGGAGACTTCGCGGCGTACGGACTGTTCGATGGACTCGCCTGGTTCGACGAAGCCGGCGAGGGTGGAGAAGCGGCCTTCGGGCCAGTGCACCTGGCGGCCGAGGAGGATGCGGTCCTTGTCGTCGATGACGGCCATGATCACAGCGGGGTCGGTGCGCGGGTAGTGCTCGGCGCCGCAGGCCGGGCAGCGGCGAATGTGTCCGGCGGCGGCGATGACGGTGCGTTCGCCGCACCGTGAGCAGAAGCGGTGCATGCGCTGCCAGTTCTCCAGGGCGACCGCGTGGACCATGAGGCCCGCGTCGCGGGGGGAGAGCAGCAGTCCGGCCTCGCGCAGGCCGGCCGGGCGTGCGGACTGGTCCATGCGGCCGGGGAGGGCGTCCTTCTGGAGTGCGAAGTAACTGACGCCGTCCTGGCCGGTGCCGAGGAAGTAGCGGTGGGCCTCGGTGAGGGGTGCTTCGAAGGAGGGGGTCATGACGAGTTCGGTCCGGCCGTCGGGCGTCTCGTCGATGAGGACCTGGCCGCCGGAGACCACGAAGCAGCGGGTGGTGGGGTGGCTCCACGCCGCGGCGAGCCATGCCTCGTCGAGCCGGTGGTGGGCGGCCCGGTCGATGCCGCTCGGGGCGGTGAGCGAGATGGGCCGGTCGGCGGTGTGGTCGGTCCAGGTGGTCACGAGTGTTTCCAACTCCCCCGGTGCAACGGTTGTTTCGGCGGGCGGTTCGGCGGGACGTTCGGCCGGGGTGGGACCGGGTCCGGCGGGTCTTGGGCGTGCGGGGCGGCGTTTCCAGTGTGCCGTGCCCCGCGGCCCGTGCGGCCGGCCGTCCGGGCCGCGAGATCGTCAGTCGGCATGGCGCCGGTTCTCCCGGAGGTCGTCAGTCGGCATGGTGCCAGTTCTCCCCGAGGTCGCCCCATAGGTATGCGGCGGTTTCGACGCCTTTGAGGAGGAGGTCGAGTTCCACCTTCTCGTTGGGCGCGTGCCAGCCGTCGGAGGGGATGGAGATGCCGAGGAACAGGACGGGTGCGCCGAGCACGTCCTGGAGGTCGGCGGCCGGTCCGGAGCCGCCTTCGCGGGTGAAGCGGACCGACCGCTGGAAGGCGCGGCCCATGGCGCGTACGACGGATTGCAGAGCGGGGTGGTCGAGGGGGGTGAGGCAGGGGCGGGTGGCCGCGCCGAAGGTGATCTCGTGCCGGATTCCGGCGGGCAGCTGGCCGGCGGCCCAGGCGCGGACGGCCTTCTCGATGTGGTCGGGGTCCTGTCCGGCGACGAGCCGGAAGGAGAGCTTCACCGTGGCCGAGGACGGGATGATCGTCTTGCTGCCGGGGCCTTGGTAGCCACCGCCGATGCCGTTGACCTCGGCGGTGGGGCGGGCCCAGATGCGTTCCAGGGTGGTGTAGCCGGTCTCGCCGTGGGTGGCGGTGGATCTGGCGGTGCGCAGCCACTGTTCCTCGTCGAAGGGGAGTTCGGCGAAGAGGGCGCGTTCACGGTCGGTGAGGTCGGTGACGCCGTCGTAGAAGCCGGGTACGGCCACGCGCGCGTGCTGGTCGTGCAGGGCGGCGACCAGGCGGGCGGCCGCGGTGGCGGGGTTGGGGACGGCGCCGCCGAAGGAGCCGGAGTGGATGTCCTGGTCGGGGCCGTGGAGGACGATCTCGCATTCGGCGAGGCCGCGCATGCCCGTGCACACGGTGGGGGTGTCGGCGGACCACATGCCGGTGTCGGAGACGATCACGGCGTCGGCGGCCAGGCGGTCCGCGTGCTGTTCGACGAGGGTGCGGAAGTTCGGGGAGCCGGACTCCTCCTCCCCCTCGATGAGCAGCTTGAGGTGGACGGCGGGGGTGGTGCGGCCGGTGGCGGCGAGGTGGGCGCGCACGCCGAGTGTGTGGAAGAACACCTGGCCCTTGTCGTCGGCGGCCCCGCGCGCGTGAAGGCGGCCTTCGCGGATCACCGGTTCGAAGGGGTCGCTGTCCCAGCCGTCCTCGCGGGCGGCGGGCTGTACGTCGTGGTGGCCGTAGACGAGGACGGTGGGTGCCTGCGGGTCGTCGGCGGGCCACTCGGCGAAGACGGCGGGGGCGCCGTCGGTCGGCCAGACCTCGGTGGTGGGGAAGCCGGTGTCGCGGAGCTTGGCGGCGAGCCACTCGGCGCTGCGCCGCACGTCTGTCGCGTGCTGGGGCTGGGCGGACACCGACGGGATGCGCAGCCACTCGGCGAGGTCGTCGAGGAAGGCGGCGCGGTGGCTGTCGATGTACGTGCGGACGGCGCTGTCCGGGGTCTGGCTCATGCTCACGAGCCTATCGGCCCGCACCGTCGTGCTGGTCCGCCGGTTCCTGGCCGGGGGTCTCCCCGAGCAGCAGCCGCTCGAGCGCAACCCGGTCCGGGAGGCTCTCGGGGCGTACGACCTCGCCGCTGCGGACGTAGAGGAACGCGGCGTTGACGGTGTCCACGGGAACGTTCTGCTGTTCGGCCCAGGCGAGCCGGTACAGAGCGAGCTGGAGCGGGTCGCCGGTGCGGGTGCGGCTGGTCTTCCAGTCGACGATCTCGTACGACGTCCCGTCGCCGTCGTCCGTGCGGTAGACGGCGTCTATGCGGCCGCGGACGACGCGTCCGGCGATGGCGAGCTGGAAGGGGGCCTCGACGCGGTAGGGGGTGCGCTGCGCGTAGGGCGTGCGTTCGAAGGCGTCCTTGAGGGCTTCCAGGTCGCGTTCGTCGGCGATCTCGGCCTCGCTGCCGGGCAGCTCATCGGGCTCCAGCATGGGCAGGCGCAGTTCCTCGAAGCGTGCCTCGACCCAGGCGTGGAAGCGGGTGCCTCGGCGCGCCGCGGGTTGCGGGGGGCGGGGCATGGGGCGTGCGAGTTCCTGTGCGAGCCCGTCGGGGTCGGCGGCCAGCCGCAGTACCTGGGAGGCGGTCAGGGACGGCGGCAGGGGTACGTCGGTGACGGCTGTGCGGGCGCGCAGCAGCTCCCCGGTGAGGGCGTCCAGGTCTCGGTCCCAGGAGGCGATGGTTCGGGTCTCTTCCGGGGTGAGCGCGGGGGCGTCCTCGGCGGGGTGCCGGCGGGGGTGTGGGACGGCCGGGGTGCGGGCGTCGCGGGGCACGCGCGCGTGAGCTGCGGCTGCCGGCGGGGCCGACGGCGGGTGGCTCGTCCCGGCGTCCGGCCCGTAGGAGTCTTCGTCGTCCGGCGGGTACAGGTCGTCACCGGGCTCGTACGGGTCGTCATCCGGCCCGTGCAGGTCTTCGCCGGTCGGCCCGTGGAGGTCTTCGCCGTCCGGCCGATACAGGTCATCCCCCGGCCCGTACGGGTCGTCCCCCGGCCCGTGCAGGTCGCCGTCCCGTCCGTAGCGATCTTGTTCGTCCGGCCCGTACAGCTCCTCGTCGTCCGGTGGAGGCGGCCACTCCGGGTCGTCGTCGTATGCGGAGGGATCGTGGGCGGAGCGGCTGTGGGCGGCGGCGGTGTGGGGGGCGTCCGGCGAGGTGACCTGCTCCAGATGCGTCAGGACGGTCTGGGCGGCGGCCCTGCGGCGGGCGAGTGCCGTCTCGTCCAGCGGCAGCGGCCAGGCGTGGTCGGCGGCGGCCTCGTGCAGTGCCGGGTTCTCCTCGTCCTCGGCGGGTTCGTCGGCCCAGACCTCGATCTCGCCGTAGCCGGCGGCGCAGTGGTCGTGAAGAGCCTGGAGGAAGGCGGAGGGCCCCCGGGGGCGCTTCTGCGACGGGCCCCACCAGTGGCCGGAGCCGAGCAGCAGGGAGCGGGGGCGGGTGAAGGTGACGTAGCCGAGGCGGAGCTCCTCGGTGTGCTGGTGTTCCTTCATGGCCTCGTGGAAGGCCTTGAGGCCCCGGGAGTCCCAGGATTCGACGTCCGGCAGGGTGTCGGTGTCCCCGCGCAGGGCGTGGGGCAGCACCTTGCCCTGGGCGGTCCACTTCTCGCGGCCCTGGCTGCTGGGGAAGGTGCCGGTGACCAGTCCGGGGACGGCGACGACGTCCCACTCCAGGCCCTTGGACTTGTGTGCGGTGAGGACCTTGACGGTGTTCTCGCCGCCGGGCAGGGCGTTGTCGAGGCCCTTCTCGTACTGGGCGGCGGTGCGCAGGAAGCCGAGGAAGGCCAGCAGGGAGGCGTCGGGGTCGTTGGCGGCGAAGGACGCGGCGATGTCCAGGAAATTCGACAGGGTTTCGCGGCGGCGGGCGGCCAGGGCGTGCGGGGAGGCGGACAGCTCGACTTCCAGGCCGGTGACGGCGAGCACGCGGTGCAGCACGTCCATCAGCGGGTCGGCGAGGGAGCGGCGCAGTTCGCGCAGTTCGGTGGCGAGGCGGGCGAACCGTACGCGCGCGTCGGTCGAGAACGGCAGCCCGTCGTCCTCGCGGTCGGCCTCCAGGGGCAGTTCCAGGAAGGTGTCGAGGGCGTCCGCGAGCGAGATCACCTCGGACGGGTCCACGCCTTCGACGGCTGCGGCGAGCCGTCGGTCCGGGTCGTCGTCTCCGACGCGCGTGTGGGAGACGAGGAGCCGGGCACGCCGGCCCAGGAGGGCGAGGTCGCGGGGGCCGATGCGCCAGCGCGGGCCGGTGAGCAGGCGGACCAGGGAGGCGTTGGCGCCGGGGTCCTGGAGGACTTCGCAGACCGCGACGAGGTCGGCGACCTCGGGCAGGTGCAGCAGCCCGGACAGGCCCACCACTTCGACCGGGATGTCGCGGGCGACGAGCGCTGCCTGGATCTGGGCGAAGTCGGTCGCCGTGCGGCACAGGACCGCGATCTCGCCGGGCGCGGTGCCGGTGCGCACGAGGTGGGCGAGGGAGTCGGCGATCCAGTCGATCTCCTCGGCGTGGGTGCGCAGCAGGGCGCAGCGAACCTGCCCGTCGCGTTCGGCACCCGGGGCGGGGCGGAGTGCCTCCACGCCCGCGTGCATCGCGCGCAGCGGCTCGGCGAGGCCGTTGGCGAGGTCGAGGAGGCGGCCGCCGCTGCGGCGGTTCTCGCTGAGGGCCTGGCGGGTGGCGGGGCGGCCGTCGGCGTGCGGGAAGTGCTCGGGGAAGTCGTCGAGGTTGGCGACGGAGGCGCCGCGCCAGCCGTAGATCGCCTGGCAGGGGTCGCCGACGGCGGTGACGGGGTGGCCGGTGCCGCCGCCGAAGAGTCCGGCGAGCAGGACGCGCTGGGCCACCGAGGTGTCCTGGTACTCGTCGAGGAGGACGACGCGGTACTCGTCGCGCAGGATGCGGCCGACCTCGGGGAGGCGGGCGAGGGCCGCCGAGAGGGCGATCTGGTCGCCGAAGTCGAGGAGGTCGCGTTCGCGTTTGGCCGCGCGGTACCGGCCGACCAGCTGGGCCAGGTCCCGGCGGGCGGCGGCCGTCTCGGGGACCTTGCGCAGATCGGCGTTGGTGAGCCGGACGCGCTCCAGGGTGTGCAGCAGTTCGGCGTCGTGGGCGCGCAGGTCCTCCGGCCGTACGAGGTGTTCGGACAGTTCGGAGTCGAGGGTGAGGAGGTCGCTGACGAGGTCGGGGAAGGAGCGGGTGAGCGCCGGGTAGGGGCCGGGGGCCTCGCGCAGCACGCGCGCGGCGAGCTGGTAGCGGGTGGCGTCGGCGAGTAGCCGGGAGGCTGGTTCCAGGCCGATGCGCAGGCCGTGGTCGGTGAGCAGGCGGCCAGCGAAGGCGTGGTACGTGGAGATCACGGGTTCGCCGGGCGGGTTGTCGGGGTCGATGACGTCCGGGTCGGTGACGCCCGCCTTGACCAGTGCGGTGCGGACGCGTTCGGCGAGTTCTCCGGCCGCCTTGTTGGTGAAGGTGAGGCCGAGGACCTCTTCGGGTGCGACCTGTCCGGTGCCCGCCAGCCACACCACACGGGCGGCCATCACCGTGGTCTTGCCCGACCCGGCTCCGGCCACGATCACCTGCGGGGCGGGCGGCGCGGTGATGCAGGCCGTCTGCTCCGGGGTGAACGGGATACCGAGGAGCTCCTTGAGCTGCTCGGGGTCGGTGATACGGGCGGGCACGTCGGAGAGGCTAGCGGGGGCCACTGACAGCGGACGCCGGACGGTCTGCCGGGGCTGGAGAAGCGCTGGTCGGCGCGTGTGCTGCCGCGTGGCACAGCGCGGTACTCGTGTGCTCGCTCACTGTTCCGTTTCGGGGTGCCGGCCCGGCCGGCTCGGTGGGCTCAGTCCACGACATGGCGGCCCTCGGGCCGTGCGCTGCACGAGGCGCGGAAGGCGCAGTGGGTGCAGTGCTGCCCGGCGGTCGGGGAGAACCGCTCGTCGAGGACTTTGCCGGCGGCGGTGGCCAGCAGCTCGCCGACCCACTGCCCGTCGAGGGGTTCCTGCGCCTGCACCTTGGGCAGGGTGTCGCCGCCGTCCTTCTTGGCGGCCCCCTGACGCAGCTGGACGAGTTCGGCGCCGCCCGGTTCGGGCCGCCGGCCGTCGAAGGCGTCGTCGACGGCGCCCTCGCGCACGGCCAGCTGGTAGACGGCGAGCTGCGGATGGCGGGCCACCTCGGCGGCGCTGGGCGTCTGCTTGCCGGTCTTGAAGTCGACGACGTAGGCGCGGCCCTCGCCGTCCGTCTCGACGCGGTCCATGGAACCGCGGATACGGACCTGGTAGTCGCCCGCCGCGAGGGTGACGTCGAAGTCGTGCTCGCTGGCCACCGGGGTGCGCCCGGCGCGGACGCCGTTGGAGTCGACGTGCCACTCAAGGAAGCGTTCGAGCGCCACGCGCGCGTGGTGTTTCTCCTGCTCGGACTTCCACGGCGCGTCGAAGGCGAGCGCGTTCCACACCGAGTCGAGGCGTTCCATGAGCACGTCGAGGTCGGCGGGGGTGCGTCCGGAGGCGACCTCGTCGGCGAGGACGTGGACCACGTTGCCGAAACCCTGGGCGGCCGTCGCGGGTGCGTCGGCTTTCACCTCGCGTCCGAGGAACCACTGCAAGGCGCAGGTGTTCGCGAGCTGGTCGAGTGCACTGCCGGAGAGCACCACGGGATGGTCTCGGTCGCGCAGCGGCACCTTGCTCTCGGTCGGGTCCCACATGCCCCACCAGCGGTAGGGGTGCGCGGAGGGCACGAGGGGCCGGCCGTCGTCGTCGGTGAGCGCGGCGAGCCGGGCCAGCCGGCGGGCGGCGGCCTCCCTGAGGACGTCGGAAGCGCGCGGGTCGACGGTCGTGGCGCGCAGTTCGGCGACGAGAGCGGCGACGGCCAGCGGGCGGCGCGGGCGGCCGGTCACGTCCCTGGGTTCGACACCGAGTTCGGTGAGGAAGCGGGAGGGCTGGTCGCCGTCGTCGGCGGGGGCCTTCACCGCGGTCACGACCAGGCGTTCACGCGCGCGTGTGCAGGCGACGTAGAACAGCCGGCGTTCCTCCGCCAGCAGCGCGCCGGGGGTGAGGGGTTCGGCGAGTCCGTCGCGGCCGATGCGGTCGGCCTCCAGCAGGGAGCCCCGACGGCGCAGGTCGGGCCACAGTCCTTCCTGGACGCCGGCGACGACGACCAGGCGCCACTGGAGCCCCTTGGAGCGGTGCGCGGTCATCAGACGTACGGCGTCGGGACGTACGGCGCGGCGGGTCAGCGTGTCGGCGGCGATGTCCTGGGCCTCGATCTCCTCCAGGAAGTTGAGGGCGCCCCGGCCGCCGGTGCGCTCCTCGGCGCGCGCCGCGGTCGCGAACAGGGCGCATACGGCGTCGAGGTCGCGGTCCGCGTTGCGGCCTGCGGCACCGCCGCGCCGGGAGGCGCTCTCCAGGCGCCTGGGCCATGGGGTGCCGTCCCACAGTTCCCACAGCGCCTCCTCGGCCGTGCCTCCGCCCGCGAGTCGTTCACGTGCCTTCCTGAGCAGCGCGCCCAGGCGCTGGGCTCCGCGCGCGTACGCGGGGTCGTGCGCGACCAGGCGCTCCGGTTCGGCCAGGGCCCGCGCGAGCAGCTGGTCGGAGGGCGGCGGTACGGGGTTGCCGGCGGCCCGCTCCTCCTCGCGCAGGGCGCGGCCCAGGCGTCGCAGGTCGGCGGCGTCCATGCCGGCCAGGGGGGAGGTGAGGAGGGTGAGTGCGGTCTCGGTGTCGAGCCAGCACTCGGGGTGCGCCTCGTCGTGTGCGGCCTCACCGGTGCCGGGCTCGGCGTGCGCGGTGCTCTGCGCGGCCTCGTCGGACCCGGCGTCGATGTGCGCGGTGTCCTGCACAGCGGGATCTGCATGCGCGGTGCCCTGCGCCGCCTCGTCGGACCCGAGACCGGCGTGCACTGCGCCCTGGGCCGCCCTGTCGGAGCCGCGTTCGATGTGCTCGGCCTCCGCCCGGGCCACCGCGCGCAGTGCCGTCAGCAGGGGTGTCACGGCCGGCTCGTGGCGCAGCGGCAGGTCGTCTCCGTCGATGTCGAGAGGGACTCCGGCGGCTGTGAGGGTGCGGCGGACAGTCGGGAGGGTGCGGGCTCCGGCGCGTACGAGAACGGCCATCTCGCCCCAGGGGACGCCGTCCTCCAGGTGCGCCCGGCGCAGGATGTCCGCGATGTTGTCCAGTTCCGTGCCGGGCGTGGGGTACGTGTAGACCTCGACGCGGCCCCCGTCCCGTACCGCCGCGAGTTCCCGGTGGGCGCGCACCTTGTCCGCCGGGAGGCGGGTGAGTGGCATGCGCTGGGTCAGCAGCCGGGTGGCGGCCAGAAGGGTGGCGCCGGAGCGGCGGGAGGTCCTGAGGACGTGCACGGGCGCGGGGGCCCCGTCCGGGCGGGGGAAGGAGCTGGGGAAGTCCAGGATGCCGCCCACGTCGGCGCCCCGGAAGGCGTAGATCGACTGGTCGGGGTCGCCGAAGGCCACCAGGGTCCTTCCGCCGCCCGCGAGCGCCCGCAGCAGCCGGACCTGCGCCGGGTCGGTGTCCTGGTACTCGTCCACGTAGATCGCGTCGTACCGGGCGGCCAGTCGCGCGGCGACCCCGGGGCGGCGGATCAGCAGCACGGCGCGGTGGACCAGCTCCGCGTAGTCGATGACTCCCTGGAGGTCGAGGACGTCCAGGTACTCGGCGAGGAACGCGGAGGCGGCCTCCCAGTCGGGACGGCCTATGCGCTGGGCGAAGCGGCGCAGGGCCCCGGGGCCGAGGCCCAGTTCACGGCTGCGGGCCAGCACGGCGCGCACCTCGTCGGCGAAGCCGCGGGTGGTGAGGCAGGCGCGGAGTTCATCGGGCCAGCGCACATGCGCGAGGCCGAGGCGCTCCAGGTCGGGCTGCCCGGCGAGCAGCTCGCGCACCGCCACGTCCTGCTCGGGGCCGGACAGCAGCCGCAGGGGCTCCACGAAGAGGTCGCTGTCCTGGTGGGCGCGGACGAGGGCGTAGCAGAACGAGTGGAACGTGGTGGCCTGGGGGGCGTGTGCCGCGCCCGTGCGCAGCGCCATGCGGTCCCGCAGGTCGACGGCGGCCCTTCGGCTGAAGGTCAGCACCAGGATGCGTTCCGGGTCGCCGCCGCGGGCGATCCGGGCGGCCACGGACTCCACGAGTGTGGTCGTCTTGCCGGTGCCCGGGCCCGCGAGGACGAGCAGGGGGCCGGCCCGGTGGTCAACCACGTCGCGCTGGGTTGCGTCCAGTCGAGGGGGATCCACCCGGACGGGCGGGGTACGCACCAGTCGGTACGCGCCACGGCTCCCCTGCCGCACCCGGGGGTGCGGCAGGCGCCTGGTGGAGGAAGAGGAGCTCACGTGGTTCGCCGGTCCTGGTGGTCGTGCTCGGGCTTGTGGCTGTCGGCGCGGGACGCCGTCGTCGGGGGGTGGTGGTCGGGCCGCGGGTGGCAGGGCCGCCGTGCGGGGAGAGCGGTGGCTGCGGGATGAGGGGGACGCGCGCCGTTGACGCTACGCCCGGGACGGTTGCGGAAGCAGGCCTTCCCCGAGTTCCCGAGGCGCCCTACGCCCACAGAGGCCCCGCTGTTCCCCCAGGCCCCGTTCCCGGGAGTTCCTCGGTTCCTGCCGGCCCTTGCGATCCCGCAGGTCCCTCCGATCCCGAAGGCCTCTCAGGTCACCGAATTCCCGGTAGGCCCTGGGATCCCCGCCGTCCCTTAATGCACGAACGTACGGCATGTCACCGACGTGCCGCGCTTCCCCCGTACGGGGCACGGCTTCCCGTCCGGCGCCTGCGATGCCGGAAGCTGTCAGGTGTGACCTTTCGCGCATTCGTCGCCGTCCCATCGCGCCCGCTTCATGTCCACGCGCGGCAGATGCCCCTCGGACGCGCGGCCGGCCTCCCGCAAGGCGGTCCCCTCCTCCCGGTAGTGGCCGAGGGCGTCCAGTTCGTGCCCGGGAAGGAGTACTCCGTCGGCGCGGACCACGCGCCACCAGGGGACCGCTCCCCCGTAGAGGGCCATTACGCGTCCCACCTGGCGCGGGCCGCCCTCCTCCAGCCACTCGGCCACGTCCCCGTACGTCATGACGCGCCCCGGCGGGATGCGTTCGGCCAGGTCAAGGACCCGTTCCGCGTACTCCGGCAGGGCGTCCACCGGAAGGCTCTGCTCGCTCATCCGCCCCATCCTGCCGCACGCCACCGACAATGTGAGGGGGAGCGGCCGGGTTCGGCCCTCGCCCCGGTGCGGCGCTTCGGGCAGACTGTGCGCCCCCGCATTTGCACCCTGATGCCCCCGTGTGTCGGGCGGGCATGCCACCATCGTGCGGGCGGTGACCGGTGATACGAGACCAAGAAGAGACGATGAAGCAGCAGGGAGTGCACCCCGACGGAGCGGAGGGCACCTCTGAGGGTTCGTCGCGCCCGGACACCGCCGCCGCGGGGCATGACGCGGGCGCAAACGCTCACAAGAAGACGCGGGCGCAGCAGGAAGCCCAGCCGCCGCAGGAGGCCCAGCAGCCGCAGCAGGGGCAGCCACACCAGGAGGCGCAGGCGCACGACGAGGACGACGGGCCGCAGGGAAAGGACGCCCAGGGGCCGGGGAACGACGAGGGCCCGGAGAACGTGCAGGGCCCGGTGAGCGCGCCGCGCCCGGAGAACGCCCGGGAGCCGGAGAACGCGTCGCGCCCGACCGCCCCGGATTCGGCCCCTGCCGGCGCCTCCAATGACGAGGTGGAGGGCGACGAACCGCTGCTTCCCGCGCGCGTGCACCGCCCGTCCGATCTGATGCGCCTCCTGGTGGGCATCCTCGCGATCGCGGTGCTGCTCGCCATCGCCGCGTTCGCGCACGGCACCACCTCAGGGCTCGAACAGGACATCAACAAAGGCACGGGACAGGCACCCGATCTCCTGATCAGGATCGCGGGTCTGGCGTCGAGCATCGCCATCCTGCTGGTGCCGGTCGCCTTCGCGATCGAACGGCTGATCAAGCGGGACGGTCTGCGCATCGCCGACGGCGTCCTCGCGGCGGTCCTCGCCCATGGGGTGACCCTCGCCACGGACCTGTGGGTCGCCAGGGCCGCACCGCCCTCGATCCAGGACGCGCTCACCCAGCCCTCCCCCGGTGACATCCACGCCCTGACCGACCCGGTGCACGGCTATCTCGCGCCCGTCATCGCCTATATGACGGCCGTGGGCATGTCCCGCAGACCGCGCTGGCGCGCCGTGCTGTGGGTGGTGCTGCTGCTCGACGCCTTCTCCATGCTGGTCACCGGCTACACGACTCCTTTCTCGATCATCCTCACGGTGCTGATCGGCTGGAGCATCGCGGCGGGGACGCTGTACGCGGTCGGCTCGCCGAACGTACGGCCCACCGGGCGGACCCTGATGGCGGGCCTGCGCACCGTGGGCTTCCGCCCGGTGAGCGCGGCGCGCGAGGAGATGCCCGACACGGCGGAGAACGGCGACCGCGGCCGCCGCTACTTCGTCACGCTGGAGGACGGCCCGCCCCTGGACGTCACGGTCGTCGACCGCGAGCAGCAGGCCCAGGGCTTCTTCTACCGGGTGTGGCGGCGCCTGACACTGCGCGGGATCACCACCCGCCGCAGCCTTCAGTCGCTGCGCCAGGCCCTGGAGCAGGAGGCGCTCCTCGCGTACGCGGCCATCGCGGCCGGCGCCAACGCGCCCAAGCTGATCGCGACGTCCGAGCTGGGCCCCGACGCGGTGATGCTCGTCTACGAGCACACCGGCGGCCGCACTCTGGACCAGCTGGCCGACGAGGAGATCACCGACGGGCTGCTGCACGACACCTGGCATCAGGTGCGGGCGTTGCAGTCGCGGCGCATCGCGCACCGCCGGCTCGCCGGTGACGCCATAGTGGTGGATCGTTCCGGCACCGTCATCCTCACCGACCTGCGCAGTGGCGAGATCGCGGCCGGCGATCTGGTGCTGCGGATGGACATCGCACAGCTGCTGGCCACGCTCGGGCTGCGGGTCGGCGCCGAACGGGCGGTGGCCTCCGCGGTCGCCGTGCTCGGGCCGGACGCGGTCGCCGACTGCCTGCCCATGCTGCAACCGATCGCCCTGACCCGCTCCACGCGCGCGACGCTGCGGAAACTGGCCCGGGAGCGGGCCCAGCGCGAGCGGGAAGCGGTCCTGGAAGCCTCCCGGCAGGACAAACTGGCCCGTGCGGAGGCGGGCGACGCCACCGGGGTCGTCCTGGACAAGCCCGACAAGAAATCCGTACGCGCCGAGCAGCGGGCGGAGAAACGAGCGATCGGCGAGGCCCTGGAGGAGGCGCGTGAGGAGGATCTCCTCACCCAGATCCGCCATCAGGTGCTGCGGATCAGGCCGCAGGCGCCGGTCGAACCGGCCCGCCTGGAGCGGGTGCGGCCGCGCACGCTGATCAGTTTCATGGCCGGCGCCATCGGCGCGTACTTCCTGCTGACGCAGCTCACGCACATCGAGTTCGGCACGCTCTTCGCCAACGCGGAGTGGGGCTGGGTGGCGGCCGCCGTGTTCTTCTCCGCGCTGAGCTATGTCGCTGCGGCGATGGCGCTGCTCGGCTTCGTGCCCGAGCGGGTGCCGTTCCTGCGGACCGTGGCGGCGCAGGTCGCCGGGTCGTTCGTGAAGATCGTGGCGCCGGCGGCGGTCGGCGGTGTCGCGCTCAACACACGCTTCCTGCAACGGGCGGGAGTGCGGCCGGGGCTGGCGGTGGCCAGTGTCGGCGCCTCGCAGCTGTTCGGCCTCGGCTGCCATGTGCTGATGCTGCTCTCGTTCGGCTATCTCACCGGCACCGAGAAGACGCCGTCGCTGTCGCCGTCCCGCACGGTCATCGCCGGTCTGCTGACGGTCGCGGTGCTCGTGCTGGTCGTGACGTCCGTGCCGTTCCTGCGGAAATTCGTCGTGACGCGCGTGAGGTCGCTGTTCGCGGGTGTCGTGCCGCGCATGCTCGACGTGCTCCAGCGGCCGCAGAAGCTGGTCACCGGCATCGGCGGCATGCTGCTGCTGACCGCGTGCTTCGTGATGTGCCTGGACGCCTCGATCCGGGCGTTCGGGCACGAGGAGCACACCACGCTGAGCCTGGCCAGTGTCGCGGTCGTGTTCCTGGCGGGCAACGCGCTCGGTTCGGCCGCCCCGACCCCCGGTGGCGTGGGCGCGGTCGAGGCGACCCTCACGGTGGGGCTGATCGCCGTCGGCCTGCCCAAGGAGGTCGCTGCGCCCGCGGTGCTGCTGTACCGGCTGCTGACACTGTGGCTGCCGGTCCTTCCGGGGTGGCTGTTCTTCAACCATCTGACGCGCAAGGAAGCGCTGTAGGCACGCGTACCAGGGCGCGGCCGCCGTGGAGGGGGCCGCTCACCCGCACGGGTCACGCCCCGAGCGCTCCGCCCCATGCGGGCCCACGATGGGAGCATGCCGAACCGCCTCCGCATCCGGACCGCCGCCCTGACCGCCACCGCCGTCGTCCTGCCCTCCTTGATGGCGGGCTGCGCCGGCGGCTTCGCGGACGGGGAGTTGTCGAGTCAGAAGCTGATCTGGAAGGACTGCCCCGCGCCGTCCGAGTCGGAGGGCGGCGGCAGTGCTCCCCCTCCCCTGCCGCACGGCGGCCGGTGGCAGTGCACGACCATGAAGGCGCCCCTGAACTGGAACGACCCCGCCGGCGGCACCATCGGGGTCGCGCTGATCCGGGCGAAGTCCAGCGGCCCCCCGAGCAAGCGGATCGGGTCCCTCGTGTTCAACTTCGGCGGTCCCGGCGGCTCCGGAATCACCGCGCTGCCCGCCTTCGCACCGGACTACGAGACCTTGCGCACCCGCTACGACCTGGTGAGCTTCGACCCACGCGGGGTCGGCCGCAGCGCGGGCGTCGAGTGCGAGGACGACCAGCAGCTCGACGCGTTCTTCCAGCAGGACATGACGCCCGACAACGCGGCCGAGCGGAAGACCTTCGTGAACAGCATCAAGCAGTTCAACATGGGGTGCCGGCAGCGCTCGGGCCACGTGCTGCCCCATGTGCGCACCACCGACGCCGCTCGCGACATGGACCTGATGCGCAAGGTGCTCGGCGACGCCAAACTGCACTACTTCGGCATCTCGTACGGCACCGAACTCGGCGCCGTCTACGCACACCTGTTCCCCAAGAACGTGGGGCGGGCCGTCCTCGACGCGGTCGTCGACCCGACGGGCAACCCGGTCCAGGGCTCGCTCGCCCAGGCCAAGGGCTTCCAGCTCGCGCTGGACAACTACGCCCGGGACTGCACCTCGAAGAGCACGGGCTGCCCGGTCGGCCGCACCCCGCGCGACGTCGAGAACCGGATCGCCAAACTGCTCAAAGACCTCGACAAGAAGCCGATCCCCGGCATCTTCCCCCGTCGCCTGACCCAGACCGCCGCCACCAACGGCATCGCGCAGGCCCTGTACTCCAAGGACTTCTGGGGATACCTCACCGAGGGCCTGGTACAGGCGTACGCGGGTGACGGCAAGGTACTGATGGCTCTGTCGGACGCGCTGAACGGCCGCAACGAGAACGGCCAGTACAGCAATCTGATCCCCGCGAACGTCGCGATCAACTGCGCGGATCAGAAGCCCCGGTACACCGTCGCCGACGTGAAGGCGCAGCTTCCGCGGTTCCGGGGCGCCTCTCCGCTGTTCGGCGACTATCTGGCCTGGGGCCTGATCAGCTGCATGAACTGGCCGGTGGCCGGAGCAGCCGACCACCCGAACGTGAGCGCCCCCGGCGCCCCGCCGATCATCGTGATCGGCAACACCGGCGACCCGGCCACCCCGTACGAGGGGGCGAGGAGGATGGTGCAGGCGCTCGGACCCGGTGTCGGTGTGGAAATGACGTACAAGGGCCAGGGGCACGGTTCGTACGACAGCAAGAACAAGTGTGTGCAGACCGCCGTCAACAACTATCTGCTGAACGGCAGGGTCCCCGCGGCGGGCACCGTCTGTTCCTGATCCCGTTCGGAGGAAAAGTGCCGGTCAGACTGTTGTCCACAGGCAGCCATGGGCTCGGCTCGATCCACCTACCATGGCCTGACCGCTTTCCGCCGCTCCGTGCGGAGGGCTCGTGAGGGGGATGCACATGCCACGTTTCGCACGGTGGACGGCCGCGGTCGCGGCCGCCCTGCTGATCACCGGCTGCGGCAGCGGTGCGTCCGACTCGGGTACCGACGACGACGGCAAGGGCCGCTCCGGTGCGCCGGCGTCGGCGCACCGGCAGGCCGGACCGACGGGCCTGCCCGCCTCGCTCACCGGCCAGAAGCTCAGCTGGAGCCGGTGCAAGGGCACGTCGGTGCCGGGCGGCGACTGGCAGTGCGCGACGCTGAGGGCGCCACTGGACTGGTCGAAGCCGGGCGGTGACACGATCGGCCTGGCACTGATCCGGTCGGGGGCGACCGGCGGCAAGCGCATAGGCTCGCTCCTGTTCAACTTCGGCGGCCCCGGCGGCTCCGGCATCGCGACGCTGCCGTCGTACGCGAGCATGGTCTCCAGGCTCCACGAGCGATACGACCTGGTGAGCTGGGATCCACGCGGAGTCGGCCGGAGCGAGGGCGTCCGCTGCCGCAGCGACAGGGCGATCCAGGCGGCCGAGTCCATCGACGCCACACCGGACGACGCCGCCGAGGAGAAGGCGTACCTGGATGACGCCGTCGACTTCGGCAAGGGGTGCGCGAAGGCGGCCGGGAAGCTGCTCGCACATGTGTCGACGACCGACACCGCACGCGACATGGACCTGATGCGCCAGGTCCTCGGCGACCGGTCGATGCACTACTTCGGCATCTCGTACGGCACCGAACTGGGCGGGGTGTATGCCCACTTGTTCCCGCGGCACGTGGGGCGGATGGTGCTGGACGCCGTGGTCGACCCGACCGCCGACAGCTTGGGCCATGCGAAGAACCAGACCCGTGGTTTCCAGCGCGCGCTGGACAACTACCTCGCGTCGACGGGCCGGGACCCCCGGCAGGGCTCCCGGGAGATAGCGGCCCTGCTCAAGCGGATCGACGCCAAGCCGCTGCCGACGTCGTCCGGTCGCAAGCTCACCCAGACCCTGGCACTCACCGGCATCGTGCTGCCGCTCTACAGCAAGGAGAGCTGGCCCATCCTCACCAGCGCCCTCACGGCGGCACGGAACGGGAACGGCTCCCAACTGCTTCGGCTGGCCGACCAGTACAACGACCGCACCCCCCTGGGGCACTACGGCACCACGACGCACTCACAGCGGGTCATATCGTGCCTGGACGAGAAGCAGCGGCCGACGGCCGGACAGGTGAAGCAACTGCTGCCTGAGTTCGAGAGGATCTCACCCGTGTTCGGCGACTACCTGGGCTGGGACACGGTCGGCTGGTGCCACGACTGGCCGGTGGCCGGACAGGTCGACCACCCGGAGGTCAGTGCGCCGGGAGCCGCGCCCGTGCTGCTGGTGGGCAACACCGGAGACCCGGCGACACCGTACGAGGGCGCCCGCAAGATGGCCGACGGGCTGGGCAAGGGCGTCGGTGTCGAGCTCACCTGGAAGGGCGAGGGCCACGGGGCGTACGGAAGCGGAAGCGCCTGCGTGGACTCGACCGTGAACGCGTACCTCCTGGACGGCACGGTTCCGAAGGACGGCAAGATCTGCGCCTGAGGCTTCACCTGGCGTAGGCGTACAACGCGCCCTCCTCACCGTCGCCGGGCCGGAATCCGGCGAAGACCGCGGGCCGGTGCTGCCACCCCTGGCACCGTGCCGACCAGCGAACGGCCACAACTGGTCGGAGCCATGGGCCTGTTCTGTCTCGCGTCGGCGAAACCGCGGGTCGGTACACCAGCTTGTGACCGCACGGGGAATCAGCGGTGATCTCCCCGTCCGATCAGGGTCGCGGCATTCCGGTCGCCGGCGGCTGCTCGGTGGCGCAGTACCGGCACTTGGCAGCAGCGGCCGGCAGGTCCTCGGACAGACAGGCCGGGCATGTCTTGACGGGCCCCGGCTCTCCGAAGACCACCGCACCGTGCCGCGCCGAATAATGCTTGTACGGTACGACGATAAGGAAGTAGACGACGGCCATGAAGACGATGAAGTAGATGACCGCCGAGATGAAAGAACCGATATCAAGGTACGTGGCCTTATTGCCCGCTCGGCCGAGTTGCCACCCCAATCCGACTGAATTACGGCCCTGAGCCCGTGCGATGATGGGGTTGATAACAAAATCGGTGAATGCCTTGATCAAGGTGCTGAAAGCCAATGCGACAATGAGGCCTACGGCTACGACGATGACATCGCCGCGCATCAGGAAGTTCTTGAAACCCTTGAGCATTCCCGGCTCCTCGCGACAGGGTCCCCGATCAGGGCCGGGCAGTACGCTACATTCTTCCGCGCGCCTTGAGCGTTACCGCGCGGACACGGGAGACACTCTTCCCTCGTCCGCCGAAAATCCACCGGCACCCGGTACGCCAATCGAATGAATGATCACATCCGGGAAAATGAATAGGGCACACGGAATACCGGACCTCGGGTACCCAGCAGTCCCGGCACCCCCTGCCACAGGGCTGCCCTGTTCGCCCGCTCCCAGTTCGCGGTCGCCCGGGACCGCGCCCACTGGGTCATGGCCACCGGCACCAGCATCACGGGCGGCATCACCTCATGGAACGTCAGGCCGATGAGCAGCATCCAACAGACTGTCGCGCTGACGAAGCCGGCCGTGCACCGTAGGGACAGCTGCCGCGCCGCGTCCTGGCCGGCGTGCGGCACGTCGAGGCTGTCAATCTGCGCGGCATGCTCGTACCTGCGGCGAAGCCGGGCGGGGAGACGAAAACCAAGCGGCAGCAGCACCAGGCACACAACAGTGACCGCAACCGTTCCCACCAGCAGCGTCTCCAGCCGGCGAGCAGTACCGATCAGGGCCAGCAGCAGTCCTTCGGACAGCACCGCGCCCGCGCCCATCATCAGCGCGGACGTCTGCTCGAAGTACACCACCCGTATCAGCCCGGGTCCGGCGTCCTCAGTCATCGTCCCAGCTCTCTGTCCGGGCACCCGCACGGACTGGGAAGATCCAACGTCGTGCGGAACACAGAGTCAACAGGCCGTGTGTCAGAACATCGCCAAGACTTCCTGCCCCAGCGTCTGGGCTCGCGTGCGGCAATCAGCGGTTCACGCACACGGCGACGGCTCACAACAACGACAGAAGCCCACGGCATCTGAACTGGTCAGAGCCGTGGGCTTCTTCTGTCTCGCTGGTCAGCCAGCGAGCTGATCAGTACACCGGCAAGTCAGGTCGCATAGACCGTGACCTCCGTGTTTCCTGCATGCTCACCCCTCCTGGGCCGTCGTGGGGCCGTCATCGGTGTCGGGGCCGTCTCCGAAGGCACGCACCAGTTGGCCGAGCAGGACAACAGGCTGCTGCGGCCAGCCCGCAAGGGCGAGCCGGATGGGTGCGGCTGCCCAGATAGGGCAGGACGTGCAGGCGGATGCGCCTTTGACTTCTCGGTGCCGTCAGGACCGACGTAGCGGGCGCGGTAGCGCAGGCCGAGACCGTGCCGCTCGGTCACCGCATCGGCGAACTCGCCGAGCTCGACCGCCACCAGGTCCCCGACCACACCCGTCGGCTCATCCAGGCCTGCAAGACGCTCGACCCCCTGTACCCGGACCGCCGCCTGTGGGCCTGGGCCCACATGCTCGGCTTTCGCGGTCACTTCTCCACCAAGTCCCGCCAGTACTCGACCACCCTCGGCGCCCTCCGCCAGGAACGCGCCGACTACCGCGCAGCCCAGGAACACGCTGTGGCGAAGCCACTTGGCCTCGGAGGTGAAGTCCAGAATGGCCTGCATCATCGCGAGCGTGACCAGCTCGGCATCGGTCAGTTGCGGAGCGATCCCGACCGCCGGACGCCAGGGCGCCAGATGCGGTGATGCCGTCAGCAGGCCGTCGGTCTTCACATAGAGCGCGGTGGCGAGGGAGTCCAACTCTGTCTTCACACACTGACGTTGGGCTCCCTCCCCTTGCTCGCGCAGCCGATCCCTTGGAATCGATCATCTAGGTGAGGACGGCCGCTATCGCTTTCACTGTGGCGACTGCTGCAACCAAGGCCTAGACGTGCTGGAGGCACTCAGCCAGTGACGGCCTGGCGGTCGTCGACACCGAGCCGACTGGCGGCCGGGCCGTCGTCGGGGAGCTGCTGGGCCTGGTCGTCGTCCCCGGCCGCCACCGCGTGTACGTCAGCGTTCCGGCCCGTACGTTTCCTGGTTCGCGTACGCGGCCAGCAGCTGCTCTCGCCGACGGCCGGGAGCTGGTGCGCTGCAACCCGAGAAGGAGAGGGGAGCCGCGACCTCTGAATGTTTCAGCAATCGTAGGCGGAGCCGACCTCGCAATGGGCGTAGGAGCCGGAGGCGACTTCCGATGCCTTCAACCGTTAGGCGCCAGCCAAGCAGAAAGGGAGATGAACAGAGCAAGCAGGCCAGCTATACCACCAACGACAGTCCATACGGCCTGTGCACGCGCGGACGGATGCCAAGAAAGAAGCCCGGAGAGACTGAAAAACGGGGTACGGGGACGAAGCCACACGCCAACCGACGTCGGAGTAACGAGAAGAGCAGCGCGCCAATAGAAAATCAAGAACAGGGAGAGCGAATAATATCGCGCCGGGGCCCCTATCAAGAGCGACACAAAAAACCAAAGTATTCCACACAGCTCGGAGGCCGCAGGAAGAATGGCTGCGACGCCGACAGGCGAGCTCTTGATCTTTTCTCCCTTAAGGACTGCCATCATTGCAGCGAACAATCGATCGGCTTCACTCACACTCGCACTCTTGACGGTTAGACGAATATCCCATACCTTAATTCTCCTGAACCAATCATTGACGAAATGATACTTTCGGAGACCATTCTCGACGCCGAACTCCATCTCCACCGAGTCAGGCTGAGGGGCGGAGCTGGATGCCGCCGCAATCTTAAGATAGTGGACGTCGCTAATTCCAGGCATCTGAGCAGTCAGATCCGACAGCGAGGCCCCCGTCACCCGAACCGTTCCTTTATTGGCGCATGCCATTAATTCAATCAGCATGGTGGGTGACGCCGCCGTGATCGCGGAAATCACGGAGTCCAATTGAGAGGGCTTGGGTGCCACGAACGGCACACGCTTGCGTCGCACCTCTGTACGCATTCTTAAGCATCCCCCGGCATTCCAAGTTCCCGAAACAACTACCATAGAGGCTAGATTCTTATATCACATCGGGAATCAATGCGAGAGCGATTCTCGAGATCGCCTGCAACGGCCTGGGCTACCTCTATCGGCGCAAGATCACCTAGCGGCTCCCGACTGTCGAACTCGAGCGGGCCAGGGCGGCCACGGATGAATTTCAGCAGGCCGGACACTACTCGCTACCGCCCACCCTCCTACGGAGCGAGGTTGCCTCAGACCCCGGCTCGCCGCAGGGCTCCGTCCGCGTGCGGAACGCGGTTGGACGACACTCACCCACGGCGAAATTCGGGTTTCTGCCACAGCCCTTCGACACACCTCCGACACGGCGCGCATCCTCACACGACAACAGACTGACTCGCACGCAGGTCAGACGGGATGCGAGGCTCGATCGACACAATCACTCCGGAACCGTTCGCTCTACTGCGGCATGGGGCGTAGGAACGTTCAGCATCCTGTGTATCCACGGTGCCGGCTCTGGCGGCGGCATGTGCTGAACGCCAAAGCTCAAGGACCTCGTTCAGGAGATCCTCCATCGGGCTCAGCGGATCCCCGAGCACTGACATTCTCGGTAGGGGGCGTGACACGCTTCACTCACCACGCTCTTTACGCCGGGCGCCCCCCTTCACCCCGTCCCCGGAAACACATTCCTCTGATGAACTTACTGGTACTGCACCAGGCACAGGGGGAACGCATATGCGAAACATGACCCGGGGATGGCTGACCCTGCTCGCCCTCGCCCTGACGAGCGTGCTGGGCCTAGCCACCGCACCGGCCGCGGCTGCCTACGCCGCCGGCAACTCCACATGGGGCGTTGTGTGCGCGTTCGGCAAGTGCATCCCCAGTGGGACGCTGCTCCACGTGATCGACGGGCGGGGCATCGCCCTTTCCTACGACCGCGCACAGGTCACTTCCGGGGGCAGTCTGTGCAACTGGTGGATCGACTTCGACTACTACGACATCCGGAACAACCGCTATCGGCATATCCAGGGCACCGCTCACCAGTCCTGCACTCACAATGGGTACGTTCGGATCGACTACCCGGCAGGGCCATACCGATGGGAGACCGGCCGGGCCTGCGCCACGCTGTACTCAAGTGCGATCTACTTGACGCGGCAGTGTCACTACCTGCATCCGTAGAGGCCCGCCGACTGCCCGGCCTCGAACCGCCAAGGTCCAGATGCATTCCGCAGAAGGCGCGAAGTGATCACGAAACGTATGACCGCCGACTGCGCCGAAGCCCTGGTCCGACCCGCGGAGTGCATCTTGGCATCGGATCTGTCGCTCGTCGGCGTCATCACGGCGCCCATCAGCAGGATGCCCCAGCCCTCCTCCAGAACGCCGAGCATCTCCGTCGGCGTGGGGAGTCCACTCCCCGATTGCATCTCACGGATGACTCGCGAGTGACTACCGCTTGCCGTCAGTCGCGTTGTCGGGTCCTTGCAGGTCAGATACCCCTATGTGTTGCGAGGGCTCTTGCCCTCCGGAGCCGTGTGCACAGGTTCGAATCCTGCCGGGGCACCCAGCATGAGGTGCCCAAAGACCCCGTCACCAGCGAGTTCGCTGGGTGCGGGGTCTTGTTGTTTGTGCAGGCGGATGCCGCCGGAAGCACGGATCCGCGAGTTAATGATCTGCAGGCCATGAGGCGTCGACTTGTCCTACAACTCTGCGATCAGATGTGCGCTTTCCGTACGGAGTTGGTTGCGGTAGCGGTGGAGATCCCGGAGAATTTGATTCAGTTCCGCGACTTCATTGAACCAGCGAGTGCTGAAAGTTCCGCCTCCCTCGTCTAGGTACTCCCGCGGCATCGTGTCTGCAACGGCCAGCAGTCCAGGTCCCTGCAGCATCGTGGAGGCAATACCTTCCGCGTTTTCAATCTGTACGGCGATGTTTGCCACTGCCGTGAAGCGTTGGGCGAGTGGATCGCCGTCTCCAGCAAGTTTCGTCAGGGAGGTGGACAGGGTCTTCATGTCGTCATGGATGACGTCCAGGCGTCGGTTGGCTGTCGATATACGCGCCAAGTGCTCGGGGCTGTAGTCGTCGATTTGTCCCCCCTGCCCGCCCACGGCCAATATGACTTGGTCCACTAGCTCTTGAAACTTGTCTATCAAAGCTGCGATGGTACGGTACATCTGACCGGTCTCGCGCCCGGCCAGGAGATGTTCCGTCGTGACCTTACTGACTGGGAAGTCCTCGATCACTCCAGAGATGACCATGGCGATCAGGGAAGCATGGTACTTCATCTCGGGTGAACCCGTGAGCGTCGAGAGATTCCCCTGAGTGCTGACTCCCTTGATCGCATGACACATTCGGGTAAAATCCTCCTCCAGGTATGTGAGCCTGCCTTTCCTGATTGACGCGTTGAATGAGAGTTTTCGGCGGAGTAGAGGCGGAACTTGGCAGTCATCGATTCTAACCGGGATGACCATGGTACTGCCGGACTCAATCTCATCCATCAGGAAGCTTTCGTACTCTGCCCTGACCCAGCCGGATGTAAGTGACCTGACTGACAAGACCACCAATAAGGCATCGCTGACCTCTAGCCCCCCGCTAATCTTTTCCGGTATCGAGTCCCCGAAGCCTATATGCGTGTGGCTGTACCAGACATCAATATGCGCTGCGAGCAGCGCCTCGACGAGTTGATCGACAACAGGCCTGTCGACGGTGGCGTGGCTTATAAATGCCAATGGCCTGCGGAAATGGTGAGTCGCGCCGAGAAACATAATTACGACCTACCCCGCAAGTGTAGACTCGAAGCATTTTTTCCCGGCCCTATCTACCGAGTTCGTGCAAGGTAGGAGTGGCCACCTTTTGACCTCAGCAGCAGGTCAGGACGTTGATCGATAAGGCGGCCGCACGTCACAGCCGCCGATGATCAGTGGTGACTGACCTGGCACCACCGTCCGCTGTCGTACTCAGTTCTCTTCGTCCCCAACCAAGCCGATGGCAAGGGGGAACGACTCCAGTACCTCCCGCCGCGCAGGATCTTCCTCCGCTTCGGCCAAGCCTGCGAGTGCCTGCAAGAGCCGATGGCGCTGGTCTGAGGGCAGTTGCAGCAGCTCCCCGCCCACACCCTCCATCACCTTCATAGCGGAGTCGGGGTCTACCTCCTCGTCCCCACAACTCTCAAGCCACCAAACGACGTCAACGAGCAGGCCGGTAAGTGCCGGCACGAGCGGTTCCAAGTCAGTCATCCGTGCAAGCTAGCCGACCCCCCTAGGGCATCACGTCCTGGGTCGGTGAGTGTCCAGCTGCGGGACAACGCCTACGGAGTTCCACGAGATCAATGACGCGCGCCCATCAGGCTGCCGCAGTCGAATGCGTGTCGAGGTTGGGAGCCAGGAGACACCGGACCGGAGAGCATCGCTCTGCGCCTGGACCGTGACAGCGCCGAGGACCTCTACGAGGTGCTGTGGCTGTTCGGCGAGCACATCGCTGCTGGCGCGCTTATCCCGGAACCGCCGGCGGAGGCAAATGAGCGGCTTGGCCGTGCATTCAGGTCCCTGGGTGACTCGCTCGGCAGGAAGGGCAGAGTGGTCTAGGGGCAGCCGCCGGGCCGTCTCTGGGCCGTGCGAGGTCACCCGATGCCAACCAACAACGACAGAAGCCCACGGCATCTGAACTGGTCAGAGCCGTGGGCTTCTTCTGTCTCGCTGGTCAGCCAGCGAGCTGATCAGTACACCGGCTTGTTGGGCTCGATCTGGTTGACCCAGCCGATGACGCCGCCGCCGACGTGGACCGCGTCCGCGAAGCCGGCCGACTTCAGGACGGCGAGGACTTCCGCACTGCGGACACCCGTCTTGCAGTGCAGGACGATCTTCTTGTCCTGCGGCAGGTTCTCCAGGGCCGTGCCCAGGAGGAACTCGTTCTTCGGGACCAGCCGGGCGCCCGGGATGGAGACGATCTCGTACTCGTTCGGCTCCCGGACGTCGATGATGTCGATGCTCTCGCCGTCGTCGATCCACTCCTTGAGCTGCTTGGGAGTGATCGTCGAGCCGGCGGCCGCCGCCTGGGCCTCCTCGGAGACGACGCCGCAGAAGGCCTCGTAGTCGATGAGCTCGGTGACGGTGGGGTTCTCGCCGCAGACCGCGCAGTTGGGGTCCTTGCGGACCTTGACCTGGCGGTACTGCATCTCCAGGGCGTCGTAGATCATCAGGCGGCCGACCAGCGGCTCGCCGATGCCCGCGAGGAGCTTGATCGCCTCGTTGACCTGGATGGAACCGATGGACGCGCACAGCACACCGAGGACACCGCCCTCGGCGCAGGAGGGCACCATGCCCGGCGGCGGGGGCTCCGGGTACAGGCAGCGGTAGCAGGGGCCGTGCTCCGACCAGAAGACGGAGGCCTGGCCGTCGAAGCGGTAGATCGAGCCCCAGACATACGGCTTGTTCAGCAGCACGCAGGCGTCGTTGACCAGGTAGCGGGTCGCGAAGTTGTCCGTGCCGTCGACGATCAGGTCGTACTGGCCGAAGATGTCCATCACGTTGTCGGCCTCGAGCCGCTCCTCGTGAAGGATCACGTTCACGTACGGGTTGATGCCCTTGACCGTGTCGCGCGCCGACTCGGCCTTGGAGCGGCCGATGTCGGCCTGGCTGTGGATGATCTGGCGCTGGAGGTTCGACTCGTCGACCTCGTCGAACTCCACGATGCCGAGCGTTCCCACGCCCGCCGCGGCCAGGTACATCAGCGCGGGCGAGCCCAGACCGCCGGCGCCCACACAGAGCACCTTCGCGTTCTTCAGCCGCTTCTGCCCGTCCATCCCGACGTCGGGGATGATCAGGTGGCGGGAGTACCTGCGGACCTCGTCTACGGTGAGCTCGGCAGCCGGCTCGACCAGGGGTGGCAGCGACACGGGGACTCCGTTGGTCGGTCAATCACTACGGTTGTTCTCCTCGTAACACTGCCACGCCCTTCTTCATTCCGAGACACCTGTTCCGAGGCGCGAGACAATGTCGTCCCAGTAGCCGGGCATGGTCTCCCAGGGGTCGGTGCGGCCGCCGCGGGCCATGCGGTCGGTGAACCAGACGGTTCCGGCGCCCTGCCAGCGGGCGATGCGCAACGCCTCCTCCAGGTGGCCGCGCGGCACCCCGTGCACGAAGTGGCAGAACCGCTCGGGCGGGTACTCGGCGGTCCACTCGGCCACCTGCGACCAGCGGTAGTCGTTCCAGGAGCCGGAGAAGGTGACCAGCTGGTCGGCGTTCTCGGCGTATCCGGGGTAGGGGTGGGTGCCGTGTCCCAGGACGATGTGCCCGTGGCCGAGGAGCACCCGGAGGGTGGTGATCACGCGGCGGATCTCCGGGAGCTCGGCTCGTTCGGTGGGGCACCGGTCCAGGAGGAAGCCGTCGACCCGGTACCAGTCGAGGTAGCGGTGCGCGTCGGAGATCACCTCCCCGAAGGGTCGCGCGCCCTGGGTGACGTCGAGGTGACCGAGAACCCGGACGCCAGCGGTGCGCAGGCGTGCCGTGGCCTCCAGACAGTGCGGGTCGGGAAGGGTGCCGGGTCCGCCGCTCACATTGAGAACGGCCCAGTGCACCGGGGTGCCCGGGCGGGTGAGCGCGCCCCACTCCGCGGGGGCGACCAAGGGGTGCGCATATCCGGGGATGCCGAGGCCGGCGCCCAGACCGGTGCTCGCGGTGCCTGCCGTGGTGCTTTTCAGATGCGGCATGCCGCCTCCATCCAGATGTCGGCGAGGGACTCCTCGAGGTTGATCCGGGGCCGCCAGCCGAGCCGGTCGCGGGCGGTACGCACATCGGCCTGCTGCCAGCTGCCGCAGCCGTCGGGATAGGGGTAGGCGACCGGGGCGGCATGCTCTGATTCCGTGCGGGGGTGGCCGATGGACGGCCGCACCGGCACGGGAGGCCCGTCGAGTTCGTGCAGGGCACCGCCGTAGCCGGCCACCCGCGCGAGCACGGCGGCCGCGTCCCGCAGGCGCACGGCGCGGCCCGAACCGATGTTGATCACGCCTTGGGCGGCGGAGAGGGACGCGGCGTGGACGGCGCGGGCGACGTCGCGTACGTCCACGAAGTCGCGCTGCACGCCGAGGCCGCCGAGTTTGAGTTCGCCGTCGCCCGACTGCATGGCGCGGCGCAGCGCCTCGGCGAGGCGGCCGAGCGGGGAGCCGGCGGGTGTGCCGGGCCCGGTGGGCGAGAACACGCGGAGTACGACGGCGTCCAGCCCGGAGCCGAGGACGAGTTCGGTGGCGGCGAGCTTGCTGACGCCGTACGGGCCGCCGGGGCGTGGCACGGCGTCCTCGGCCGTGGAGGAGCCTGGCTGGCTGGGCCCGTACTCGGCGCCGCAGCCGATCTGCACCAGGCGGGCCCCGCACCCGCTGCGGCGCAGGGCCTCGCAGATGGTGGCGACGGCGACGGTGTTGTGCCGGGTGAGTTCGCGGGCGCCGCCGCGGATGGCGCCGGCGCAGTTGATGACGACCCCGGGGTGCACGGCGTCCAGGAAGCGGGTGAGTGCGCCGGGGCTGCCGGACGCGAGATCGAACCGCACGTCGGCGTCGTCGCCGCGGCCGAGCGCGGTGAGCTGCACGGCCGGGTCGGCGAGCAGGCGGTCGGCGACGAAGCGGCCGAGGTATCCGTTGGCTCCGATCAGCAGGACCCTCATCGGGCGGCTCCCGGGGCGGATTCTCCGGTTCGGGAGGTGATCATCTGGCGTTCTCCTTCGGGGGTGGTGCCGTGGGATGAGAGGGGCCCGCGGTGTCGGCCCCGCGGGAGGAAGGTGCGCGGGAGCGGGTCCCGGGCAGTGGTTGCGGCTCATGGCGCCGGCGTTGCGGGTGCCATGGGCCGGGCCTCAGGGCGGTGTGGGTGCCATGGGCCGGGCTCAGGGGGATCCGGGGGGCCGGGCATGGGCCGAGGCCCGGGTCAGGGTGCGGGTCGCGTGGACCAGCAGGGCCAGGGCGGCCGGGGCGCAGACCAGGGCGGGGACGGCGTTCGTGCCGAAGGCGTCGGCCAGGGCGCGCACCGGGGTGGCCAGGAATCCGCAGCCGGGGAGGCGGCCCGCGAAGGCCGTGGCCAGGGCGGTGGCCTCGACGGCGGTCGCGGTGCCGAGGACGACGGCCGGGGCGCGGCTGTGGCCGTAGGCGGTGAGCAGCCGGGCGAGCAGCAGAAGCGTGCCCAGGGCGCCGGCTCCGGCGTAGCCGGCGCCCTGGTGGAGGACGGCTGCGCACAGCGTGAGCAGGGCGGCCAGTGCGCAGCCGAAGAGAGCGACGGCGGCGAGGAGGAGCGGGGTGACCGACGCTGTGAACTCCGTCAGTCCCCGACTGGCGGCGAGCCGGCGGCGGGCGCCTGCGGCGAAGAGGCGGGCGCACCATGCGGCCGGTGCGCAGGCCAGGGTGAGGGCGAGGACCGGCGCGGTGGCCGGGGGCCAGGGGCCGTCGGGGCCGCCGTCCAGCGCGGCGCGCAGCAGGCCGTCGCCGAGCAGTGCGTGGGCGAGGAGCCAGCATGTCCACACGCGTGTGGCGGCGGGTGACCGGTGCGTGGGGGCGCGCAGCGGGCCGCGGCCGAGAGCCGCTCGGATTCCCAGCGCGACGGCGAGGGCGCCGAGCGCGGCGGCGGCGAGACGGAGCCTGCCGTCGGTGAGCCGGAGCACGATGACGGCGCCCGTGCACAGGGCGCCCGGGAGCAGAACCAGTGCGGCCCATGCTCGGGACTCACGTAGGGCGTCCGCCGAGGCCGGCGACGGTGGGGGGCGGTCGCCGTCGCGGGGTACGCGCGCGTACATCTCCTCGGCCAGCGCGAACACATCCCGGTGCCGGAAGCGCGCGGCGGCGCGATCGGTCAGGCCGTGGGCCTCGAGGCCGGCCGCGATCTCCAGGGGGTCGACGGCCCGCTCGCACAGGTCGCGGTGCCGGTGCATGAGGGCCTTGACGGGGTCTGCGGGGCCGCCGCGGGCGTGAGGCCTCGGGGACGGGGCCGCGCCCCCGGGAGACATGGACTGTACGGCGCCATGGCGGACGGGGACGGGGTCGGCGGCGCCACCGCGGGCGGGGGGCCCGGGAGCCGGTTCCGCGCCCTCGTGAAGCGCGGGCTCGACCGCGCCACGGCCGGCCGGGAGCCCGTCGGCCCGAGCCGGGTCCTGGGCGACGGCCGGATCCGGGTCCTGGGCGTCGGCCCGAGCCGGGTCCTGGCCGGATGCGGGGGCCGCGGTGCCGGGGCGGTGCAGTTCTTCCAAGCCGCTCATCACGCGCCTTTCGCCGCCGGGACGGCTTCCTGGAGACCGGTGGCGCGTACGGGGGGCGTCGCCTCGCCCGGCGCCCACGCCCAGCGGGGGCGGCCACGCGGCAGTCGCGGCTCGGTCCAGCGGCCGGGCAGATGGGCCTCCGCCGGTGCTCCGAAGGGCAGCGGCTCACCGGTGCGGTCCACGAGTACGCGCCGCACGGGCGAGTGGGAGACGATCTCCAGGTACAGATCGTGGAACGCCGCGACGTTCTGCTCCACGGTGAACAGTTCGAGGGCTCGGGCGCGGGCGGCCGCGCCGAGGCGCTCACGGCGCTCGGGGTCGCGCAGCAGCGCCAGGCACGCCTCGGCGAGCGCGCGCGGGTTGCGCGGCGGGACGACGAGGCCCGTGCCGCCGATGACCTCCACCACGGCGCCCACGTCCGTGGACACCGTCGCCCGGCCGCAGAACATGGCCTCCACCAGGCTGATGGGAAAGCCTTCGACGACGCTCGACAGGACGACGACGGCGCCCGCCGCGTAGGCGTCCGCCAGATCGGGCGCCTCCGGACCGCCGATCTCCTCGAAGGACACCGGGTTGTCACCGATGTCGTGCACGCCGTCGGCCTCGTCGGGAAAGAGCTGCGCGGCCAGCGCCCTGCACTGCCCCAGGTAGGCCGTGCCCTCGGCGCCCGCCGGGGCCCCGACGATCCACAGCCGGGCTTTCGGCTCCTCCTTGCGGATCACGGCGAAGGCGTGGAGCAGGCAGATCAGGTCCTTCGCGGGTTCGACGCGGCCGACCCAGACCAGCGTGCGCGGGTCCGCGCGGTCGGCCGCCTCGCCCACCTCCGCGAAGCGGGAGGCCTCCATGCCGGGGTAGACGGTGCGGAGCTTGTCGCGGTCGGCGCCGCACCGTTCCTGCCAGCGGCGGGCGTGGGTGTTGCCGGGTGTGACACACGCGGCCCGGTGGTAGACCTCGGCGGCCAGCAGGCGGTGGAAGCAGGCGAGCAGCGCGCGCACCGCGGGGGGCGTCTTGTGCGAGGTCCCCAGGTAGTGCGCGCGGAGTTGCACGCCGTACTCGGTGACGAGCAGCGGGATTCCGGTGAAGTGCCGGGCGAGGAGCCCCGGCAGGGCCGCGGTGCCGCCCGCGGTGGCATGGCAGAGGTCGACCGAGCCGAGGCCGTCGTCCTCGTACCAGTCGAGCGAGAGGGGGCGCAGGGCGCGTTCGAGGTGGGCGACCGTATGGAGCAGCTCGGGGACGCGCGCCGTGCGCGCCGCCTGGAGTGCGCGCGGTGCCCGGCAGGCCTGTTCCAGGGCCCGTACGGCGGCCTCGGACCGCAGGGCGCCGATCAGTCCGCCCGCGTCGCGAGCGAGTTCGGCGAGCGCGTACAGGGCACTGCCGAAACGGTCCGCCTCGGGGCCGTCCATTCCCGGAGCGTCCTGCGCCGCCCCTGGTTGCGGTGGAGTGCAGAGAGCGGCGGTCAGTTCCGCGTATGCCTCGGTGAACCGCCGCCGCGCCCGGCGCCCTTGGGCGGCCCCGTCGTCTCCCGCGGTCCACAGGGGGGCCGTCCGCACCCGGGCGACCTGCGGCGGCAGCGGGACCCAGCCCTCGGTCTCCTGCCGCTCGGTGCGGCTGAGCGCGTAGATGTCGAACTCGTGCTGCCCGAGTCCGCGTACGAGCCGGTCGCACCAGAGCCTGGTGTCACCGCTCACATACGGATAGCCACCCTCCGTAAGCAGTCCGATGCGCACGAGTGCACCCCCGATCTCCCGTATGGGGAGCCGCCGTTACGTCGGCGGCTCGCAGCGGGACGAACGTAAGCGGACGAGGCGGTGGCGCGACGGACGGTTGTCCGTCGCGCCACCAAAAGGGGTGAACGGTCGTAACTTTCGCGTGCAGACCGCGTTCACTCGTGTCAAGCGATGGGGCGATCGCTCGTCGTCGTGCGGCGGCTCACACCGTCGCGAGCACCGTCCGGGCCGCGCGCCGCTCGGCCGCGACCGCGGGGTCCAGCGCCGGTACGGCCGCCAGCAACTGCTTCGTGTACGGGTCGCGGGGCGCGTCGTAGACCTCGTCGGCGGGCCCGTACTCGACGATCCGCCCACGGCGCATCACCGCGACCCGGTCGCTGACCTGGCGCACGACGGCCAGGTCATGCGCCACGAAGACGAGCGCGAGCCCGAGTTCGCGTTGCAGTTCGCCCAGCAGGGCGACGACCTGTGCCTGGGTGGTGACGTCGAGCGCCGAGACCGGCTCGTCGCAGACGATGACGCGCGGATCGGCGGCGAGTGCCCGCGCGATGCCCACACGCTGGCGCTGTCCGCCGCTGAACTCGTGCGGGTAGCGGTCGTAGTGCGCCTCCTCGAGCCCCACGCGCCTGAGCAGTTCGCATACGCGATCCCGGATGCGCCGCTCGCCCCTCCCCCGCGCCCGCAGCGGATCGGCGATCGACTCGCCCACGCTGCGCCGGGGGTTGAGGGAGGAGACGGGGTCCTGGAACACCATCTGCACGGCCGGGTCCACTCCGGAGCGGACCACGCCCCCGTGGCGCACCTCGCCGGCCGTGGGTTCCAGCAGCCCGACCAGCATGCGGCCCAGAGTGGTCTTCCCGCTGCCGCTCTCCCCGACGATGCCGAGGGTCTCGCCGCGCCGTACCGTGAGCGAGACGTCGTCCACGGCGGCGAACGTGCGCCTGCCGCGCCCGAATTCGCGCCGCAGTCCCGACGCCTCGAGGACGGCCTCGTCCGATGCGGCGCCCTCGCGCGTGCGGGGGGCGTCCACCCGCGGGACCGCGCCCAGCAGTTCCCGGGTGTACTGCTCGCGGGGCTCCCCCAGCACGGTGGCGACCGGGCCGCGTTCGACGGCCTTGCCGTGACGCATCACGAGAACCTCGTCGACGCTCTCCGCGGCGACGCCCACGTCATGGGTGACCAGCAGCAGCCCCATCCCGGTCTCCTGGCGCAGGGTGTGCAGGAGGTCGAGGATCTGCGCCTGGACGGTCACGTCCAGTGCCGTGGTCGGCTCGTCCGCGATCAGCAGTTCGGGCTCGCAGGCGAGTGCCATGGCGATCAGGGCGCGCTGGCGCATGCCGCCGCTGAACTCGTGCGGGCGGGAGCGGGCGCGCCGTGCCGCGTCCGGGATTCCGACCCGGTCCAGCACCTCGGACGCACGCGCGCGTGCGGCACGCCGCGACACGCGCGTGTGCACCCGGTACACCTCGGCGATCTGGTCCCCGACCGCGTAGTAGGGGTCCAGGGAGGACAGCGGGTCCTGGAAGACCATGGCGGCCTTCCCGCCGCGCAGCCGGCGCAGTTCGTGCTCGGACGCCCGTGTCACGTCGGTGCCGGCGACGCGGACCGAGCCGCCGACCCTGGCGCCCGTGCCGCGGTGCAGCCCCAGCAGGGCGGCCGCGACGGTGGACTTGCCCGAGCCGGACTCGCCGACCAGGCCCAGTGCGGCCCCCTTCTCCAGCCGGAAGGAGAGTCCGTCGACGGCGTGGAGGCCGCCGAACCCGACGGTCAGATCCGTCACTTCCACGAGACTCATGCGAGGACCACCCTTCGGTCGGCGGCGGCGTACAGCACGTCCGCGACGGCGTTGGCGACGACCACGAAGAAGCCGATGACCAGGACCATGCCGACGACCACCGGCAGGTCGACGACCTTCACCGCCTGGACCAGTTCCTGTCCGACGCCGGGCAGTCCGAAGAGCGTCTCGGTGAGCACGGCGCCGCCGACGGACGAGCCGAAGTTGTTGGCGTTCAGCGCGATGACGGGCGCGAGCGCGCCACGCAGCGCGTGCCGTCCGACGACCGAGCGCTCGCCGACGCCGTAGGCCCGGAAGGTGCGTATATGGTCCTCGGCGAGCGTCTCCAGCATCGACGCCCTGGTCAGACGGGCGAAGGTGGCCGCCTCGATCAGGGCGAGGGAGAGCCAGGGCAGCAGCAGGTTCCACGCCCACTGCTCGGGATCGTCGGTGAAGGCGACGTACTGCGGGAAGGGCAGCAGGTGAAGCTCGCCGCCGACGACGATCATCAGGACCAGACCGATGACGAAGACGGGCGTGGCGGTGCCCGCCAGGGTGATGCCGGTCAGCAGGCGCTCGGTGGGCCTGCCGCGCCGCCAGGCGGAGAGCATGCCGGTGCCCACGCCCAGGACGAGCCACAGCACCATGGCGCCGAACACGAGCGACAGGCTCACCGGGAGCTTCGTCAGGATGAGGTCCGTGACCTGCTGGTCACTCTGGTAGGAGAGTCCGAGGCAGGGGGCCGCGCAGTGCTCCACCGACGTGCCGGTGGAGTAGTCCTGGCCGACCAGGAGTCCCTGAAGGAAGTGCCCGTAGCGCATGTACAGCGGCTCGTCGAGCCTCAGTTGCTGGGCGACCTGGTGCACCTGTTCGGGTGAGCAGCGCGGGCCGCAGGTGATCTGGGCGACATCGCCGGGGGTGGCGTAGAAGACGACGTAGACGATCACGGAGATGGCGAACAGGGTGATCACGGCGCCGACGGCGCGGCGCAGTACGAAGCCGCCGAGGCCGCTCATGCGTCCGCTCCCTTCGTGGTGCCCGTCGTGGTCTGCTTGCCGCTCGCCCTGTCCTCGCGGGAGCGGCCGGTGCCGACGCGCAGGCGGGAGGCCGCGCGCGGGTCGAGGGCCGTGCGGACGCCGTCGCCGAGGACGGTCAGGGCGAGGACGATCACGAAGAGGGCGCCTGCCGGGAGCAGGAGGTACTGCGGCGCCGCCTGGTACCAGACGTCGGCGGCGGTGAGCATCTGCCCCCAGGACGGCGTCGGCGGCTTCACACCGACGCCGAGGAAGGACAGGGCGGCCTCGACGGTGATGTTGATGGGGACGAGCAGGGCCGCGTACGTGATGACGGGCGCCGCCAGGCCGGGCAGCAGCTCGCGGCGTGCGATCCGCCAGGTGGGCCAGCCGCTGAGCCGGGCGGCAAAGACGTAGTCGAGCCCTTTCAGGGTGAGCGTCTGCGCGCGCACGATCTTCGCGGTGTTGCCCCAGGCGATCAGCCCGATGACGAGGGTGACCAGGACGGGCCGCGGGAAGCCGGCCGGCACGATCGCGAGCAGTGCCAGCGACATGATCATCAGCGGCATGCCCACGATCACGTCGGTGGCCCGGCTCAACAGTTGATCAACCCATCGGTTGCCGAGAGCGGAGGCGACACCGACCACGACCCCGACGAGGACCTGGATGCCGGTCGCCGCCAGCGCGACTCCGAGGGAGACCCGGGCGCCGTACACCAGCCGCGCGAACAGGTCGCGTCCGGTCTGCGGCTCGACGCCGAGCCAGTGGTCGCCGCCCATGCCGCCGAGCGGTCCTACGGGGACGCCGCCGCGCGCGGAGTCGACGAGCGTGGGATGGTACGTGGTCGGGTCCTGGCCCTCGAGCGCGGTGAGCAGGGGCGCCGCGAGCGCGACCAGGACGAGCAGCGCGACGACGCCCGCCGCGACGAGGGCGGCGCGCTGCATCCGCAGCCGCCGCCAGAAGAGCCGGGCCCCCGAGCCTCCCGGGACGGGCGTGTCCGTCCCGGGAGACTGGGGGGTGACAAGTGCCTCGCTCACGGCGCTACTTCACCGCGACCTGCGAGATGTCCAGCACACCGGTCCAGTCGCTGATCACGATGTTCTTGACGTCCTTGCCGTACAGGCGCTTGTAGACGGGGTGGAACAGGGGCACGACGAGGGCCTGCCCGCCGATCTTCTTGTCCAGTGCGCCCCAGCGCTTGGCGGCAGCGTCGAGGTCGGTCAACTTGTTGATCGCGTCAATCTCGGCATTGACCGACGTGTCGTTCAGCAGGCCGGTGTTGAAGTTCGCGCCGTCCTTGACGATCTGCCGGCCGTCGAAGATCGGGGCGAGGAAGGGACCGCCGGACGGCCAGTCGGCCCCCCAGTGGGCGAGGAAGAGGCCGGGCTCCGTCCTGACGCTGTGGATCTTGTCCTTGTAGTCGTTCTCCTCCAGGCCCTGGAGCCTGACGGTGATGCCGGCCTTCTTGAGCGCGTCCTGGATCGCGGTCGCGATCTCCGGGCTGGTCTCGAAGTCCTTGCTGTTGGAGTGCGTCAGGGTGATGGTGAGCCCGTTCGGGTGACCGGCCTGCTTCAGCAGTTCCCTGGCCTTGTCCGGGTCGCCCGTCCTGCCCGCCGGGAAGAGGTCGTACGGCGTGTAGCCGAAGGACTTCTGGTGGGGCAGGAAGGTGGTGGCGGGCTCGGCCAGCGAGGAGCCGCCCGCCGCGTTGACGACCGAGGACCGGTCGAGGGCGTACGAGATCGCCTGCCGCACCTTGACGTCGTCGAACGGCTTGACCGTGGGGTTGAACGCGAGGTAGTTCGTGTAGCCGAAGTGGCCGGTACCGACGCGCGAGGCGAGTTCCTTGTCGCCGGTCACCTTGGCGAGCTCGGCCGGTCCGAGGTTGGTGTCCGTGGTGACCGCGGCGGCATCCGCCCCCTGGGACGCGGACAGACGCTGGTTGATCACCGAGGAGTCCAGCCCGGAGCGCACCTCGATCCGGTCCGGGTAGGCCTTGCGCTCGTCGTCCGTCGCCGCTGACCAGTACGTGTTGCGCTCCAGGACGAGCGTCTCGCCGTCGTTGTCGTTCTTGACGACCTTGTACGGGCCGGACGAGACCGGGTGCTCCTCGTACTGGGTGCCGGTGTCCTTCGCCTTGGGCACGGGCGTGAACTGCGTCTGGGTCGCCAGGTACGGGAACTCGCCCTCGGGCTTGTTCAGGTGGAAGACGATGGTGCTGCTGTCCGGCGTCTCGATGGCGTCGAGACCCTTCTTGTCCTTGTAGGGGCCCTGGTAGTCGGCCGCGCCGGCCAGCCAGTCGCGCAGGTAGGGAGCGCCGCCCGAGAGTTCGGGGGCGAAGGAGCGCTCGATGCCGTACTTGATGTCGGCCGAGGTGATCGGAGTGCCGTCCTCGTACTCGAGGCCCTTCTTCAGGGTGTACGTCCACACGGTCGCGTCCTTGTTGGGGCGACCGGTGTCGGTGGCGAGGTCCGGCACGACCTCGGCGCCGGCGGCGCCGTTCTCGCGGTTGCGCGTGGTGAGGGTGCGGAAGACCAGGGAGGGCACGTTGCCGCCGCCGGAGGTGTACAGGCGTGCCGGGTCGAAGTCCTGCTGCGGCTGGGAGTTCAGGACGGTCAGGGTGCCGCCCTTGTGCGGCGTGGAGTCGCCGCCGGCGCCCTTGGCATCGTTGTCCTTCGGCCCGCAGGCGGCGGCGCCCGCTGCCACGACCAGGCCTACGGATGCCGCTGCCACGCGGCGCGCTACGACGGACGGTTGACGCATGGGAATGACGACCTCTCGGAGGTGTCTCGCGATGCGAGACGAATTGACGAGGAGTGAGACGTAATGAAGCAGGCGTCGGCCCCGGCGTCGGGTCGTCGAACAGCGCGCAACCGTGCGGTCGCCGTGGGATCACGGGTTCCGTGGGGGGTTCACGTGGGATTCCCGGGCTCTCGTGCCTCTGGGGCTTCCCGGGGGTGGTGAGAACGCGACGCTCACGCCGAAGGCGGGCGTCAGCGACAGTGGATGTCGGCCACGCAGAGCGGGCTCACGCCGATCAGCGCCAGCTCGATGGCGGCGCAGGCGAGGGCGTGACGGTGCGACATGGGCAGAAATATGTATGATCTTTTCCCGCGTGTCAATGTGACGAAAGCGGCGCTCGTCAACTCCTGGGGTACGGCCAGGGATTGGGCAGGCAGTGGATTCCGTCGTGGTCGAGGAACTTGGTCTGCTGCTGCATGACCGGCGCCAGCTCTCCGTCCTTGTCGCAGGTGACATGGCCGTAGCCGAGGCGATGGCCGACCTCGTGGTTGATCAGCATCTGGCGGTAGGCGTGAATTTTGTCACCGTACGTCGTGGAGCCCTCGGCCCAGCGGTACGCGTTGATCATCACGCGCTCGGTGGAGGCCGAGTCACAGGAGACGTTGTCCTCCGTCGTGTCCAGTCCTGACTTCGCGCACCAGGAGGCGGTGGTGCCCGGGCTGGCGAGCGTGATCACGAAGTCGGGCTTGCCGGAGGAGACGCGCTCGAAGGTACGGGCGCCGTGGTTGGCCCAGCTGCGGTCGTCGTTGAGGGTCTTCTGGACCGCCTCGGCGAAGAGGCGGCCGTCCAGGCCGAGCCCCTTCTCCACGTCCACGCGGTAGGTGTATTTCCGCCCCCTGCCGGGTGCCTTGGCAGAGCCGGGGACGGCGGCGAACCTGCCCGAGCCCTTCAGCGTGGCGCCGAGCGGGTACGTCCGGTCCATGGCCTGCTCGTACGTCAGCGGCGTGGCGGACGGGGCCGGGGTCTCGCCGCCACCCAGGGCGGAACCGTGGGTGTCGCGGGCCTGGCCGGTGGCGGACTGCGACCGCCCGGGGCTGCCGCCCTGTCCTCCGGCGACCTGAAGGGCGACGACCACGGCGAGCGCGGTGGTGACCGCGGCGGCGGCGATACCGGCGAACGTACGTCCCCTGCCGGATCCCCTGCGGGACTCGGCACCGTCCTCGGTCGCCGGCCGGCCGCCGGCCGGGTCCTCCGTGACCCGGCGAGGGGAGGCGCCCCGGTCGAAGGCGTCGAGGTACTCCTGGCGGGGTCCGCTCTGCCTCCGCTGGCGCGGGATCCGGGGCACGGGGCGACCGGCGGGCGCTGCCTGGGCCGCTCCCGTGGGCCCGCTCCCTCCCCGGAACTCGCCCCAGCCGCCGCCGGGTTCACGCTGCTGGGGGTGATCGCCGCGGACGGGGTGGGTGCCGTGCGCGGGGGTGGCGTCGGCCGGGAAGCGGGGCACGCCATGGGCGGGGGTGCCGTCGGCGAAACGCGGGATGCCCACGGCCGGAGTGCCCTGGGCCGCACGGCGCACGCCCTGCGTGGGCGCGCCGTCGGCAGGGCGCGCCCCCGGTGCAAAAGCCGGCCTCGCCGACATCCCGCCGCCTGCCGCCGCGTCCCGGGCTCGCGCCATCGACTCCCGGGGTCGTGCCATCGGCTCCCGGGGTCGTGCCATCGGCTCCCGGGGTTCCGTCGCCTCGGCCGCCGAACGGGGCAGGGGCGGTGTGGTGGCGGAGGTGGGCCGGGGTGAGGGCGGGGCCGGTATACCCGGCACCGCACCCGTGTCCGTATTCTTCCTGGCGCCCCGCCCCTTGCGGCTGTGCCGTCCCACGCCGCGCCTCAGCTCCCCGTCCCGGCACTGCGGGACTCGGAACCGCCCCGCGCCGCGCCGGCGTCGAGGCCGCTCGCATTCTGCGGCAACTCACCGGTGCCCGCGAGGAGTTCACGGAAGGCCGAGGCCACCAGGTCCGGGTACTCCATCATGGCCACGTGTCCCGCCTCCGGCAGGGTCAGCAGCCGGGAGTCGCGGAAGGCGCGCGCCGCACGCTGGGCCATACGGAACGCCACGAGCTGGTCCCGCCCGCCGTACACCAGCAGGGTCGGCGCGAGCACCCGCTCCGCCTGGCGCCACAGCCCGTGCTGCCCGCCCAGCGTGTAGGCGTTCACGATCCCGCGCGCCGAGCGTGCCATCGCGTCCCAGAAGTACGGCAGCCTCAGCCGCCGCTCCATCTCCTCGACCGCGCTGCGGAAGCCCTCCGGGGTGACGCGGCCCGGGTCGCCGTAGCACAGCGCCGTGACGCCGCGGACGCGCTGCTCGGCCGTCCATCCCTTGGTGTAACGGGTGTACAGGGCCGCGACCCCGGGCACGGCCAGCAGCCCTGTGGGCACCGCACCGCGCTGCACGAAGATCTCCGGGAGCGCGGGCGAGACGAGGGTCAGCGTACGGACGAGATCGGGCCGCACGGCCGCCACGCGCGTGGCTACGGCTCCGCCCAGCGAGTTGCCGAACAGGTGCACGGGCCCGCGTCCGGCCGCGTCGAGATAGCGGATGACCGCGCGCGCGTGCCCGGTGACGGAGTAGTTGCCGTCGTCGGGCGGCGGGGAGTCGCCGAAGCCCGGCAGATCGACGGCCTCGCCGTCGACGAGCCCGTCCAGCAGCAGCATCAGCGCGGACCAGTTCTGGGAGGAGCCGCCGAGCCCGTGGACGTAGAGCGCGGGCGGCAGATCCTCGTGCCGCGGCGGCCTCGACCGCACCGTCAGGGTGATCCCGGGCAGTTCCACCGACCTGAGCCGCTCACCCTCCTCGACCCGGACGGGCGCCACTCTCGGGAGAACGGTGGCGGCCGGGACGGACGGCAACTCGGTCGAAGACATGGGCCAATGTTACGAGACGATCACGCGGACGCTCATGTGTTCGCCATCACAACCGACGCGTCCCGGCACGCCGGCCACCGCAATGCTTCGGCCAACCGCGACGAGTCCCTTTTCACCACACATAGCGTCGGAATCGAGTGTCTCCTAGGCTCATAACAGGGCACCCGGATGTGGACCCTGCCTCTTCAGGAACGTTCAGGAGTTCTGGGAAGGGAGCCCAGCATGGCCGTAGACCCCACCGATCCCGAGACGTTCGAGGACGACGAGACCGAAGCCGAAGAACTCGACGAACTCGACGTGGAGGCCCCGGAGAACGACGCCGCCGAACAGCACCGGGACCTCGCCCCGGCGCGGGACGAGCCACTGACCGAGGAGGACGTCCTGCGCGCCAACGAGGCGGACCTCGTGGAGCAGGCGCGTGTCGTCTCCCTGGACGAGGACGACTATCGGTGAGCCCCGGTGGGACACGCGCTCGGTGTCGGTCTCCGTTCCGGTGTCGGTGAGGCACGACAGCGATCACGCCGGAGAGGACGAGTACGTCGCACGGGAGGGGTGCGTCGGACAGACCGAGCATCCCGGCCGGGACGTCACGCAAGGTAAGAGAGCGGGTGCTCAGGGTAAGAGTGCGTCCGCCATCGGCCGGCGCCGAGGAGGCGCTCTGCCCGGCCTATCCCCCTTCGGCACGCTCCGCAGGGGTTTTGCCGGCGTCCGGTCCATGAAATTCTGCGCTCGCACCGCGCACAGCACGGTTACCGAAAAGTACGATGGCGGCGCGGCGCACACCGCATGTGGACGATTTTGGGAGGCGGCGTGACAGCCATCGAGCAGACAGAGGCGGCGCGCCCGCGGGGCACTCGCCTGCCGCGCCGTGCCCGACGGAACCAGCTGCTGGGCGCCGCGCAGGAAGTCTTCGTGGCGCAGGGCTACCACGCAGCCGCGATGGACGACATCGCCGAGCGCGCGGGCGTCAGCAAGCCGGTGCTCTACCAGCACTTCCCGGGCAAGCTCGACCTCTATCTGGCCCTGCTGGACCAGCACTGCGACGCCCTGCTCCAGGCCGTGCGCACCGCGCTGGCGTCGACGACGGACAACAAGCAGCGCGTCCGGGCCACCATGGACGCGTACTTCGCGTACGTGGAGGACGACGGCGGGGCGTTCCGGCTGGTCTTCGAGTCGGACCTGACGAACGAGCCCGCCGTGCGCGAGCGCGTCGACAAGGTGACGAACGAGTGCGCGGAGGCGATCTGCGACGTCATCGCCGAGGACACGGGCCTGTCGCGGGCCGAGTCGATGCTGCTGGCCTCCGGGCTCGGTGGTCTCGCCCAGGTCGTGGCGCGCTCCTGGCTGCACAGCGACCGCAGCGTGCCGCGCGACCAGGCGGTGCAGCTGCTGGCGTCCCTCGCCTGGCGGGGTATCGCGGGCTTCCCGCTGTACAACGGCGAGCAGCACAGCGAGCAGCACCACTGAGCCGGACCGTGCGGCGCCACCAGGTGGGGCCGCACGGTTTTTGTTCCCGTCGGCTGTTCGCTCCTGGCGTTCCGGGGCAGAGCGTGTACGTCCCCTCACCGGGCTAATGTGTGCTGGTACGGCGCGGACGGCCGCGCACATCACTGACCGTCGGAGGGACAAAGCCGTGGAGGTCAAGATCGGCGTGCAGCACGCGCCCCGCGAGATCGTTCTGGAGAGCGGTCAGACTGCCGAGGAGGTGGAGCACGTCGTGGCCGAGGCGCTGTCGGGCAAGTCGGCTCTGCTGAGCCTCGTGGACGAACACGGCCGCAAGCTCCTGGTCCCGGCCGACCGCCTCGCATACGTGGAGATCGGCGAGCCGGCCCCGCGCAAGGTGGGCTTCGGCACGCTGTAGATCCGAACGGAGCGCAGGCTGTAGATCCGAACGGAGCAGTGAGGGGGCTCGGTGGCGCACGCCGCCGGGCCCCTTTCCCGTCCCGTCGCCGCAGGGCCCGGCGGCCCTTGCGCCCCCATGCGGCGTGCACGGATGGAGCACATCCGGCGCACAGCCGAGGATTGTGTTCCGCGCGCCAGGGGTAGGACCGGCTACGACCGATTTGCCCTGGCAGCAGCCGTGCGGGAGGGAACCGCTCATGTTCTTGGAAGCGCTCGGCTCCGCCGTCCTCGGGTTCGCCCTGGCATGGGCCGCCGCATACCGGCTGCCGCACCGCCTGCCGGCCCGGGCCCTGGTGCTGTCGACGGGCGTGGCGGGAGCCCTCTTCGGCGCCTTCGTCACCCACAGCGCCCTGGGTGCCGCGGGACTCCTGGTGATCCTTCTGGGTGCCCTGGTCGTCTCCGCGGCCTCACTGTCGCTGCTGCTGCGGCCGGCGGAGCGGTTTCGGCGCCGGTCGGCGACGGCCTGAGGCCGGAAGCCGACGCCCACGCAGACTCTGACGGCACGCTCCGGCGGCCCGGTGACCGTCTCCGCCCCGAGTGGGGCGAAAGCCCGGCCGGGGCCGCCGAGCCGGGGAAGGCGTCGTCAGGCCGCCAGGCCCAGCGCCGCCATCCGCTTCGTGTGCGCCTCGGTGATCCGCGAGAACATCCTGCCGACCTCGGCGAGGTCGAAGCCGTCCGCGACACCGCCGACGAGCATGGTCGACAGTGCGTCCCGCTCCGCGACCACACGCTGGGACTGCGACAGCGCCTCGCCCATGAGCCGCCGCGCCCACAGGGCGAGACGGCCGCCCACGCGCGGCTCGGCCTCGATCGCGGCGCGCACCTTCTCGACGGCGAAGCTGGCGTGTCCGGTGTCGTCGAGCACGGCGAGCACGAGCGCGCGTGTGTCGGTGTCGAGGCGGGCCGCGACCTCACGGTAGAAGTCGCTGGCGATCGAGTCGCCCACGTACGCCTTGACGAGCCCCTCCAGCCAGTCCGAGGGGGCCGTCTGCTTGTGGAAGCTGTCGTACGCCGCGACGAACGGCTCCATCGCCTCGGTGGGCCCGACGCCGATCTCGGTCAGCCGGTCCCGGATCTGCTCGAAGTGGTGGAACTCGGCGGACGCCATCTTGGCCAGCTCCGCCTTGTCCGCGAGCGTGGGCGCGAGCTTCGCGTCCTCCGCGAGCCGTTCGAACGCCGCCAGCTCCCCGTACGCCAGGGCGCCGAGCAGGTCCACGACGGCGGCACGGTACTGGGGGTCGACAGAGGCCGTCGCCCAGTCCTGGGCGGCGACTCCGGTGGATTCGGCGGATGCCTCGGGGGCGTTGTCAGGCGTGGTCATGAAGCGCACAATAGCCCGCTCACCGCCCCTCGGAAGTCCCTGGTCAATCAGTGTGACGACGACTACGTGACCGAATCGGCCATCACATGTGCGTGATTCCGGGGTATGGTGGTAATGCGCCTGCTGAGTACGTTGACGTATCTCGACGGGCCGCATGTATGAGGATGCCCGGTCGGTGGCCCGATCGGCTCCGACCCGACAGCCCTCCTCGACCGTACGGCACCGTGCGTACGGCACCCGGAGGGACCCTCAGCGGTACGAGCGCTGGAGCGTCGGGTGGCCACCTGCCACAGGCCCGTCCCCCAAGCGGCCGACGTCATCCGGCATGGTCACGATCCCCGCGCTCGCCTCGCACCGCGTACACAGAAGAGGCAGCACCCTGACTACCACTTTTCGAGAACTCGGAATCCTTCCCGAGACGGCCGAGGCCCTGGAGGCCGTCGGCATCATCCATCCCTTCCCCATCCAGGAGATGACGCTCCCCGTAGCCCTCTCGGGCACCGACGTCATCGGCCAGGCCAAGACCGGCACCGGAAAGACGCTCGGATTCGGCCTCCCGCTCCTCGAGCGCGTGACGGTTCCCGCGGACGTCGAGGCGGGCCGGGCAAAGCCCGAAGCCCTCACCGACACCCCCCAGGCGCTCGTCGTCGTCCCCACCCGTGAGCTGTGCACCCAGGTCACCAACGACCTGCTCACCGCGGGCAAGGCACGCAATGTGCGCGTCACGGCGATCTACGGCGGCCGCGCGTACGAGCCCCAGGTCGAGGCGCTGAAGAAGGGCGTCGACGTGGTCGTCGGCACTCCGGGCCGTCTGCTGGACCTGGCCGGCCAGAAGAAGCTGAACCTGAAGCACGTCAAGTGCCTGGTCCTCGACGAGGCCGACGAGATGCTCGACCTGGGCTTCCTGCCCGACGTCGAGAAGATCATCGGCATGCTGCCGCCCAAGCGGCAGACCATGCTGTTCTCGGCGACGATGCCGGGCGCGGTGATCGGTCTGGCCCGCCGCTACATGTCGCAGCCCACGCACATCCGTGCGACGGCGCCGGACGACGAGGGCGCGACGGTCGCGAACATCAAGCAGTTCGTCTACCGCGCGCACTCCATGGACAAGCCGGAGATGGTCGCCCGCATCCTGCAGGCCGAGGGCCGCGGACTGGCGATGGTCTTCTGCCGTACGAAGCGGACGGCGGCCGACATCGCCGAGCAGCTCCAGCGGCGCGGCTTCGCGTCCGGCGCGGTCCACGGCGACCTGGGCCAGGGCGCGCGCGAGCAGGCGCTGCGGGCCTTCCGCAACGGCAAGGTCGATGTGCTCGTGTGCACCGACGTGGCCGCGCGTGGCATCGACGTCGAGGGCGTCACGCACGTCGTCAACTACCAGTCGCCCGAGGAGGAGAAGACCTACCTGCACCGCATCGGCCGTACGGGCCGTGCGGGCGCGTCGGGCACCGCTATCACGCTCGTCGACTGGGACGACATCCCGCGCTGGCAGCTGATCAACAAGGCGCTGGTGCTGGACTTCAACGACCCGGTGGAGACCTACTCCACCTCCCCGCACCTCTTTGCCGACCTCGGTATCCCCGAGGGCACGAAGGGTGTGCTGCCGCGCTCGGAGCGCACCCGCGCGGGGCTCGGCGCGGAGGAGCTGGAGGACCTCGGCGAGACCGGCGGCCGGGGGCCGCGCGGCCGCCGCGACTCGGGCCGGTCCGCGGAATCCGAGCGTCCGGAGCGTACGTCGCGCCGCCGTCGCACGCGGAACGGGGCGCCGCTCGACACGCCGGACGCCACCGAGACGCCGACCACCACGGGCACGCCGGACGACACGGCGGGTGCCGTGGAGCCGCGCACGCCGCGCCGCCGTCGCCGTACGCGCGGCGGGCTGGCGACGGAGCCGGTCGCCACGGTGACCGAGACGGTGGAGCCGACGGCGCCGGAGGCGGCTGTGGCCGCGGTGGACACGGCCGAGCCGGTGAAGCCGCGCCGCCGCCGCACCCGCAGGACCGCGGAAGCCGTGGCCGAGACGGTCGCCGAGGCCACCGCCGACACCGCCGAGGTGGCTCCCGCCGCCGCGGAGACCGCCGTGGAGGCGACGGAGGCCAAGCCGCGCCGCCGCACCCGCAAGACCGCTGAAGCGGCTCCGGCTCCCGCCGAGGCCGCCGTGGACACCGCGGAGGCCGCCGAGGCGACGGAGGCCAAGCCGCGCCGCCGCACCCGCAAGGCCGCCGAGGCCGCTGTCGACACGGCCGAGGGCGAGGCTCCGGCCAAGCCGCGGCGTACGCGCAAGACGGCCGAGGCCGCCGCGGACACCGTCGAGGCCGCGGAGGCCGCGGAGGCGAAGCCGCGCCGCCGCACCCGCAAGACCGCGGAAGCGGCTCCGGCTCCCGCCGAGGCCGCCGTGGACACCGCGGAGGCCGCCGAGGCCAAGCCCCGTCGGCGCACCCGCAAGACCGCGGAAGCCGCCGTCGAGACGGCCGCCGTCGACACCGCCGAGGCCGCCGTCGACACCGAGGCCAAGCCGCGCCGCCGCACCCGCAAGGCCGTCGCCGCCGAGGCTGCGATTCCCGCGCAGGTGACCGAGGAGGCCGAGAGCAAGCCCCGGCGCCGTACCCGCAAGGCGGCCGCCGTGGAGGCGGAGATCCCGGCGCAGGCGGACGACGCGGAAGCCAAGCCGCGCCGCCGTACGCGCAAGGCCGCACAGCCCGCCGAGGGCTGAGCCGGCGAGACCACGATGGCCCGTCCCCACGCCGGGGGCGGGCCATCGGCGTGCTGGGCGCTCCCGGTACCGGGACGTCCCCTCACCCGGCCCGGCCCCCGCCGCCGCCCGACCGCCCGGTAACCTCCCCCCATGAGTCGTCCCCCCAGCTTCGTCCCGCCCCCCGGTGTCCGGGCGCAGATGCTCACCACGGATCGCGGGGAGTTCGCCGTGCTCGTGGCGGACGCGGCGACCTCGCGGGTGAAGGGGACCGCCCTCCTGCTCCCCGGCTTCACCGGCAGCAAGGAGGACTTCATCGTCGTGCAGCCTCTGCTCGCGGCGGCCGGGTACCGGACGGTCGCCGTCGACGGGCGGGGGCAGTACGAGTCCCCCGGCCCGCGGGACGACGAGGCGCCGTACACGCAGAGCGAGCTGGCCCGGGACGTGATCGCGCAGGCGCACGCCGTCGGCGCGCCCGTGCACCTGCTCGGGCACTCCCTCGGCGGTCAGATCGCCAGGGCCGCCGTCCTCCTCGACGCCTCCCCGTTCGTGTCGCTGACGCTCATGGCGTCGGGCCCGGCCCAGATCGCCGTGCCCCAGCAGCAGCGCGTGAAGCTGCTGCGCGACGCCCTGACCCTCATGGACATGGCCGAGGTGTGGGACGCCATCCAGGCCATGGAACCGCCCGAGGGGGCCGACGCCGCGGACATCGACGAAGGACTCCTCGCCGACGGAGAGGACCTGCGCCGCCGCTGGCTCCGCAACAGCCCCGCCCAGCTTCTGGCGACGGGCCGGCAGCTGTGCGAGGAGCCCGACCGCGTGGTCGAGCTGGCCGCCCTCGGCCTGCCCGTGCACGTCCTGTCCGGCGACCGCGACGACACCTGGCCGATCCCCCTGCTGGACGACATGGCCGCCCGGCTGGGCGCCCACCGCACGGTCGTACCGCACGCGGAGCACTCCCCCAACACCGACCGCCCCGAACCCACGGCCGAGGCCCTCGCTGCCTTCTGGGACCGGCACTCCTAGCCGCCGGTCACCCGGTCCGCCCCTCCAGCCGGTAACGGGGTCGTCAGTACTGTCCCTGCACGTGCCCCCAGAAGCCGTCCCGCAGCGCGCGCCGCAGGTCCGACTGGCCGCGCAGGGAGTACTGGAGAAGGCCCTCCGCCTCCACCAGCAGTTCCTGGTCGACGGAGCCGGGCAGGTACGGGTGTCCGGGCAGCAGGTCCGCCAGCGCCTCCCGGCCCCGCGCCGCCAGCCACTTCGCCGCGATCTGAGCGCCCACGAAGCGGACGTCCTCGCGGGTGGGACGGGCCGCGGCGGACGCCTCGTACGCCGCGGCCGTCCGCCGGCTCACATATGGCTTGAAGAACTCGAGTTCGAGGGTGCGCTGGCTGTCGACCTCCCACAGCAGGGGTTCCGCCTGGTTGCGGCCCTCGGGGGCCTCGATCCCCCACAGATGCACCCGTGCCCCGTATCCCTGCGCCGCCTCGACCGCCGACACCAGGTCCTCGTCGCCGCCGATGAGGGCCGCGTCGCTGATGGCCCGGTGCCGGGCCAGCGACTCGAGGTCGGTCCGGATCAGGGAGTCGACGCCCTTCTGCTGGTTGTTGGCGTTGAGGTTGCCGAGCCGCACCTTGACATCGGGAAGTTCGGCGATGGACTGCTGCTCCGCCGTGTGGATCCGGCGGCGCGCTCCGTCGTACCAGTACAGACGCAGCAGGCGGCTGTCCGCGAAGATCGAGCGCGCCTTGTCGATGAGGGCCTCGATCAGCCCCTCGGCGTCGAGATCGAAGGCCCGGCGGTCCTCGGTCCCGGCGACGAGCCGTCCCGTGGCCGCATACAGATAGCCGGCGTCGACGAAGATCGCATGGGTCGATGGCGTCTTCGCCACCTCGGCGAGCATGCGCTGGAGCAACTCGTTCGTGCGGTCGATGCGGGCGCCGAGCGCCGCCAGGTCGTCGTTCATATGCCTCCATTGTCCCGGTGGTCACGCTGCGAACACAACCGGTCCCGGTCGGTGCCCCATGGGGGCAATCGCACCCCGTGTCCTGCGGGTTTCCAGTGACCCGCCGGTCGGTAATTAGCGACTCGAAAAATTTCCTTAGCGTAGGGAATGTTTGTAACAAGCATCCCGTTGACTCTCAGTGGACGGGGGCAGCACCGCCCGCGCTCCGCCACCAGTAGTTCTCCTCAGGAGGATGACCAGACGAAGGGAGAAGCCTTATGCGCTTCGAAATCATGCGACTCGACGACGTCGATGGAACGCCCGTGGACAGCACCGTCGTGGACGCCGCCTCCGTCAAGCAGATCGTTCAGCAGGCCGCCGCCATCGGGCAGCGACTCTGGATCCGCCCGGCCGACCAGTCCGCTTCATAACCGGGCCGGCGCGACCGTCTGAGACTTCGGAGCCCCGTACGGCATGTCCGTACGGGGCTCCGCGCGCTCCGGGGCCTGCCCGGGGAGCCGCCCGGGCGCCGCTCAGCCGACGCGAACGACCTGGGTGATCCCGTTGATGATCTGCTGCACGGCGATCGCGGAGAGCATCATGCCGGCGAGCCGGGTCACCAGCACCACACCGCCGTCCTTGATCACACGGATGATCAGCAGCGAGTAGCGCATGACCAGCCACAGCACGACGTGGATCGCGAGGATCGCCGCCCACACGGACACCTGGGTGCCCACACTGTCGGCCTTCTGGACCGCCAGGATCACCGAGACGATCGCGCCCGGGCCCGCCAGCAACGGCATGCCGAGCGGCACGAGGGCGACATTGACGTCCTTGGTCTGCTTCGGCTCGTCCGTCTTGCCGGTGAGCAGGTCGAGCGCGATGAGCAGGAGCAGCAACCCGCCCGCGATCATCAGCGCGGGCACGGAGACATGGAGATAGTTCAGGATCTGGTGGCCGAGCACACCGAAGACGGCGATGACACCGCCGGCCACGCAGACGGCCTGGAAGGCCATCCGCTTCTGCACCTTGCCGGGCCGCCCGGCGGTGAGCGCGAGGAAGATCGGGGTGATCCCGGGGGGATCCATGATCACGAAGAGGGTGAGGAAGAGGGAACCGAAGACGGCGACGTCGAACATGGGGGCCTTGCGCAGAGATACGGAAAGAAGAGCTACGTGGGAAGAGGAGGGGCGCGGCGAACGCGCGGAGGCGGAGGCACGGCGGCCGATGCCGGGTGCCTCGAGGGCAGGGGTTGGTACGGAAGGGCTGGACGCTCCGGAGGGCTAAAGGCTCCGGCGTCCGCCGGTGGTGCCGCGGTGTCCGCCTGTCCCCGGCACCGGGAAGGCTCCGGTGGCCCGCCGGGTGATCTCCCCGTACACCTCGGGGTCGGTGGTGTACTCGCCGAGGACGCACGTCTTGCGGCTGCCGTGGTAGTCGGAGGAGCCCGTGGCGAGAAGCCCCAGCTCACGGGCCAGGCCGCGCAGCCGCGCCCGGGTCGCCGGATCGTGGTCCATGTGGTCGACCTCGATGCCGTCGAGCCCGGCGGCGGCGAGATCGGCGATGGCGGACTCCGGCACGGTGCGCCCCCGCTTGGAGGCGGCGGGGTGCGCGAAGACGGTGACCCCGCCCGCGGCCTTGACCAGCCGGATCGTCTCGAAGGGATCCGTCTCGTGCTTCTCGACGTAGGCCCGCCCGCCGTCGGCCACCCACTCGGGCGTGAAGGCGTCCGAGACGCTGTCCACGACCCCCAGATCGACCAGGGCGGAGGCGATGTGCGGGCGGCCGACCGATCCCTCGCCGGCGATGCGCGCCACCTGCTCCCAGGTGATCGGCACGCCCAGCTCCCGGAGCTTGGCGATCATGGCGTGGGCCCGCGGCACCCGGTCGTCCCGGACCAGCTCCCGCTCGGCGAGCAGGTCGGGCTCCTCCGGGTCGAAGAGGTAGGCCAGCATGTGCATGCTGATGCCGTTCCACCGGCAGGAGAGCTCGGCACCGGTGACGAGGGTCAGGCCCTCCGGCAGCGTCTCGAGCGCCTCCGCGTGGCCGCGGGTGGTGTCGTGGTCGGTGAGGGCGACGACGTCGAGTCCCGCGGCGGCGGCGCGCAGCACCAGCTCGGCCGGGGTGTCCGTACCGTCGGACGCGGTGGAGTGGGTGTGCAGATCGATGCGCACGACACGGACTCCAGGCGGTGACGGGACGGAAGGGGACGCTCAAGGATAACGGGAGTTCCGGCGTCCCTGTCACACCCGCAGCCCGGTGGCGCCCCCTACCGGCAGGAGCCCCCTCGCCTCACGGTGCGAGCAGGCGCGGCGACAGCGCCCCGATCGGCAGCAGGTCCACCTCCGCGCCCGCGTCGCGCAGGTCGGTCAGCACCAGTTCGTCATACATGAGCATGCCCGTCTGCTCGGGCCAGACGACGGCCCACAGCCACAGGCCGCGTGCCTCGCCCGCGAACACCGCCCGGTCGTCGGGAGTGCCCGAGACGTGCCACAGCGGGGTGGGGCGTCCGGCTGCCAGCACCTTGGCCTGGGGCGGCTTCTCGACGTTCAGATAGGGGCCGGGATCCGGGCCGTCGATGCCCGCGTAGCGCGCGCCGAGCCCCACGCCCAGCTCCTCGGCGACGAGGATCAGCTCGCCCACTCCGCCGAGCGGCCCGGGACCCGAGCAGGCCACGGCCGTCGCCCGGCCGCCGCTGCGGTCGTCGCCGGCGTAGGCCACGCCCGTGAACAGCCAGCCCACCGGAAGCGGCCACGGCATCCACACCGGTACCCGGGCACGGTGCACCACGACACTGAGGGCCTCGACGCTGGGCGGGATCACGGGCTGCAGCGGGTGCACGTTGCCGTGCACATCGCACTGCCAGGCATCGGCGAAGAGTCCGGGAGCCCTGACCCGGCCACCACACTTCGGGCAACTGGGTTCGCCCCTCATAGGGCCCCACGGTCCTCCCCGTCCCGCGCCGCGTCAAGGACGATCACCCGTCCGGCGTGTGCCCGCACGTCGGCTTCACGACCAGAAACTGGATGCGCATTGCATTAATTAGCCCTGCTAACTTAATGTGTGTATGAGCCAACCATCATCGGGGACGAGGACGGCGAGGAAGCGATGAGCAGCAGTACGGGAGGAGCCGTCACGGCGGCGGCCGGCACGGATCCGTTCGACGCGGGAGCCGGCGGCCTTCTGCGCCAGCCGAAGGCCGTCTGGGCGACCGCGGGCGCGTCCGTCGTCGCCTTCATGGGCATCGGACTCGTCGACCCGATCCTGCCCTCCATCGCCCAGGGCCTTCGGGCGACACCCAGCCAAGTCTCCCTGCTCTTCACCTCGTACTTCCTCATCACGGCCGTTGCGATGCTGGTGACCGGCTTCGTCTCCAGCCGCATCGGCGGCCGCAAGACGCTGCTGCTGGGTCTCGCCTTCGTGGTGGTCTTCGCGGGCCTCGCGGGCACCTCGCACTCGGTGGCCCAGCTCGTCGGCTTCCGGGCCGGCTGGGGCCTCGGCAACGCGCTGTTCGTCTCCACGGCCCTGGCCGTCATCGTCGGCGCGGCGGCAGGGGGCAGCGCCGCGGCGATCCTGCTGTACGAGTCGGCGCTCGGCCTCGGCATGGCGTGCGGTCCCCTGCTGGGCGCGGTGCTCGGCAACGTCAGCTGGCGCTACCCGTTCTTCGGCACGGCCACCCTGATGGCGATCGGCTTCCTCGGCATCACGGCGTTCCTGAAGGAGCAGCCCCGGCCCGCGCGGAAGACCTCACTGCTCGACCCGATCAGGGCGCTCGGCCACGGCGGCCTCGCCTCGGCGGCCGTCTCCGCGTTCTTCTACAACTACACGTTCTTCACCGTGCTGGCCTTCACACCGTTCGTGCTGAACATGACGCCGTACGGATCGGGTGCCGTGTTCTTCGCCTGGGGCCTGCTGCTCGCCGTCTTCTCGGTGATCGTGGCGCCGCGCATGCAGGAGCGCTTCGGCTCGCTGAAGGTCCTCGGCGGCTCCCTGGTGCTGCTGGCGGTCGACGTCGCCGTGCTCGGGTACGGCGACCACACCACCGCCGTCGTCTGCACGATCCTGTCCGGTGCCTTCATCGGTGTGAACAACACCGTCTACACCGAGCTGGCCCTCGGGGTCTCGGACGCTCCGCGCCCGGTGGCGAGCGCCGGCTACAACTTCGTGCGGTGGATCGCCGCCGCGGCCGCGCCCTACCTCGCGCCGAAGATCGAGGGGTGGAGCGACCTCCACATGCCCTTCGTGGTGGCGGCGGTCACCGCGGTCGTGGGCGCGCTCGTGGTCCTCCTGCGGCGCAACGCCCTCGCCCTCCCCCACTCCGGGCTTCGCTCGAGCGGGCAGACCCCCACCGCCGAGGACCTGGAGCCCCGGCACGCCTCGGCGGACGACGTCACCCTCTTTGCCAACTGACGACTTTCGGCCAGTGGTTGGTGAGCTTGCTCACTTCCCCGTCAGTCCAGGGGGACGGACCTGCGGGACGGATCCCGCAGGTCCGTCCCGTTCGCCAGCCAGCGCTCCTGGAGGGCCTGGGCACCGTGCACCCGCTTCCAGGCGGCCTCGTTCGGGGTCATCGGCAGCAGCGGCAGGAACCGTACGGGGTCGAGAGGCGCGTCCAGCTCCAGGTCCTCGACCAATCCGCCCGGCTCGGCCGCCAGGACGGAGCTGAACGGGGCGCCCGGCCACAGCGGCTCGCCTACGTCCAGCGAGGCTCCGGGAGCCACCACCACCCCCTCGACCTGCGGGGAAGCGGCCAGAACGGCCAGCGGGCGGAGCACCTTGTCGGTGTCGGCGAGGCCGCCTCGGACGGACAGGACCAGCTCGGCGCGGGGCCCCTTGACGGGGTCGGCGAGCATCGCGGCGGGGTCCGTCATCGGCTGGGCGGACATACCGAGGGTGGCGTAACGCAGGACGACGCCTTCCGGGGAGTCGTCCCGGAAACGCAGCACCTCGATGCGGTCCGTGCCGAGGAAGGTGACGGCCGCACGGGCGTCCGGTTCGCCGAGCGCGGTACGCAACCGGGCCTCGACCAGAGGAAGAACATCGACCATGCGGCGAGCATAGAACTCGTCAGTACGAGGCAAAGCGGCGCCTTGACACTTCGGCCGGCTGATACTGTTGGCCGGTGGTTTCGGGCAGCACGCAGAAGCGGTGCGATCGAGTCCCGTACACCGTGAGACTCCCCTAGGGGGAAATGGATCGTCCCTCACCAGGGACCGGCCGGAGGAGGTGGGGCTGGCATGGATCGAAGTCGACCGTGCAGTACCACCCGCTCTTCCGACCGCTGATGTAGCTGCTCCGGCTGGCTGCCACCTCTCGTCTGCGCGCCGCGTTTTCATGCGGATCCCCGGGGATCCGCACAGGATCCCTCCGTGCACCGCGGAAGAGCACTTCGTTTCGTTTCACCTGATCTGTCTGATCTGAACCAGTAACGAAGCCCGCCACCGCGACGGTGCGGTGCTCCCCGCTTTGTGGACGTGCCAAACCTCCCCTGCCGAAAAGGCGGGAGACGACCCGTCAGGACGTCCCCATTCCGGGCAGTTCCACCCGTCGTCGGCGCCTTCGTTGCCCGTTGCGAAGGAGCCTGCCCATGTCGATGATCCGTGACCTGCGTGCCGTGGTCCGCCCCTCCCGCCCCTCGCTGCGCAAGGACACCAGCACGTACGACGCCACGCGCGACCCCGCGACGCCGTCCGCCGTCGTCGACTGCGCCGTCTACCGCGACGGGGTCCGTGTGCAGACCCCCCAGCCGCTGACCCCGCACGAGGCGATGCGCCTGGTGCGGCGCGACGGGGACTTCGTGTGGATCGGCCTGCACGAGCCGACCGATGCCGAGTTCGCCGGTATCGCAAGCGAGTTCGGGCTGCACCCGCTGGCCGTCGAGGACGCGGTGCAGGCGCACCAGCGCCCCAAGCTGGAGCGGTACGACGACTCCCTCTTCACCGTCTTCAAGACCATCCACTACGTCGAGCACGACCGGCTGACCGCCACCAGCGAGGTGGTGGAGACCGGTGAGGTCATGTGCTTCACCGGGCGGGACTTCTTCATCACCGTCCGGCACGGCGGGCAGGGATCGCTGCGGGCGCTGCGGCACAGGCTCCAGGACGATCCCGAGCTGCTGGCCAAGGGACCCTCGGCCGTGCTGCACGCGATCGCCGACCACGTCGTCGACGGCTACATCGCGGTGGCGGACGCGGTGCAGGTCGACATCGACGACGTCGAGACGGAGGTGTTCTCGCCCGGCCGGAAGGGAACGCCCCGGGGCACCGACGCGAGCCGGATCTACCAGCTCAAGCGCGAGGTACTGGAGTTCAAGCGGGCCGTGGCACCGCTGCTGCGGCCGATGCAGCTGCTGAGCGAGCGGCCGATGCGGCTGATCGACCCCGACATCCAGAAGTACTTCCGCGACGTCGCCGACCACCTCGCCCGCGTTCAGGAGCAGGTCATCGGCTTCGACGAGCTGCTGAACTCGATCCTCCAGGCCAACCTGGCGCAGGCGTCCGTCGCGCAGAACGAGGACATGCGCAAGATCACGGCATGGGCCGCGATCATCGCCGTACCGACGATGGTCTGCGGGGTGTACGGCATGAACTTCGAGTACATGCCCGAGCTGCACTGGAAGTACGGCTATCCCGTGATCATGGGCATCACGGTGGTCATCTGTCTCGGCATCCACCGCACACTGAAGCGGAACGGCTGGCTGTGACGGACCCGACTAGGCTGAGCGCATGACAAGCGAGCTGCTCGAGAGGGCCCTCGTCGAGGAGGCCACCAAGAAGTCCGGGCTGATCTGGGTCCAGGGCGCGTCGTCCGCCGGCGCGCACGCCCAGGTCTCACCGGCGCGTGCACTGTGGCATGTGTGGCACGACGGCGCGGCGTGCGTGGTGGGCGACGGGCCCGGTGAGCAGCCGCTGCCCGGCCTCACCGACGGGGGCGAGGCGGTCGTCACGGTCCGCAGCAAGGACAAGGGCGGCCGGATCGTCACCTGGCCCGCCCGGGTGGCGGAGCTGACGCCGGGGTCGCCGGAGTGGGAGGGCGCGGTCGCCGAGCTGAAGGGCAAGCGGCTGAACGCCCCCGACGGCGAGGAGATGCCCGAGCGCTGGCGCCGCACATGCCGGGTGCTGCGTCTGGAGCCGCGGGGCGCGACCGTCCCGCTGCCGTCCGACTCCCAGGCCACTCCCCCGCCACCGAGCCCGGCCGTGACCCGCCACCCGATCCCGGCGGCCCTGCCACGGCTCCTGCGGCGCAAGCGACGCTAGCCGCGCGGAGACTCCCCGGGGCCCGGCACGGACCGGGCCCCGGCCCGCCTCACGCCCTCAGACCCCTCACGCCCTCAGACCCCTCGACGCCTCCGCGCCTCAGGACGACGGCAGCTGCTGCCCGTAGTCGACCGTCGCGCCCTTCGGCGGCTCCGTCACCGTGAAGTCCTTCCCCCAGTCCGTCAGGCGGAGCGTCCCCGCGTTCCCGGCGCGCACCAGGAGCAGCGGATAGGGGGCGCCCTCCAGGGAGACGTCCAGGGTTCCGCCGGAGCCCTTGTCGCCGCTGATGCGGATCGTACGGACGCCGTTCTGCTCGTGGCGGCCGTCCGTCGCGAGGGTGCCGTGCAGCGTGAGCAGTCCGTCGAGCAGCACGTCCTTGTCGGTGAACCCGCTGAACCGCCGGTAGGCCGGGTCGCCGGCCGGCACCTTGACGTACTTGCCGTCGAGTTTGTGCGCGGCGGCCGACGAGCCCGCGCCGCCCCCCTTGCCGTCCTCGCGGTTCCAGAAGGCGGCGTCGGCCTTGAGGAACAGGCGCTCACCCACCCGCAACAGCCGGAACGTTCCGTTCTTCGAGGTGACCGAGCCGGTGCCACCGTCGCCCTTGAGCCGCATGTCCAGCGTGTATGTGGCGCCGTTGCTGACGACGGTTCCCGACAGCCGCACCGCCGAGGCGGACTTCGCCGCCGTCCGCGTCCGGCTCTGGATCTTGTCGGCGGGGAGCTTCCCGAGCCCGTTGGTCCCCGCGTCCGGGTCGCCGCCACTGCACCCCACGAGACCCGTGCCCATGAGGACCAGCGCGCACATCGCGCTCACCAGTGCGGCCCTGCGGGTACGGCCCTGGGGGATTGCAGTCACGGGTGGGGCTGCCTCTCATGCGGGTGTCCTCATCGGCGTACCGCAGAGTACCGGTGCCCGAGGGGGCTTCCGGAGTCAGTCCCTCCGCACCTTTCGCCAGGGCGTACGACAACGGGACGGGCTAGCCTGAAGCCCATCCGAACGGATAAAACGGCAGGAACAGGAGGCGGCGGGCATGGCGGCTGGCGCCCCTCGCATCTTCGTCTCGCACCTGGCCGGTGTCGCCGTCTTCGACCCCAACGGCGACCAGGTGGGACGCGTGCGCGACCTCGTCGTCATGCTGCGCGTGGGGCGGCGCCCCCCGCGGCTGCTCGGCCTGGTCGTCGAACTCACCACCCGCCGCCGTATCTTCCTGCCCATGACCCGGGTGACCGGCATCGAGTCCGGCCAGGTCATCACCACCGGCGTGGTGAACGTGCGCCGCTTCGAGCAGCGGCCCACCGAACGGCTCGTCTTCGGGGAACTGCTCGACCGCCGCGTCACGCTCGTGGAGTCCGACGAGGCGGTCACCGTTCTCGACCTCTCCGTGCGGCAGTTGCCGGCCCGCCGGGAATGGGAGGTCGACAAGGTCTTCGTACGCAAGGGCAAGGGCGGGGCGTTCCGGCGCAGCAAGGGCGAGACGCTGACCGTCGAGTGGTCCGCCGTCACCGGGTTCTCCCTGGAGGAGCAGGGGCAGGGCGCCGAGAGCCTGCTGGCCACGTTCGAACAGCTGCGCCCCGCCGACCTCGCCAACGTTCTGCACCACCTCTCCGCCAAGCGCCGCGCCGAGGTCGCCGCGGCCCTAGACGACGACCGGCTCGCCGACGTCCTCGAGCAGCTCCCCGAGGACGACCAGATCGAGATCCTCGGCAAGCTGCGCAAGGAGCGCGCCGCCGACGTCCTGGAGGCGATGGACCCCGACGACGCCGCCGACCTGCTCGCCGAGCTGCCGGAGGACGAGAAGGAACGGCTGCTGAGCCTGATGCAGCCCGCCGACGCGGCCGACGTGCGCCGGCTGATGGCGTACGAGGAGAAGACCGCGGGCGGCCTGATGACCACCGAGCCGGTCGTGCTGCGGCCCGACGCGACCGTCGCCGACGCGCTCGCCCGGGTCCGCAACCAGGACCTGTCCCCCGCCCTCGCCGCCCAGGTGTACGTCTGCCGCCCTCCGGACGAGACGCCCACCGGCAAGTACCTGGGAACCGTGCACTTCCAGCGGTTGCTGCGCGACCCGCCGTACACGCTCGTCAGCGCTCTCGTCGACGACGACCTGCAACCTCTGGCGCCGGACGCCCCGCTGCCGGTCGTGGCCGGGTTCTTCGCGACCTACGACATGGTCGCGGCGCCCGTGGTCGACGAGTCCGGCTCGCTGCTCGGCGTGGTGACCGTGGACGACGTACTGGACCACATGCTCCCCGAGGACTGGCGCGAGACGGAGTTCGACCTGAGCGACGAGGGGGCCACCCATGGCACCTGACCGCGAGAAGACGCCCTCCGGCGCGACCGCCGCCACCCGTGCCCGCCTCCGGCTCGACCAGCCGCAGCCCCGGCGCACCCGGGTCCTGCCCGAGTGGGACCCGGAGGCCTTCGGACGCCTGTCGGAGCGGATCGCCCGCTTCCTGGGAACCGGCCGGTTCATCGTCTGGATGACGTTCGTCATCATCATCTGGCTGGTGTGGAACGTCTCCGCCCCGCACCACCTGCGCTTCGACCCGTACCCGTTCATCTTCCTGACGCTGATGCTGTCCCTTCAGGCCTCCTACGCGGCCCCGCTGATCCTGCTGGCGCAGAACCGGCAGGACGACCGCGACCGGGTCAACCTCGAACAGGACCGCAAGCAGAACGAGCGGTCCATCGCGGACACCGAGTATCTGACCCGGGAGGTCGCCGCGCTGCGCAGCGGTCTCGGCGAGGTGGCCACCCGCGACTGGATCCGCTCCGAACTCCAGGACCTGATGACGCAGCTGGAGGAGTACCGGCGTCCCGACGGGCACGTCGTATTCCCGGCGGAACCCGCGCACGGACGTGATGTAGACGACCGCTGACGGGGCTTTCCGGAGGCCCCGGCGGGCGCCGTACCATCATGGTTATGGCTACGGAAGACGCGGTGCGCGAAGCACTGGCGACGGTGAACGACCCCGAGATCCAGCGACCCATCACCGAGCTGGGGATGGTCAAATCGGTGGAGATCGGCGCGGACGGAGCGGTCGCGGTCACCGTGTACCTGACGGTCTCCGGCTGCCCCATGCGCGACACGATCACCCAGCGTGTCACCGACGCGGTCTCCCGCGTGGACGGTGTCACCCGGGTCGACGTCACGCTCGACGTGATGAGCGACGAGCAGCGGCGTGAACTGGCGTCCGCCCTGCGCGGCGGCCAGGCCGAACGCGAGGTCCCCTTCGCCAAGCCCGGCAATCTGACCCGGGTGTACGCGGTGGCCTCCGGCAAGGGCGGCGTCGGCAAGTCCTCGGTGACGGTGAACCTGGCGGCGGCGATGGCGGCCGACGGACTGAAGGTCGGCGTGGTGGACGCCGACATCTACGGCCACAGCGTGCCGCGCATGCTGGGCGTGGACGGCCGTCCCACCCAGGTCGAGAACATGATCATGCCGCCCCAGGCGAACGGCGTGAAGGTCATCTCGATCGGCATGTTCACCCCGGGCAACGCGCCGGTCGTCTGGCGCGGCCCGATGCTGCACCGCGCCCTCCAGCAGTTCCTCGCGGATGTGTTCTGGGGCGACCTCGACGTGCTGCTGCTCGACCTGCCGCCCGGCACCGGCGACATCGCGATCTCGGTGGCGCAGCTGATCCCGAACGCCGAGATCCTGGTGGTGACCACCCCGCAGCAGGCGGCCGCCGAGGTGGCCGAGCGGGCGGGCGCCATCGCCGTGCAGACCCACCAGAAGATCGTGGGTGTGGTCGAGAACATGTCCGGGCTGCCCTGCCCGCACTGCGGCGAGATGGTGGACGTCTTCGGCACGGGCGGCGGCCAGATGGTCGCCGACGGCCTCACCCGCACGACCGGTGCGACGGTTCCGGTCCTCGGCTCCATCCCCATCGACGTCCGCCTGCGCGAGGGCGGCGACGACGGCAAGCCGGTGGTCCTGACCGACCCGGACTCCCCGGCGGGCTCGGCCCTGCGCTCGATCGCGGGCAAGCTCGGGGGCCGGCAGCGGGGCCTGTCGGGTCTGTCGCTGGGCATCACCCCGAAGAACAAGTTCTAGGACGCCACGGGCTCCGGGACGCCTCCGGCCTGCAGGACGCCTACGGGGAAGGGGGGCGCCGTCACCGCGACGGCGCCCCCTTCCCCGTACGTCCGCTAGACGACGTAGGCGTGGATGTCCTTGATCATCGCGAAGCCCAGTCCATAGGCGCTCATGCCCCGGCCGTACGCCCCCACGTGCACCCCTTCCTGCGTGGACCCGGCGAGGACCCAGCCGAACTCGGACTCGCGGTAGTGGAACGGCGTCGGCACGCCGTCCACGGGCAGGGACAGGGTGGACCAGGCGGGGCCGGCCAGGTCGTCCGCGAGGACCCATGCCGTCTCGGTCTGCTGGTCGAGCCAGTCGTCCCGCAGGCCGTGGTCCAGCTGGCCGGGCCAGGTGAACGACAGCAGGCCCACACCGGCCAGCCAGGCCGCGGAGGAGACCGAGGTGGCCTCCAGCACCCCGGTGCCGTCAGCGCTGCGCCGTACGGGGTTGGCGGCGACCGTCACCACGACCGCGAACCGCTCCTTGTCCTCGGTGGCCTCGTGGCGTACGGAGGGCTCGTCGCCGTGCCCGACCGAACCGTGCTCCACGGTCCCGTCGGCGGCGGTGCCCACCTGCATCAGCCAGCGCGTGCCTGTGAAAGCCTCGTCGAGGCCGTACCACGGGAAGGATGCCTTCAGATAACCGTCGACCGTGCCCCGGGCGAAGGGGAGCCGCGCTCCGCCCTCCGCGGCGGGCGCCTGCGCGTCCACCCGACTCGTCGTCTCCATCTGCCCGGACGCCTCCTCGCTCTCGTCGGACTCGAGCGGCCCGCCCCCCACGGGCGTCCTCGCTCCAAACGGTCCGCACAACAACTGGGCAGCATAGCCACAGGGATCCGAACCGCAGCGAAACGCCCGGCGCGTACGTCCCCTTGGACGTCGCAATACCGCCGCCCGCGCGCCGATCGGTGTATGGCCTGCGTCACGTCGGCACCGGCCGGGCCCCGCCGCCGGCCGCGTCCGTGGACGGCTCAGGTGGCGTCCGCGTCGAAGGGCGGGGGCTCGTCGGGACCCGCCTTCTCGGACTTCTTCGTCATGTCGACGGTGCCGCCGGCCGGGGCGGACGCGGAGGACGGGGACGCCGGAGTGTCGGAATCGCGGCCGTGCACCGCGTCCGTGACTTCGGCCATCTCCTTCTTCAGGTCGAAGCCGTTGCGGATCTCCTTCAGCCCCAGATCGTCGTTCTCCAGCTGCTTGCGGAGGTACGTCTTGGGGTTGAGGTCCTCGAACTCGAAGTCCTTGAACTCGGGGCCCAGCTCGTTGCGGATGTCCTGCTTGGCGCTCTCCGAGAACTCCCGGATCTTCCGGATGGTGCGTGTGACGTCCTGGATCATCTTCGGGAGCTTGTCCGGACCGAAGACGAGCACGGCAAGGACAACGAGCGTCACCAGCTCGAGCGGTCCTATGTCATTGAACACCTGAAGCTCCTTGCGAGGTCCTCGGTCCGCGGCCCTCGGTGGTCGGGCGGGTCTTCCGTGGTCCGGGCCGGATCCACGGTACCCGGGGTTTCCGCCGGATCGGTACCGTCCCGGCCTGCCCGACCGCGTGTACACGTCGGGTTTTCCGGGATGTTTGCCATGGGGGCCGGTTTCGTGCGCGTCCCTGTCCGGCCGGCATCAGCTGCCGTTCGCGGAGCCGAGGACGAGCGTGATCGTCCGGGTCCGGCCGTCGCGGACCACGGTCAGCTCCAGACGGTCGCCGGGGCGGTGCGCTCGGGTCTTGACGATCAGTTCCTCCCCGGAGTGGACACGCGCCCCCTCGACCCCCGTGATCACGTCACCGGGCCTGATGCCGGCCTTGTGGCCGGGTCCCCCCGGGGTGACCGCGGGGCCGCCGTCGGTGCTCTTGGCGGCGACGCGGGCGCCGTCTCCCCTGAAGTCCATGTCGAGCGTCACCCCGATCACGGGGTGGGTGGCCCTGCCGGTGTTGATCAGCTCCTCGGCGACGCGTCTGGCCTGGTTGACGGGGATCGCGAAGCCCAGTCCGATGGAACCCGCCCCGCTGTTCCGGTCGGAGCTGTCCTCGGCCGAGCGGATCGCCGAGTTGATGCCGACGACCCGGCCCCGGGCGTCGAGAAGCGGGCCGCCGGAGTTGCCGGGGTTGATCGGGGCGTCGGTCTGCAGGGCGTCCACATACGAGACATCGCTGCCGTCGCCCTTCTCACCGCCCGCCGTGATGGGCCGTTCCTTGGCGCTGATGATCCCGGAGGTGACCGTGCCGGCGAGGTCGAAGGGCGCGCCGATGGCCACGACCGGGTCGCCGACTTCGACGTTGTCGGAATTGCCGAGGGGCAGGGGGCTCAGACCCCGGACACCGCCGACCCTGACGACGGCGAGGTCGTAGCCGCTGTCACGGCCGACGACGGTGGCCTTGGCGGTCTCGCCGCCGTTGAACGTCACCGATATCTCGCCGTTCGCTCCCGCGGGCTGAACGACGTGGTTGTTGGTGAGGATGTATCCGCGCCGGTCGAGGACGAACCCGGTGCCGGTGTCCTCGGTGCCGTCGCCTTTCACATGCAGGGTGACGACGCTGGGCAGCGCGCGGGCGGCGATCCCGGCGACGCTGTCCGGGGCGCGCCCCGTGGGTTCCTTCCCGGCCTGCGGCAACCGGACGTCCCCCGGCAGGCCGCCGCCCAGTTCCAGCGCGGCGCCGACGGCACCGCCGACTCCTCCGGAGACGAGCGCGATCAGTACGGCCCCGATCAGGAGCCTCCTGCGTTGCCGCCCGCCCCGCGGCTCCTGGGCGGCGACGCGGGCACCGTTCTGCTGGAAGGGGGCCCGTGGCGCCCAGGGGTCGTAGTTCTGCCAGGGGGTGTGTCCGCCGTGGGCGGGGGGTGCTGCCGGGTGCCGGACGGGTGGGGCGGGGGCCCAGGGGCCCGGTGTGCCGTAGGGCGGGGTGCCGTGGGGGGCGGAGCCGTGAAGGGGCCGCAGACGGCCGACAGGGGCGTCACCGCCCGTCTCGGGGACCGCGCCCCGGGCGGAACCGTCCTCCTCGGCGCCGGTGACACCGCCGAGGAGCCCGGCGGACACCGCGCCGGCACCCGACGGCCCGGAGGATGTGCCTGAGGACGTACCGGACGACGAGCCGGCCGATGTGGCGGGCGGCACCGCCGCCGTCGGGCGCTCCGGCTCGAAGTCCCCTTCGGCGCCGGCCTCGCCGTGCGTCCGGGCGTCGACGGGCGGGCTCAGCTCGTAGTCACCGCCAAAGCCGCCGCCCGAAGCCCCGGACCCGGTCCCGGCGCCGTCCCGTGCCTCGGGCGTCTCCTCCTCGGCGCCGCCCGCAGGGCCCGGCCTCTCCTCGCTCATGCTCTCCCCACACCCGGCCCCGGACGACGGCGCCGACCATCGCCGCTGGATCGTCGATTCCGCGCCCGGGACGCTTCCGCAGGCGCGGTCCGGCACGGATTCAACCAGGTTCGCGGGCCGGCGCGCAGACGCCCGGTTCAGTGGGCCATGTACGGAAAGCAGGAGGGGGACGGTCCGCCGGACGGGGCCGGCTCGGGCGCCATGCGCAGTCCGGGAGCCGTGATCCCCGAAGCGGGCGACCAGGGCCTCAGTGTGAGCGGTGCGGTCTCGGTGAGCGGGCGTATCAGAGGGGACATCGCGGCGGCCCCGGCCACCACGGGAGCCGTCAGGGCGCGGATCTCCGAGGTGTCCCGCGCCTGCGGACCGGGTCCGCCGGGCAGCAACGGGGCCGACGCCTCCGTCGACGCGACGGGTGCCTGGCGCAGCGCCCGCTGCCCCAGCAGCGGTCCGACGCCCCGCCGTCGGGAGGTGTCGGGCGCCGTCGGGCCGCCGCCCGTGCCCTGCGAACGCATCGGGGTCACATTGCTTCCGGTGCCCGAGCCGCGCGCCTCCGCGCCCGTATCGGTCACGACACCCGTCGACACTCCGCCGAGCGCGATCGCGGCCAGCGACACCGCGCCCGCGGCGACGAACGCGAAGCGCCGCCCCCGGGAGGCCGTGCGGTCGGCGTCATGACGGCCGACGTGATGGATGCGGAATCCTCGGTCCCCGGAAAGTGCCCGGTCCTCGGAGGGGGACAGCGCTGTGGCGTGCGGCCCCGCAGGAATGTATCCGAAGGGCTCACCCCTCACTCCGAAGACGCCCGGCCCCGGGGGAAGCCCGGCGGCCGACGGCAGCCTTCTGCCGAAACCACCCCCGCCGGGCGGCGTGCCATCGCCGTCGACGTCACCTCCCGAGGGCAGGCCCTGAAGTCGGGCCAGGAAGCTTTCGGAGGGCGGCGGCGGGGCCGCCTCCGCGAAGACGTTCTTCAGCCGGCGCTGGGCGTCGGCCTCTGCCTTGCACTTCGCGCATGTGGCCAGATGGGCCAGCACGCGTTCGCGTGTCTCATGACCGAGCTCTCCGTCGATGAGAGCGGAGAGGCGGTCTCCCAGGTGCTGCTCTGCCGGTGTGGGGCGACGGGATCCACTCACGCGGTCGCGCCCCCTCCTCCCAGCGCGGGCACACGGGCCACGAAGGTGCGGCGCTCGGCCCGGGCCTCGGGGGAGCGATGCGCCAGCGCCTTGCGCAGCTGCGAGCGGCCGCGGTGGATACGGGACCGGACCGTGCCGAGCTTGACGCCCAGGGTCGCGGCGATCTCCTCGTAGGACAGTCCTTCGATGTCGCACAGGACGACGGCGGCACGGAACTCGGGCGCGAGGGTGTCCAGGGCCTGCTGGACGTCCGCGTCGAAGTGGGCGTCGTTGAAGACCTGCTGCGGGGTGGGCTCCCGGCTGGCGAGCCGCTCGGCCGCGTCCTCGCCGAGCGCGTCGAAGCGGATGCGCTGCTTGCGGCGGACCATGTCCAGGAAGAGGTTCGTGGTGATGCGGTGCAGCCAGCCCTCGAAGGTGCCGGGTGTGTAGGTCGACAGGGAGCGGAAGACCCGGACGAAGACCTCCTGGGTCAGGTCCTCGGCGTCGTGCTGGTTTCCGGTCAGGCGGTACGCCAGACGGTAGACCCGGCCGCTGTGGGTGCTGACGATCTCCTCCCAGGTGGGCGGAGTCCACGCCTGCGAGTCCGCGTCGGTGGCGAAGGTCGCGGTCTGCGCGGTGTCGGCTGCGTGGTGCGTGTCAGCGATGTCGGTCACGGATTTCGGCTCACCCGGTGACCTGAGGAAGCGCCGCAGCACTCCTCCACGATCCACAGGCGCAGCCGCACCTCCCCTGTCGGCTCTGGTGGTGTCCAGTGGAGCCCCTACCATAGCCACCTCGCCCGTTAGCTCCGGATAAGCGGTTTTAAGAGAATTTGATGCGCGCTGATGCGGCTGCGTCAACACCTGCCCGACGCCCAGGTCCACCGGATTTCCCCCGTCCTTCCCCCGCTGCTCTTCCCACCCCTTCAAACGCCTGGTCCCATCTGCGGGTTCCCGGGGCCAACGGATACAGTCACGCCCAGGCAATCACGGGGACAGGAGAGGGTCATTACCGGCAACCGGCAGACGAGCTGGGCGTTCGCCGACGCCTATGTCGCCGAGGACGACGCGCTGCGCTGGGCCCGCGACCGGGCCCGTGACGCGGGGCTGCGCGCGGTCTCGCCCGGCACGGGCGCCGCGCTGCGCCTGCTCGCCGCCACCGTGGACGCGAAGGCGGTGGCGGAGATCGGTACCGGATGCGGCGTCTCCGGGATCCATCTGCTGCACGGCATGCGGCCGGACGGCGTGCTCACCACGGTGGACCCGGAGCCGGAGCACCAGCAGTTCGCCCGCCAGGCGTTCCGCGCCTGTGGCTTCGCCAGCAACCGCGCCCGGTTCATCCCGGGCCGCGCCCTGGACGTGCTGCCCCGGCTCGCGGACGCCGGCTACGACCTCGTCTTCTGCGACGGTGACCGGCTCGAGGTGCTCGACTATCTCGCTGAATCGTTGCGCCTGCTGCGGCCGGGCGGCCTCGTCGTCTTCGAAGGTGCCTTCGCCCACGGCCGCACGGTGGACTCGGGGCCGCAGCCCACCGAGGTCCTGCGGCTGCGGGAGCTGCTGCGCACCGTCCGCGAGAGCCCGGACCTGGTGCCCTCACTGCTCCCGGTGGGTGACGGACTGCTGTGCGCGGTCAAGCGCTGACCGGGGTGAATCCGGCGAAGGACGCGCCGAGGGCGAGCCGGGACAAAAAGCAGTCCCCGGCACCGCGTACGATGCCGGGGCAGCCGAAAATCGGGGTCGCTTTCCGCGTCAGCCGACGACCTTCTTGAGGGCGTCGCCAAGCGCGTCGGCCTCGTCAGGGGTCAGCTCGACGACGAGCCGACCGCCGCCTTCGAGCGGAACGCGCATGACGATGCCCCGCCCCTCCTTGGTCACCTCGAGCGGGCCGTCGCCCGTCCGCGGCTTCATGGCCGCCATGCTCGTTCCCCTTCCTGAAACCAGCTCATCGTCAGCCGACGGCCCCTTGAAAGGGCACGCGCCCCCTTGGCGGGACACGCGACACCGGCATCGAACACATTGCTTCCCAGCCATTATCCCGCATCTCCGGACCCGATGACCAACATGAGTCGGCATCGCTTGAGCAACACGCCCGACCAAAACCACTCAATTCGGGGATGTGGCTGTGATACTGCGCCTTCGCACGGAGATCCGCCGACCGCATGCGAACGGGCAATATTTGACGCAGGTCACACGCCATGTCCGGGCCATGGCGGATGATCTCCGCCATGCTGTCCTGCGGACGCAAGGGCGTACCGACCGGTACGCCGGAGCCGTGACACCGGAGGGGACCACCATGGCCGACACCGTGCTCTACGAGGTGAGCGACGGACTCGCGACGATCACGCTGAACCGTCCCGAGGCGATGAACGCTATGAACGTCGAGGCGAAGGTCGCCCTCCGGGACGCGGCGCAGGAGGCGGCGGCCGACTCAGCCGTGCGCGCGATCCTGCTCACCGCGGCCGGCGAGCGGGCGTTCTGCGTGGGCCAGGACCTCAAGGAGCACATCGGGCTGCTCCAGGCGCAGGAAGCGGGCTCGGACTCCGGGGTGATGAGCACCGTCCATGAGCACTACAACCCCATCGTGCGGGCGCTCACGGGGGCGGCGAAGCCTGTGGTCGCCGCGGTGAACGGGGTCGCGGCCGGCGCCGGCTTCGGTTTCGCCCTGGCCGCGGACTACCGGATCGTCGCGGACACGGCGGCCTTCAACACCTCCTTCGCGGGCGTCGCGCTCACCGCGGACTCGGGGGTCTCCTGGACGCTGCCGCGGGTCGTCGGCCCCTCCCGCGCCGCGGACCTGCTGCTCTTCCCGCGCAGCATCAGCGCCCAGCAGGCGTTCGAGTGGGGCATCGCGAACCGGCTGGTCCCGCAGGCCGACCTGCGCGCCGAGGCCGAGAAGACCGCCCGCTCCCTGGCCGAGGGGCCGACGCTGGCGTACGCCGCTCTGAAGGAATCCCTCGCCCACGGGCTCTCCCACTCCCTGGACGAGGCCCTGGAGAAGGAGGACGAACTCCAGACACGCGCTGGGGCCTCGGAGGACCACAGGATCGCGGTGCGGGCGTTCGTGAACAAGGAGAAGCCCGCCTATCTGGGCCGCTGAGGGCGTCTGCGCGCGACTGCGGTGCCTTTGTGCGCCCCTGGTCAGCCGCTTCGGCCGGGGCGGGCGGCGCAGTCGGCCAGATGGTCGTCGACCAGTCCGCACGCCTGCATCAGCGCGTACGCCGTCGTCGGGCCGACGAAACGGATGCCACGCTTCTTCAGGGCCTTGGACAGGGCCGTCGACTCGGCCGTGACCGCCGGGACGTCGGCCAGGGTCCTGGGGGCGGGGCGGGACGCCCGGTCGGGGGCGTACGACCAGATCAGCCCGTCGAGCTCGCCGGGGGCCCACTCGGCGAGCACACGCGCGTTGGCGAGCGTCGCCTCGATCTTGGCGCGATTGCGGATGATGCCCCGGTCGGCGAGCAGCCGCTCCTGGTCGGCCTCGGTGAAGTCGGCCACCTTGGCGATCCGGAAGTCGGCGAAGGCGGCCCGGAATCCCTCGCGGCGGCGCAGGATCGTGATCCACGACAGGCCCGACTGGAAGGCCTCGAGGCTCAGCCGCTCGTACAGCGGGTCGTCGCCGTGGACCGGGCGGCCCCACTCCTCGTCGTGGTAGGCCACGTACTCCTCGGCGGACAGGGCCCATGGGCAGCGCGGCACCCCGTCGGGTCCGGCCACGGCGGCGCGGCTCACTGCTGGTCCCCCTCGACCGGCCGGCCGTGGGTGGGACCGGACGTGCGGGCCCCGGCGAGCGCGGTCTCCAGATCGGCGATGCGGGCGTCCCGCTCGGCGATCTCGGCGCCGAGCCGGCCCAGGACGTCGTCCACGTCGGCCATGCGGTAGCCGCGGAGGGCGAGCGGGAAGCGCAGGGCGTCCACGTCCGCGCGGCCCACCGGGCGGTCCGGCGGCAGCGGGTCGTCGAGCCGCTCGGGCGCCGCCTCCGGCAGAGGGGCGCTCTCGCCGCCGCCCACCACGGCGAGTGTCACCGCGGCGACCACGACGGCGAGCGCGACGACCAGGAAGAAGAACATGAGCATCACTTAGGGTCCCCACGCTCGGTGCCGGCGCGGTGCGCGCCGGCGCGGAAGTGCAGCTGTCGAATGTGTCCGGCTCCGATCGTGCCATGCGACGCTGACAATTAAGGTCGCAGGCGGCGAAGGAACGGGACGTACCGGGAGAGGTCACAGCGGATGCTCAGGCTGGGCAGGCGGGAATTCGGCACGCACGAGCCGGTGATCATGGCGATCGTGAACCGGACGCCGGACTCCTTCTACGACCAGGGGGCCACGTTCCGCGACGAGCCCGCCCTCGCGCGCGTGGAACAGGCGGTGGCGGAGGGTGCGGCGATCATCGACATCGGCGGGGTCAAGGCCGGGCCGGGGGAAGAGGTCACGGCCGAGGAGGAGGCACGGCGCACGGTCGGTTTCGTCGCCGAGGTGCGGCGCCGCTTCCCCGAGGTGGTGATCAGCGTGGACACCTGGCGCCACGAGGTCGGCGAGGCGGTGTGCGAGGCGGGGGCGGACCTGCTGAACGACGCCTGGGGCGGGGTCGATCCCCGGCTGGCGGAGGTCGCGGCGCGGTACGGGGTGGGCCTGGTCTGCACGCACGCGGGAGGTGCGCAGCCGCGGACCCGCCCGCACCGGGTGACGTACGACGACGTCATGGCGGACGTCCTGAAGGTGACGCTGGGGCTCGCCGAACGGGCGGTGGCCCTCGGGGTGCCCCGGGAGTCGGTCCTGATCGATCCGGGGCACGACTTCGGGAAGAACACACGGCACAGCCTGGAGGCGACGCGCCGGCTGGACGAGATGGTCGCCACGGGCTGGCCGGTCCTGGTGTCGCTGTCCAACAAGGACTTCGTGGGCGAGACGCTGGACAAGCCGGTGAAGGAACGGGTCCTCGGAACCCTGGCGACCACGGCGGTGTCGGCATGGCTGGGGGCCCGGGTGTACCGGGTGCACGAGGTGGCGGAGACGCGGCAGGTGCTGGACATGGTGGCCTCGATCGCCGGCCACCGCCCGCCGGCGGTGGCGCGGCGCGGGCTGGCCTAGCCGGGCGGCAGGGGCCGCCGGGCGCCGCACGCGACGCCGAGCCGATCCGGGAGGCGCCTAGCGCCCCGCCTCCTTGGAGACCAGCGCCACCGCCTCGTCCACGTCGTCCGTCAGGTGGAACAGCAGCAGGTCCTTCTCGGCGGCCTTGCCCTGGGCCACCAGGGTGTTCTTCAGCCAGTCCACCAGGCCGCCCCAGTACGAGGTGCCGTACAGGACGATCGGGAAGCGGGTCACCTTCTGGGTCTGGACCAGGGTGAGGGCCTCGAAGAACTCGTCCAGCGTGCCGAGGCCGCCGGGCAGGACCACGAAGCCCTGCGCGTACTTCACGAACATCATCTTCCGGACGAAGAAGTAGCGGAAGTTCAGTCCGATGTCGACGTACGGGTTCAGCCCCTGCTCGAAAGGCAGCTCGATGCCGAGGCCGACCGAGATCCCCTTGGCCTCGCACGCGCCCTTGTTCGCCGCCTCCATCGCGCCGGGGCCGCCGCCCGTGATCACCGCCCAGCCGGCCTCCACCAGGCCGCGTCCGAGCCGCACGCCCGCCTCGTACTCCGGCGAGCCCACAGGCGTCCGCGCGGAGCCGAACACGCTGATGGCGGGAGGGAGTTCGGCCAGCGTGCCGAACCCTTCGATGAACTCCGACTGGATGCGCAGAACGCGCCAGGGGTCCGTGTGCACCCAGTCGTTGGGGGCGCGCTCGTCCAGCAGCCGCTGGTCCGTGGTGCTCTTCGTCACCTGGTCCCGTCTGCGCAGCACGGGACCGAGCCGCTGCTCGTCCGGCGGCACCTTCTTGCCCTGGGGGTTGCCAGTGGGCATCTGCGCTCCCTCCGCATCGGGCCTCCCCCGCCCGTCGGGTCCCGGCTCGGGCGAAGCCGGGAGCCGGGGGGAGGCCGGGAACTCGGGAAGGTCGTTCCACCCCAGCGTAGATCCACGCGGGTTACGGAGGGGGGACGTGTGCATGTCCGCCATGGGCCACAGCGCCCTGCCACGGGGCCGCCACCGGTCAGGACGTCAGCCAGGACCGCAGACGCTCCTCCCCGGCGAGGATCTTCGCCGTCTCCACGCGCTCGTCCCGCTTGTGCGCCAAGTGCGGGTTGCCGGGGCCGTAGTTGACGGCCGGGACGCCGAGCGCGCTGAAACGGGAGACGTCCGTCCAGCCGTACTTGGGCCGGGGGGTGCCGCCGACCGCCTCGATGAACGCCGCCGCGGCCGGGTGGGAGAGGCCGGGGAGCGCGCCGCCGCTGAGGTCGGTCACCACGAACTCGTCCACCCCGCAGTCCGCGAACACCTCGCGGACGTGCGCGATCGCCTCCTCCTCGCTCCGGTCCGGCGCATAGCGGAAGTTGACCGTGACCACGCACTCGTCCGGGATCACGTTCCCGGCCACTCCGCCCGAGATGCCCACCGCGTTCAGGCCCTCCCGGTACTCCAGGCCGTCGATCACCGGGTAGCGCGGCTCGTAGGCGGCCAGCCGGGCCAGAATCGGGGCCGCCGCGTGGATCGCGTTGGAGCCCATCCAGCCGCGCGCCGAGTGCGCGCGCTCCCCCTTGGTCTTCAGCTGGACCCGCAGCGTGCCCTGGCAGCCACCCTCGACCTCGCCGTCCGAGGGCTCCAGCAGCACCGCGAAGTCCCCTTCCAGCCACTCGGGGTGGGCGTCGGCCACATGCTTCAGACCGTTCAGGTGTGCCGCGACCTCTTCGTTGTCGTAGAAGACGAACGTGAGGTCCCGGTTGGGCTCGGAGACGGTCGCCGCGATACGGAGCTGGACCGCGACGCCCGCCTTCATGTCGCAGGTGCCGCAGCCCCACAGCACCCCGTTCTCGTCCAGGCGGGAGGGCACGTTGTCGGCGATGGGGACCGTGTCGATGTGGCCTGCCAGGACGACGCGTTCGGGACGTCCCAGGTCGGTCCGGGCCACCACGTTGTTGCCGTACCGGTCGACCGTCAGATGCGGCAGGGAGCGCAGTGCCGTCTCGATGGCGTCCGCGAGCGGCTTCTCGGTTCCGCTCACGGAGGGGAAGTCGACGAGCCGCGCGGTGAGCTGCGCGGCGTCGAGTGCGAGGTCAAGAGGGGTATCGGCCATGGCACCGACCCTAGCGCGCCGGCCCGTGCGCACCCTCCGCCCGAGTTGTCCACAGCCTCGGGCAAGGCCCTTGAACGCCTCCAGTACCTTGTACGCGTGCCAGAGCCGTCCCCTCAACCCAAGCGCCGTGGCCGCCTTCTCCGTTTCGGGGCGGCCCTCGTGGTCCTGCTGTCCGTCGCGGGCTATCTCGCCGTCCAGTACCTCACGGGCTCGGCAACGCCGAGATGCCAGGTGGTCTCCGGCAAGGGCGACGGGGCGTCGTACCAGTTCACGCCCGAACAGGCGGTCAACGCGGCGACGATCTCCGCCGTCGGCACCACGCGCGGCCTGCCCGAGAGGGCGGTGACCATCGCGCTCGCGACCGCGCTCCAGGAGTCGGGCCTGCGCAACATCGAGCACGGCGACCGGGATTCGCTCGGACTGTTCCAGCAGCGCCCCTCGCAGGGGTGGGGCACCGAGAAGCAGATCATGGACCCGACGTATGCCGCGACCGTGTTCTACGACCACCTGGCCAAGGTGCCGGACTACACCCGGCTGCCGCTGACCGTCGCCGCGCAGCGCGTGCAGCGCAGCGGCTTTCCGGAGGCCTACGCGAAGCACGAGCCGGACGCCACGCTGCTCGCCGCCGCACTGACCGGGCGGTCGGCGGCCGCGCTGACCTGCCAGGGGCGTCCGGCCCCGGCCCGCTCCGGCGGCCCGGACGCGGTACGGGCCGCGCTCGTACGGGACTTTGGGCGTGATGTGCTGCAGACGGCCGGCGCGGAGGTGGGCACCCACACCTCGTCCCCGTCCCCCACGGACACGGACACGGCCGCGGCGAAGCCGGGCGCAGGCGCGCTGACCATCCCGGTGCCCCGGAAGTCCACCGCCTCGGGCACGGCCCGCGAGCGTGGCTGGGAGCTGGCGCACTGGGCCGTGGCCAACTCCTCGGCGCTGCACATCGCGCGGGTCTCCTTCGCGGGCCGGGAGTGGTCGCGCGGCGGGTTCGCCGACCAGTGGCGTACGACCGGGGACTCCGGCGCGCAGGACTCGGCCGACCGGGTCCGGATCGTCACCGGGGAATAGTCCGGCCGCTCGTACGGGTCCTCACCCCTCCGGGTAATGCGCGGCGCGCCTCGTCGACGGGGCGCCCCGCTGTGCGCACCGCCTTCGCAAGGAGGGCCGAACCCCTTGGCGCCACAGGGCTGTAAGGATTCGGCAGACTGTCGGACCCGGTTGCCGTTTGCCCGATTTCCTCCCCACCCGATAATGCGACGCATTACCAATTCTTTACATTGGTGCACCGCAACCTTCGGGGGCTTCGAGCGGTAGTCACTGCGTCCGAGCCCGGGACGATCAACTTCCGGGCACGGTCGGACACTTCACCGTTCTCTCCCGTCTAAGGAGCATCATGTCCCTCCCCCTGACCCGCCGGATCGCCCGTGTCGCGCTGCTCGTCGCAGCGGGAGCGGCGCCCGTGGTCGGTGCGGCCGGCTCCGCCAGCGCGGCGACGGCCGACCTGCCGGCCACCCCCAACCTCGGTGGGCTCACCGCCCTGGACCACACGCAGGTCGGCCCCACCGTCGACGGCGCGACCCAGAAGGTCGACGGTGCCGCCCAGAAGGTGACCGGGCTCGCGGGTGACACGGGCGGCCACGCGGTCAAGACCGGCGGCCAGGCGGTCAAGAAGGCGGTGCCGACGGCGGCCAGGACCGTGGGGACGGCCGGCAAGAAGGCGACGCCTATCGCGCAGAAGGCCGCCGGGGACGCGGCCGGGCAGGCCGGCGGGCTGGTCGGCGAGGCCGCCAGGAGCGGGCTGCCGGGGCAGCCGCTTCCGGTGCAGGGGCTGCCGCTGCGCGGCTGAGTCCCGGCCGCCGACGGCGGAGGGGTCCAGGGAACCGTTCCCTGGACCCCTCCGCGCGTTTCCGTCCGGTCTCTCGGCCACGGACCGGCCCGGCGCTCACGCCAGCCGCTGCACCGCCGCCCGTATCCGTACGTCCGTCGCCGTCAGGGCGACCCGCACGAACTTCTCGCCCGCGGGGCCGTAGAAGTCGCCCGGTGCGACCAGGATGCCCAGACCGGCCAGGTGGGAGACCGTCTCCCAGCAGGACTCGTCCCGGGTCGCCCACAGGTAGAGGCTCGCCTCGCTGTGCTCGATCCGGAAGCCGTGCCCGAGAAGGGCCTCGCGCAGGGCCGTGCGCCGGGCCGCGTAGCGCTCCCGCTGCTCGCGGACATGCGTGTCGTCGCCCAGCGCCGCCACCACAGCCGCCTGCGTGGGCGCCGGCGTCATCATGCCGCCGTGCTTGCGGATCTCCAGAAGCGGGCCCAGGACCTCCGGGTCGCCCGCGAGGAACGCCGCCCGGTAGCCCGCCAGGTTCGACCGCTTCGACAGCGAGTGGACGGCGACGATGCCCTCGTAGGAGCCGCCGCAGACGTCCGGGTGGAGCACCGAGACGGGGTCGGCCTCCCAGCCCAGTTCCAGGTAGCACTCGTCGGAGAAGACCAGGACGCCGTGCTCCCGCGCCCAGGCGACGATACGGGTCAGTTCCTCCTTGCCCAGCACCCTGCCCGTGGGGTTCGACGGGGAGTTGAGCCACAGGAGCTTCAGCCTCGCCGGGTCCAGCTCGGTCGGGTCGTCGTAGACCACGTGCTCCGCACGGGCCAGACGGGCGCCGACCTCGTAGGTCGGGTACGCCAGGCGGGGATAGGCGACGATGTCACCGGGGCCGAGGCCCAGCTGGGTCGGGAGCCAGGCGACGAGCTCCTTGGAGCCGACGACGGGCAGGACGTGCCGGTGGGTCACGCCGCGGGCACCGAGACGGCGCTCCACCCATCCCGTGATCGCGTCCCGCAGCTCGGGCGTGCCCCAGACGGTCGGATAGCCCGGGGAGTCCGCCGCCGCGACCAGTGCCTTCTGGATCAGCTCGGGAACCGGGTCGACGGGGGTGCCGACGGACAGGTCGACGATCCCGCCCGGATGCGCGGCAGCCGTCTTCTTGTACGGCTCGAGCTTGTCCCAGGGGAAGGTCGGAAGGCGGTGGATGACTGCGGACAACGGGATCGGCTCACTTTCTGCTCTCAAAGGCACCCCCCTACGAGCGTAGGCGGACGCCAAACGCCTCGGTCCCGTACGGCGCCGGTGAGCGCCGTACGGGACCGAGACGGCACGGTTGTGCCCTCGCCTACTGGTTCATCGGGGGCAGCGCCGCGATGAAGGGGTGGTCGCGCTCGATCAGCCCCAGCTTGCTGGCCCCGCCGGGCGAGCCGAGCTCGTCGAAGAACTCGACGTTCGCCTTGTAGTAGTCCTTCCACTCCTCGGGAGTGTCATCCTCGTAGAAGATCGCCTCGACCGGGCAGACCGGCTCGCAGGCTCCACAGTCGACGCATTCGTCCGGGTGGATGTACAAGGACCGCTGGCCCTCATAGATGCAGTCGACCGGGCACTCCTCGATGCACGCCTTGTCCTTGACGTCGACACAAGGCTCTGCGATGACGTAGGTCACGCTGTCGTTCCTCCTCGGTAGGGCGCTGGCGGGCCTCCGCAGGCTCCGCCGCCTGGCGCGCGGGAGCGCGGCGTCGTCGATGCCCGCACCTAGTATCTCCGTTCCTGGGCATGATCCGAACAGGAGGGGTGAACTGACCTGTGGAAATCTCTGCGGGCGGACGGCTCGAGGTCCGAATCACCGCTGCTGACGTGGGAAAACGCGTCTCCGTACGGCGGTGGAGCGAACATGCCGCCGAGGGTGAGAGGTTCACCGACACGGTCGGAGTTCTCACATCATGGGACAACGGTGTGCTACTGATCACACGACGGGACGGCGAGGGCGTCCGGATCGCGGAATCCTCGCTGGTCGCGGGCAAGATCGTGCCCGCGGCACCGGCCCGACGGCGGGGCCCCGCGGCGTCCTGGGAGGAGCTGGCGCGGATCTCCGCCCGCTCCTGGCAGCCGTTGGAGCGGGAGCGGCTCGGCGCGTGGGAGCTGCGCGCCGCGGCCGGGTTCACCCGCCGCGCCAACTCGGTGCTGCCGCTCGGCGACCCCGGGCTGCCGCTGGACCAGGCACTGACCGCCGTACGGCGCTGGTACGCGGCCCGTGGCCTGCCCGCCTATGTGCAAGCGGCGACCGGCGCCGAGGGCGCCCAGGAGCTGCTCTGCGCGGAGCTGGAGGCGCGCGGCTGGACACGGGAGGTGACCGCCGGGCTGTGGACGGGAGGTCTTGCGCCGGTCGCGGACCGCGAGACGTCCGGGGTGGAGCTGTCCCGCACGGCCGACGAGGCGTGGCTCGCCCGCTACCACCGGCGCCCGGGGCTGAGCGACGTGGCGCTGAGGGTGCTCGGCAGCGGGCCCTCGGTGTGGTTCGCGACGGTGCCGGGCGCGCAGGGCGGTCCGCCGGCGGCCATCGGGCGGTGCGTGGTGGACGGGCGATGGGCCGGCTTCGCGGCGGTCGAGGTCGACCCGGAGCAGCGCCGCCGGGGGCTGGCATCGGCCGTGATGGCCGCGCTGGCCCGGCGGGCCCTCGACGAGGGCGCCTCGGCGGCCTGGCTCCAGGTGGAGACCGACAACGCGGCGGCGCGGGCGCTGTATACACGGCTCGGCTTCGCGGCACATCATGCATATCACCACTACCGGGAGCCGGAGGGCTCCCGTGGACCGGGCGCCGACGGCCCGCGGGTTGCCGGGACCGGTCCGGTGGTATGAGAGGTTTCGAGGCTGCCATGCGTGCCCCCTATCCCCCGGAGCCGGAGCGGGCCGCCGAGGTGCGACGGCGGTTCGGCGACGAGGCGCGCTCCGCGCGGCCGGACCTGGCGACCCTGTGTCTGCTCGTGGGCGCGGCCGCCGACGGTGGGCTGGACGAGGCCGGGATGGACGCGGCGCAGATCGAGCTGGACCGGCTCGCCGGGGAGCTGCCGTACGCGCCGGGCGATCCCAGTGCCTGGGCCCAGGCACTGGCCGATGTCCTCGGCGGGCGGTGCGGGTTCCACGGCTCGGCCGCGGACTACGAGCGCCTGGATTCCTCGCTGCTGCACGAGGTGCTGCGACGGCGGCGCGGGCTGCCGATCCTGCTGTCGGTGGTGTGGATCGAGGTGGCCCGCAGAGCGGGGGCGCCGGTGCACGGCGTGGCGCTGCCGGGGCACTTCGTCGTGGGGTTCGGGCCTTTGGAGCAGCAGGTACTGGCCGATCCGTTCGACGGGGGCCGGCTGCTGAGCGCGGCCGACGCCGAGCTGCTGGTGGCCGGTGCCACGGGGGCGGCGATGCATCCCTCGATGCTGACGCCCGCGGATCCGCTCGAGGTCGTGCTGCGGGTGCTGAACAACATCCGTGCCTGGGCCGCCGCCCGGCCGGAGCGGTCGGATGTCGCCCTGTGGGCGGTCGAGCTGTCCCTGCTGCTGCCGTCGCATCCGGCGCGGCTGCGGTACGAGCGCGCATCGCTGCTCGTGCAGCGCGGGGAGTTTCTGCGAGGGGCCGAGGAGCTGGACGCGTACGCCGATGTCGTGGCCGACGTGGACGAGACGGCCGCCGAGCGGGTGCGGGGGCAGGCACGGGCGGCTCGGGCCCTGCTCAACTGAAGGTGCCGCCGGGGCGCCGGATGCCCGCGGCTACAGCCACCCCTTCTCCCTCGCGATGCGGACCGCCTCCGCCCTGTTGCGGACCGCCAGCTTCTGTATCGCCGTGGAGAGGTAGTTGCGGACCGTGCCCTGGGACAGATGCAGGGCCGCGGCCAGTTCCGCGTTGGTCGAGCCGTCCGCCGCCGCGCGCAGGACCTCGCGCTCGCGGTCGGTCAGCGGGTTGGCGCCGTCGGCCAGGGCGGCCGCCGCCAGCGTGGGGTCGATGACGCGCTCCCCGGCCAGCACCTTGCGCACCGCCTCGGCGAGTTGGGCCGCGGGGGCGTCCTTCACCAGGAAGGCGTCGGCGCCCGCCTCCATCGCGGAACGCAGATAGCCGGGGCGCCCGAAGGTGGTGAGGACGACCACCTTGAGATCCGGGAACTCCCGTCGCAGTACCGCCGCCGCCTCGATCCCGGTGGCGCCGGGCATCTCGATGTCCAGCAGCGCCACGTCCACCGCGTGGGCGCGTGCCGCCGTCTGAACCTCGTCCCCGCGGGCGACCTGGACGACGACCTCCATGTCCTCCTCCAGGCCGAGCAGGGCGGCCAGTGCCTCGCGGACCATCGACTGGTCCTCGGCGAGCAGGACCTTGATCGTGCGGCTCATGACCCGGATCCTACGTCCGCCGCGGTGCCGGCGGGCACGCGTGCCACCAGCCGGAACCCGTGCCTGACGCGGCCCGCCTCCAGCGTCCCGCCGGCCTTCTCCAGCCGCTCGGTCAGGCCCGTCAGACCGTTGCCGGGGCCCTTGCCCGAGCCGCCCGAGCCGTTGTCCTCCACGGAGAGTTCCAGCACCGGCCCGTCCAGGGTCTGCCGGCGGAGCACCTCCACCGTGCAGCGCGAGGCGCCGCTGTGCCGGACGACATTGGTGACCGCCTCGCGCAGCGCCCAGGCCAGGGCGGACTCGCTGTCCTCGGAGATGCCTTCGAGGCCGGCTTCCGCGGGGACGTCCGCGGTGACCGCGGCCGCCGCCAGGGCGACCTGGGCGCCCGCGAGTTCGGCGGCCAGGCGGGGGCGGCGGTAGCCGGTGACCGCCTCGCGCACGTCGACGAGGGCCTGGCGGCTGACCTGCTCGATGTCGGCGACCTGCTGGGCCGCCTTGTCGGGATGGCCGGGGAGCATGCGGCCGGCCAGCTCGCTCTTCAGGGTGATCAGGGAGAGCGAGTGGCCGAGCAGGTCGTGCAGATCGCGGGCCAGCCGGAGCCGCTCCTCGTTGGCCGCCAGCTGCGCGACCGTAGCCCGGGCCCTGCGCAGTTCGATGGTCGTCCGGATCAGCTGGACCACACCGGTCATGGCGAAGCCGATGAGCAGCACCAGGATGACCAGGTTCTGGGCCTCGCGCTCGCCGCCGTGCAGCCCGACGAGCAGCATCACACCGGCCGTCGCCGGGATCGCCCAGTAGGCCGCCCTCAGCGGGAGGGTCGCCCCGCAGGCCACGGAGACATAGCAGTAGAGGCCGAGCCAGAACGGGCCGAGGGTGAAGCACAGCAGGGTCGCGAGCACACCTAGGAATGCGACCAGGATGACCACGAACCGCGGGGGCAACGGCGTACCCATGTTCCGGAAGACCAGCGTCAGATAGGCCCCGACGAAGACCGCCAGGCCCAGCCAGCCGCCCACGGTGCCCGCGGTCGTGTGGTGACCGGAGAGCAGGTCGTGGACCGGCGAGCTGAGGAAGACCAGCCAGACGCCGATCCACAGCAACTTGCGCAGGAGCAGGTCGCGGCCGGTGCGGGGCGGCTCTCCCAACGGGATCACCCGCTCCGCACAGACGGTCTCGGCCCCCGGGACCTGTGTCATCGTGCTCACGCCTTCAGCGTGTCCTTCCGGTACAGCCAGGCCGCGCCGCCCGCGAACAGGGCGAAGAAGACGACGAGGATGGCGATGTCCTTGGTGTGTGGGGCCTGGCTCTGTTCGATGGCCTGCCCCAGAGCAGCGTACGCGTGCGTGGGCAGCCACTTGGCGATGTCCTGCAACCAGCCCGGGAAGACCGCCGACGGCCACCACAGTCCGCCCAGGATCGACAGACCGAAGTAGGTGATCATGGTGATCGGGCGGACCGCGTCCCCGGTGGCGAGGTAGCCGATGGCCACGCCGAGCGCGGCGAAGACGAGGCTGCCGGCCCAGATCGCCCCCGTGAGGGCGAGCCACTGCCAGGCGTCGAGGCGGACGTGCTTCAGTGCGGCGGCGACCGCGAAGACGACGACGATGGACGGCAGGCTGACGACGGCGGCACTGGCGGTCTTGGCCAGCACATATCCGCGCCCCGGCAGGGTGGTCAGCCTGAGCTGCCGCACCCAGCCGCTCTCGCGCTCCTTGGCGATGCGCTCGCTGTTGCCCATGAGCACGGCGGTCAGGGCGCCGAAGGAGGCCATCGAGACCATCATGTACGTCGGCACGGTCAGACCGCTGCCGGGGATCTCGCTGTCGGCGCTGCCGGAGGTGCTCGAGATGAGCAGGAACAGGGCCGCCGGGTAGATCACCGAGAAGAACAGGAACTTGCGGTTGCGCAGCGCGCGGGAGAGTTCCAGCTTGATCAGCGCGTTCACGACTGCCTGGCCTCCTCGGCCTCGGTGATGGCCACGAATGCCTGCTCGAGTCCGAGTCCGGCGACTTCGAGGTTGCGGGGGTAGACGCCGAGGCCGTACAGAGCGTGGACGGTCGCGTCGGCGTCGGTGGACTGGATACGGACGGTCTGTCCCGAGCCCGCGGCGGAGCCGTTCGCGGACACGGTGATCGAGGTCAGGAACGGCAGCGCGCGCAGCGATGTCTCGTCGATCGGCCCCTCGAGGTCGAAGGAGACCCGGCGGGCACCCGCCTTCGCCTTGATCTCGGCGGCGGTGCCGTCGGCGAGGAGCCGTCCGCGGTGCAGCACCAGCACCCGGTCCGCTATCGCGTCGGCCTCTTCGAGGTAGTGCGTGGCGAACAGAACCGCGCGGCCCTGGTCGGCCTGCTCGCGCATGGTGGCCCAGAAGGCCTGACGGGCGGAGACGTCCATGCCGGTGGTCGGCTCGTCGAGCACGATCAGATCGTTGGCCCCGGCGGTGGCGAGGGCGAAGCGGACGCGCTGGGCCTGACCGCCGGAGAGCTTGTTGACCTTGCGGTCGGCGATCTGCGTGATGCCCGCGCGGGCGAGCACGTCGGAGACCTTGTACGGCTTCGGGTGCAGCGCACCGGCCAGCTTGACCAGCTCTGCGACCGTGACCTCGTCCATCAGCCCGCCGCTCTGGAGCATGGCACCGACCCGTCCGGCGACGATGGCGTCGCGCGGACTGGTTCCGAAGACCTGCACGGAGCCGCTGTCCGGCTGCTTGAGCCCGAGGAGCAGGTCCAAGGTGGTGGACTTGCCCGCCCCGTTCGGCCCGAGCAGGGCCACCGTCTCCCCCGGGTGCAGTCGGAGCGTCAGCCCGTCCACGGCCCGTACGTCGCCGTACGCCTTGGTCACCTGATCGAACCCGACCACCGGTTCGGTGGCCGCCTCTGTCGTCGTCATGGACACATCGTGGCGGTGCGGGGGTGCCGCCGGGCAGTGCCGGGTGTCGTCACTCCGGCATGACGGATGTCATGGCCGGGACGGTGACACGAGGGGGCGTCGGAGCGCGGGGAGAGCGCTCTGACAGGGGAAGGGGCGCCCGGTGACAGGGGAGGCGGGAAGCCCGGTGACAGGGCAGGGGGCCGCCCGGTCAGGACCGGACGCCCCCTCCCCTGTGCCTGCCGGTCAGCTCGGGTTGGTGTCGATCGTCCCGACGCGCGTCGCCGTGGTCTTGCCGAGAAGGGCCGGCCGCAGTGCGCTGATCACGTCCTCCACGGTGACCGGCGTCTTCTTGCCGGTGCCCCGGCTGATGAGGACGCCGTCGAACGCGTGGCCGTACAGCTTCTGCAGGGCCGCCTTGTCGTACGACTCGACGAGCTTGCCGTCGACGGCCTTCACCTGGAGGAATTTCCACAGGGAGTTCTGCGGGCTGAAGGCGACGCCATGGGCCGCGTCCACCCGCACGATCACGTTGGCGGACATCGCGGGCTCGGCGAACGCCTTCATCATCCGGTCGACCTCGGCGTTCGGGACCGTCGGCTGACGGGTGGTCGTGGGCACCCGCACGGGCGTGCTGGTGTCGGTCTCCACCTCGGTGCGGTATGCCTGCACGACGGCCTGGATCGAGCCGGCGACGTCGATGCCCTTGCCCGCCTTGCCGTAGACGGCGACGGCCTTGCCGGACCGGAACTGGATCGTGCCCTCGGTCATCGAGCCGGCGCCGCCCGCGGCGCGCTCCAGGGCGGCCTGGAGCTTCTCCTCGTCGACCGGCATCACGGGTTCGACGACGCGCTGCTGCCCGAAGAGCGAGCCGATCACCGACACCGGGTTGTAGTCGCTCTGGGCCGCGGCGGCCACGGTGGCCTTGCTGTCGAGCTGGAGACCGGACTGGTCGGGCTTGAGGGCCACCGTCTTGCCGTCGACCGACAGCTGAAGCGGCTTGTCCGTACGGCTGCCCAGCGCGGAGTCCAGCTTCCGGGTCGCCTCGTCACGGGTGCCGCCGCCGATGTCGACGCCGAGCACGGTGGTGCCCTTGGGCACGTCGGAGTGGTTCATCAGCAGTCCGGCGCCGTAGGCGACACCGGCGATGACGACCAGGCCGCCGACCAGCAGCACCAGCTTGTTGCGGCCCTTCTTCTTGGCCGGCTTCGCCGCGGCGGTGTTCTTCGCCCTGGGCGGGTCGGGCAGCTTCGGGGGCGTGTGCGGCACCGGTCCGCCGGAGGCCGAGCCCGCGTCGAACGGGCCGCTCTGGGCGCCCGGCGGAACCACCGGGATACCGCTGGTGACGGTGTGTCCGGAGATGTTGTCGCCGGGGCCGCCGAAGCCCTGGAAGCCCGGTTCGGGGGCGGGCCTCTGCGGGGTGAGGATCGCGGTGTCGTCGCTGAGCCCGCCGCCGGGAAGACCCTGGCCCGCGGCGACGCCGGGCGCGCCGGGACCGAGCGGTCCTGGGGCGGCGCCGGGGGTGCCCGGCATACCGGGTGCCGGCAGGCCCGGGCCGCCGGGGCCGGGGGCGTTGAGACCGGGACCGCCGGGCGTCGGGCCGGAGAGGGCGGGAGGGATGACCGGCCCGTCTCCGGTGACCGGGCCGCCGGTGGGTCCGGAGGGGCCGGAGCGGCCCGGCTCGGTGAAGTACGGCAGGTCGTCGCGACGGGGCTCGCCGCCGCCGGAGCCGATGTCGGAGCCGATGACCGGGAACGAGGCGGTGCTGGCCGCCACCGCGTCGGACACGTCGAAGGAGCCGGTGCCGCCGCCGTGTCCCGGCGCGACAGGGCCCGCACCGGTGGCACCCGGGAGCCCCTTGCCGTTGGTTCCGCCGGGGCGCGCGCCAGGCGTACCCGCGCCTGCCGTACCCCCTCCGAGCCGTGCGCCGGGGCCGCCCGGCGCACTGGAAGCACCTGAGCGCGCAGCACCGATGCCGTTCGCGCCGGAAGTGCCGGGCCGCGCACCGCCCGCGCTGTGCGGGCCCTGTATGCCCGAAGCGCCGGGCAGACCCGCGCCGTTGGTCGAACCACCGCCCTGCGGGCCCGTGGGCGCCGCGGGCTTGCGGGGTGCGAACCAGTCGCTCGCCTTCTCCTCCGCCGGAGCGGAGGGCTCCGGAGGGGCCTCCTGGGTACCGAGCGCACTCATGGTGCCGGTGGTCTCGGAGTCGGTGCCCGCGTCGTCGGCGGCGTCGGAGGTGTCGGCGTCCGCGACGGGTGTGCGCACGACGACCGGCGGAATGGGGCGCGACCCGGGGATGTTGATCCGGATCCGGGTCGTCAGAGTGGTCTCGGTCTTGCGTTCCTCCGGCCGTGTGGCCGGGCGGCTCGCGTCCGCACCGTCCGAGGAAGCCATGGGGGTCCCGTACGGCGGCGTCCCCGACGGGTACGCGGATCCACCGCGTCCGTTGGGTCCGGCGGACGAACTGTCAGTTTCACGACTCAAGGCAGGTTCTCCCGGTTGGCTCCACCGCCTGTTTCGACCTCAACAGGTGGGCCTCCCTGCTCGAGCGAAACCGAGAGCATGCGGGAGGCTCGGCGGCGCGCACCACCATACTGGCCGCTCGTGGCCCGGGGACCGCGGCCGTGAGGGAAACCGCACCGGACCCCCACCGACCCGCCCCGTTTTCCCGGGGGACATCCCGTGACCCGGGTGGAGAAGTGGTACGTCACTGACCAAGTCGGGCGCCGGGGCCGCCGGGTTGCCGTCCCGGGGCAAGGGTGGCGCAGATCACAGCGATGCCCATGCCGCCGAGCAGGAACAGATACGAGCCGACGCCCGCGCCGAACAGGAAGTCCCCTTCCGGGCGGCTCGCCGTGAGAAGGACCACGGCGATCAGCCACCCGGCGGCGGGTGCGAGCGCCCCCGCCCTGGTCCCCGTGGCCCACCCGCCCCCGACGAACAGCCCTGCGGCGGCGGCGAGCGCGAGCAGCAGTCCGCCGGGGAACAAGCCGCCCTGGACGAGCCCGCCCGCCGCACCGGTCATCGCGCCGAGCACCAGGAGGCCGAGGTAGGCGGCGACCCGCCCGGCCGAGGGCAAAGTGAGCGGCTGTGCAAGTGCATTCGGCTGTTTGCCCGTGGGGGTCATGGGGCCACTCCTTCGAACAGGTCCGTCTCGTGGGGGGCGTCGCCTGCCCGGCTTGCGGCCGGGGGGGCTCCCGTCTTGCTTCGCCCGCCGTGCGCCAACTCGTAGTACTCGGTGGTGAACAGCGGCTGGGCCAGTGCGTTGGAGAGCGCGAACCAGGGTTCCGCGACCTCGATCTGCGTGGCGTGCGCCCGCATCGCCGCGGCCTTCGCGGCAGCGAAGACGGTGCCGTCGATCTCCGTGGTGACCACCGGGTCCTCGACCACGCCGGGGACGTCGTCGACGGCCGCCGCCCTGGCGAAGGGCGTCGTGCCGAGCGCCTCGCCGAGCCGGGCGAAAGCGGACTCGGCGACCGAGCGCGGCGTCCGGTTCCAGTAGACCTTGAGGATCTCCCAGGGCGCGCCGAGGTCCGGCCGGAAGCCGGGGTCGGCGGCCAGTTCGGCGGCGCGCACGGCGACGCGGTGCGCCTGGACGTGGTCCGGGTGGCCGTAGCCGCCGTTCGCGTCGTAGGTGACGAGGACCTGGGGACGGACCTCCCGGACGACCGCCACCAGATGGCCGGCCGCCTCGTCGAGGTCGGCGGACCAGAAGGCCCCCGGGCGGTGGTTCTGCGGGGCGCCCGCCATCCCGGAGTCGCGATAGCGGCCCGGCCCGCCGAGGAAGCGGTGGTCGGTGACGCCCAGCTCCTTCATGGCGGCGGCCAGTTCGCCGGCGCGGTACGGCCCCAGTGCGTCGTCGCGGTCCGGCGCGAGATGCGCCAGCGCGGGCGGGATGACCTCGCCCTCCTCCCCGAGGGTGCAGGTCACCAGCGTCACCCGGGCGCCCTCGGCCGCGTACTTGGCCATGGTCGCGCCGTTGTTGATGGACTCGTCGTCGGGGTGCGCGTGCACCAGGAGCAGACGCCGGTCGGGCAGATCCGTCATGGATCCCACCCTACGAGGCGTCCTGCGCCCCGCGTCCCACCCGTTGCGCCGGCCCGGCGCGGGTCAGAACTTGATGCTGCCGATCATCCCGGCGATGTTCGTCGTCAGATCGTGGATCGTCGGGGCGACGGTCGAGGAGGCGAGATAGAAGCCGAGCAACATGCAGACGATCGCATGCCCGGCCTTCAGCCCTGACTTCCTGATCAGAAGGAAGACGATGATCGCCAGCAGCACCACCGCCGAAATCGAGAGTGCCACGGCGGCTCACCTCCAAAGATCCACAGGGGCAGGGGGTCGGACTACGGGGGCAACATATCCATGCGGAAAAGGCCACGCAGATAAATCCACATAGATGCCAGCGGGTTCATACCCACTATGCGCTAGTGATCATAACTATCCGTACGTGCGCATCGGTCGGCGCACGGCCGCACAAGGGGGCGCATGGCCAATATGGTCGGGGCATGACGACCGAGCCAGCTTCCTTTCCCCGACGGCACGCGCGGACCCAGCGGTTCACGCTCGGCGCGCCGCGCGCGTTCGCCGTCGCGCCCGACGGTTCCCGTGTCGCGTTTCTGCGATCGGCCTCGGCCACGGACCGCGCGCACCAGCTGTGGGTCCTCGATGTGGCGGACGGCTCCGAGCGCCTGGCGGCCGATCCGGACGCGCTGCTCGGCGGCGCCGCCGAGGAGTTGGCGCCCGAGGAGCGCGCCCGCCGGGAACGCAGCCGCGAGGGCGGCGCCGGAATCGTCGGCTACGCCACCGACACGGCCCTGGAACTGGCGTCCTTCGCGTTGTCGGGGCGGCTGTTCACGGCGGAGCTGCGCACGGGCACCGCACGCGAACTCCGGGTGCCGGGCCCGGTGATCGACCCACGGCCGGCTCCCGACGGACGGCGCATCGCCTACGTCTCCCGCGGCGCCCTGCGGGTGGTGGGGACGGAGGGCGAGGACGACCGGGCGCTCGCCGAGCCGGAATCAAAGTCCGTGACGTATGGGCTGGCCGAGTTCGTCGCGGCCGAGGAGATGAGCCGTACGCGGGGCTTCTGGTGGTCGCCGGAGTCCGACCGGCTGCTCGTGGCGCGCGTGGACGACGCGCCGGTGCGCCGCTGGTGGATCTCCGATCCGGCGCATCCCGGCCGGGAGCCGCAGGCGGTGGCGTATCCGGCGGCGGGCACCGACAACGCGGACGTCCGCCTGTTCGTCATCGGGGTCGACGGAGTGCGCACCGAGGTCGTCTGGGACCGGGCCGGCTACCCGTATCTGGCGCGAGTGCACTGGTCGGCAGCGGGCGCGCCGCTGATCCTCGTACAGGCGCGTGACCAGCGCGGCCAGCTGTACCTGGCCGTGGACCCGGACACCGGGGCGACCCGGATGGTGCACGCAGAGGAAGATCCACATTGGCTGGAACTCTTCCCCGGGGTGCCGTGCTGGAGCCCCTCCGGGCAACTGGTGAGGATCTCCGACGAGGGCGGCGCGCGCGTGCTCGCGGTCGGCGAACGTCCGCTGACCGGGCCGCAGCTGCACCTGCGGGCGGTGCTGGACGTGTCGGACGACGACGTGCTGGTCGCGGCCTCCGCAGGGGAGGCGGCCGCCGGTCCGGAGATCGGCGAGGTCCATGTGTACCGGGTCAACGAACTGGGTGTGGAGCGCCTGTCGCAGCAGCCGGGTGTGCACTCGGCGGTACGCGCCGGGGGCGTGACCGTGCTCGTCTCCTCGGTTCCCGGCCTCCCGGGTGCCCAAGTTCAGGTGCTGCGCGACGGCACGCGCATCGCGACCGTGGTGTCCCACGCCGAGCATCCGGGCCTGTCCCCGCGCCTCACGCTGACGCAGGGGGGCGCACGGCGCATCCCATGCGCCGTACTGCTGCCCAGGGACTACACCGGTGACGCCTCCCTGCCCGTCCTCATGGACCCCTACGGAGGCCCGCACGGACAGCGGGTGGTCGCCGCGCACAACCCGCATCTCACCTCCCAGTGGTTCGCCGACCAGGGCTTCGCCGTGGTCGTCGCGGACGGCCGGGGCACCCCGGGCCGCTCCCCCGCCTGGGAGAAGGCGGTCCGTGACGACCTCGCGGCCGTCGTGCTCCAGGACCAGGTCGACGCGCTGCACGCCCTGGCCGGCGACTTCCCGCTCGACCTGTCCCGGGTCGGGATCCGAGGCTGGTCCTTCGGGGGCTATCTGGCGGCGCTCGCGGTGCTGCGCCGCCCGGACGTGTTCCACGCGGCGGTGGTCGGCGCCCCGGTGACCGACCTGCGGCTGTACGACACCCACTACCAGGAGCGCTATCTGGGACATCCCGGCGAACAACCCGAGGTCTACCGCCGCAACTCCCTGATCGACGACGCGGGCCTGGTGGACGCCGCGGACCCGGCTCGCCCGATGATGATCGTCCACGGTCTGGCGGACGACAATGTGGTGGTCGCCCACTCCCTGCGCCTGTCCTCCGCCCTGCTGGCCGCGGGCCGCCCCCACGAGGTGCTGCCGCTGTCCGGGGTGACCCATATGACGCCGCAGGAAACGGTCGCGGAGAACCTGCTGCTGCTCCAGCGGGATTTCCTCAGGCGCGCTCTGAACCTGGGCTGAGCGGCGCGAGAACGGGCAACGGGCCGGGATGCGGAGCGCATCCCGGCCCGTACACGGCACCCGCACGGCCGTACGGTGTCCACTGTCCTGCGTCCGTATATCGGAATCGCGTCGGTCGAGTTGCCTGCGTGTTAACGCACTTCCTTCGCATTTGTATGTTTCATGCGGGCTCCTCACGGGGCTCACCCCCCGGCATCGGGGGCCGGCCGTGGGAATGTCCCGGCGTCGCCTCCTCCGGCGGCACCACCCGCTTCTCCTCCGCGAAGTGGCAGGCCGAGTCGTGTGCGGCCGGTCCTCCCTGCGCGCGGAAGCGTTCGGGGACCGCGAGCGGCGGCACCTCCAGGGCGCACCGCTCCCTGGCCTTCCAGCACCGGGTGCGGAACCGGCAGCCGGAGGGGACGTTTGCCGGGGACGGCACATCGCCGCTCAGGATGATCCGCTCCCGGCGCTCCCGTGCCTCCGGGTCGGGCACCGGCACCGCGGACAGCAGGGCCTGGGTGTAGGGGTGCGTGGGATGGTCGTAGATCTCCGCGTCCCGGCCGATCTCCACGATCCGTCCGAGGTACATCACCCCGACCCGGTCGGAGATGTGCCGCACGACCGACAGGTCGTGGGCGATGAACACGTACGACAGTCCGAACTCGCCCTGGAGCCGCGCCATCAGATTGACCACCTGCGCCTGGACGGACACGTCCAGCGCGGAGACCGGCTCGTCGGCGACGACGATCTCCGGGCGCAGCGCCAGCGCCCGCGCGATGCCGATGCGCTGGCGCTGGCCGCCGGAGAACTGGTGCGGGTAGCGGTTGACGTACTCGGGGTTGAGCCCGACCACGTCGAGCAGCTCCTGCACGCGCCGGCGACGGTCCCCCTTGGGCACGGCCTCGGGATGGATCTCGTACGGCTCCCCGATGATGTCGCCCACCGTCATACGGGGGTTGAGGGAGGTGTACGGGTCCTGGAAGACCATCTGGATGTTGCGCCGCACCGCCTTCAGGGCGCGCCCGGACAGCCTGGTGATGTCCTCCCCCTTGTACCGGATCGCCCCGGAGGTCGGCCGCTCCAGGGTGACCAGCAGCCTGGCGAGCGTCGACTTGCCGCAGCCGGACTCGCCGACGATGCCGAGGGTCTCGCCCCGGCCCAGGGTGAAGTCGACGCCGTCGACCGCCCGGACCGCGCCGATCTGCTTCTTGAGGAGGATCCCCCGGGTGAGCGGGTAGTACTTGACCAGCCCGCTGACCTCGAGGATCGGTTCAGGACCGGCCATGCAGGCACTCCCTCCAGAAGTGGCAGGCACTCCCGCGGTCCTCGGAGACCTCGTAGAGCGGCGGCACATCGGTGAGGCAGACGTCCCGGGCCATCGGGCATCGGGGGTGGAAGGCGCAGCCCGGCGGGATGTCCATGAGGTTCGGCGGCAGGCCCTTGATCGCGGACAGCTCCCGGCCCTTCCGGTCGAGCCGTGGGATGGAGTCGAGCAGGCCCCGGGTGTAGGGATGGGCGGGCGCCTTGTAGAGGTCGTGGACCGGGGCGGACTCGACGATCCGGCCCGCGTACATGACCGCGATGCGGTCGGCGACGTCCGCGACGACGCCGAGGTCGTGGGTGATGAGGACGAGTCCCATGCGGTATTCGCGCTGGAGCTCGGCGAGCAGGTCCATGACCTGGGCCTGGACGGTGACGTCGAGGGCGGTGGTGGGCTCGTCGGCGATGATCAGTGCCGGCTCGAGCGCCAGCGCCATGGCGATCATGATGCGCTGGCGCATACCGCCGGAGAACTGGTGCGGATAGTCGCGCACGCGCTGGGCGGCGGCCGGGATCCCTACCCTGTCCATCAGTTCGACGGCCCTGGCCCGGGCGTCCTTCCTCGACATCCCGCGGTGCACCACGAACATCTCGCCGAGCTGGTCGCCGACGGTGAGCACGGGATTGAGCGCGGACAGCGCGTCCTGGAAGATCATGGCCATCTCGGCGCCGCGGATCCTCCTGCGCTCCTCGTCCTTCAGGGTGAGCAGGTCCCGCCCCCGGAAGAGGACCCTGCCGCCGGTGATCCTGCCCGGCGGCACGTCGAGGATCCCCATGACGGCCTGCGCGGTGACGGACTTCCCGGAGCCGGACTCGCCGAGCACCGCGAGGGTCTCCCCCGCGTCCACGGCGTAGCTGACGCCGTTCACGGCCCGGGCGATTCCGTCCCGGGTCCGGAACTCCACGTGCAGGTCCCGCACGTCCAGCAGCATGACGACGGCTCACCTCAGCTTCGGGTCGAGGGCGTCGCGCACCGCGTCGCCGAGCATGATGAACGCGAGCACGGTGATCGCGAGGGCGCCGGAGGGCCACAGCAGCGCGTGCGGGGCGTTGCGGATGTACGGGGAGGCGGCGGAGATGTCGATCCCCCAGGAGACGCTGGGCGGCTTCAGCCCCACCCCGAGGTACGACAGGGTCGCCTCCAGCGCGATGTAGGTGCCGAGCGCGATGGTCGCCACGACGATCACCGGGGCGACCGCGTTGGGCGCGATGTGCCGCAGCAGGATGCGGGAGGGGGAGGCACCGAGGGCGCGGGCGGCCTGTACGTAGTCGTTCTGCCGGGCGGTGATGACCGAGCCGCGGGCGATACGGGAGATCTGGGGCCAGCCGAGCAGCACCATGAACCCGATGACCGGCCAGACCGTGTTGCTGGTCACGACCGAGAGGAGGACCAGGCCGCCGAGCACGACCGGGATCGCGAAGAAGATGTCGGTGGTGCGGGAGAGGATCGCGTCCCAGGCCCCGCCGAAGAACCCGGCGAGCCCGCCCAGGACCGAGCCGAGGACCGCGACGCCGAGGGTGGCGCAGACGCCGACCGTGACCGACGTTCGGGCGCCGTGGACGGTCCGGGTGTACACGTCGCAGCCCTGCCCGTCGAATCCGAACGGATGCCCGGGCTGCGAGCCCTCCTGAGCCCTGGACAGGTCGCATGCGAGGGGATCGCCGGGCGCGATCAGAGACGGCCGGAGCGAGATCAGCACGAGGAAGAGGATCACGAGCGCGGAGGCGATGAAGACCGGGTTCCGCCGCAGATCCCGCCAGGCGTCCGACCACAGGCTGCGCGGTCTGCCCGCCGGACCCGTGCCCCGCGGGCCGCCGGGTGTCCTCTCCAGGGTGCCGGCCTCACTCGCGGCGAGGTCCATCGCGCCTCCCATGCCGGTCCCCGCGATGGCACCCTCGGGCTGCTGCGGCTGCTGCTCAGGCATAGCGGATCCTCGGGTCGAGTACGGCGTAGAGGAGATCGACGAGCAGATTGGCCATCAGGAAGACCAGCACCAGCACGGTCACGAAGCCGACGACCGTCTGGGTGTTGTGCCGGAGGATCCCCTGGTACAGCTGGTATCCGACGCCGTGGATGTTGAAGATCCGCTCGGTGACGATGGCGCCTCCCATGAGGGCGCCGATGTCGGTGCCGATGAAGGTGACCACGGGGATCAGCGAGTTGCGCAGCAGATGCCGGAGGATCACCCGCCGGCGCGGCAGGCCTTTCGCCACGGCCGTGCGGACGTAGTCGGACCGCCTGTTCTCGGCGATGGAGGTCCGGGTCAGCCGGGTGACGTAGGCGAGTGAGACGGAGGCGAGAACGAGACCGGGCACGATCAGCTCGCCGAGGGCGGCCTGGTAGGAGACCGACGGCCGGACCCAGCCCCACTGGACGCCGAGCAGCAGCTGGAGCAGCAGACCGGTGACGAAGGTCGGCACCGAGATCACGACGAGGGTGAGCAGCAGGACCGATGTGTCGACGGGCCGCCCGCGGCGCATGCCGGTGATCACGCCGAGCGCGATCCCGATGACGATCTCGAAGAGGATCGCGACCACGGTCAGCCGGACGGTCACCGGGAAGGCGGTCCCCATGAGCTCGGTGACCGGCTGTCCGTTGAAGGCGGTGCCGAAGTCGCCGGTGAAGACGTTGCCCATGTAGGTCGCGTACTGCTGCCACACGGGCTTGTCGAGGCCGAACTCCCGGCGCAGCTGGGCCGCCGTGGCCGGGTCGCACTGCCGTTCGCCGCACAGGCCCGCGATGGGGTCGCCCATCACGTTCACCATCAGGAAGATCAGCAGGGTGGCGCCGAGGAAGACCGGGATCATCTGCAACAGACGCCGGATGACGTAGCGTCCCATGGGGCCTCCGGGGGTTGGGCGTGGCCGTGGGGCTCAGCCGACCTTGATCTCGTTGTAGACGGGGACGCTGAACGGGTTGAGCGCCACATGGGTCAGGCGCTGCGCATAGCCGGCGCTGCCGTTCTGGTACCAGAGCGGGATGGCGGCCATGTTGTCCCGTACGACCTCCTCGGCCGCCTGGAACAGCCTCACGGCCCGTGCCGTGTCCGACTCCGCGTTCGCCTGATCGACGAGCCGGTCGAAGTCCTTGTCGGACCACTTGCCGTCGTTGGAGGAGGCGCCCGTGTAGTAGAGCGGTTGCAGGAAGTTCTGGATGAGCGGGTAGTCCATCTGCCACCCGGCCCGGAACGGGCCCGGCATCTTGTGCCGGCCGATCTGGTTGCGGAAGTCGGCGAAGGTCCCGACCGGGTTGCCGACGCACGCCTTGTCGTTGCCGAGGGCACGGTTGATGGAGTTGCACACGGCGTCCACCCACTCCCGGTGGGAGCCCGCGTCCGCGTTGTACGCGATCCTGACCTGGCCGCCGGGCAGCCCGCCGCCCTCCTGGACGAGCTTCCTGGCGCGGACCGGGTCGTAGGTGCAGGCACTGGCGCACAGCCCCGCCTGGAAGCCGCCGTCGGCGCCGAGCACCGGGGAGGTCCAGTCGCTCGCCGGGGTGCGGGTGTCATGGAAGATCCGGTGGGTGATCTGGTCCCGGTTGATCGCCATGGACAGACCCGTGCGGACCTTCTCCATGCCCGGCTTGTTCCACTGCGGGTCGTAGAACGGGAAGGCGAGGGTCTGGATGATCCCGGCCGGGGCGTTGATGTACCGGCCGTCGAGGTCCGCATTTACGTTCTTGAGCTGAGCGGCGGGCACGTCGTCGACGAGGTCGAGGTTGCCGGACAGCAGATCGGTGTAGGCGGTGTTGCCGTCGGTGTAGACCTGTAGGTCCACTCCGTTGTTCTGCGCCTTGTCCGGGCCGGAATAGCCGTCCCACCTCCTCAGGGACATCATGAAGCCCCTGATGTAGGACTTGACCAGGTACGGCCCGTTGCCGACGGGCTTCTTCAGCCAGTCGCCGTGGTGGTCGAAGAACGCCCGGGGCAGCGGGGCGAACGCCACATAGCCGAGGGTGTCCGGGAACGTCGAGAACTTCTGGCGGAGCCTGACGGTGAAGGTGCGGGGGCCGGTCACCCTGAGTCCGGAAAGGGTGTCGGCGCTCTGGGTGCCGGTCTCGGGGTGCACCTTGTCGTAGCCGTCGATGTATCCGAAGAAGTACGCGTTCTTCTGGTTGTTCCTCAGGCCGGCGCCGTAGTTCCAGGCGTCGACGAAGGACCTGGCGGTGACGGGCTCGCCGTCGCTGAACGTCCATCCGTCCTTGACGGTGACGGTGAAGTTCTGCGAGTCGGTGGTCTCGATCTTCTCGGCGAGCATGTTCTCGGCCGCGCCGGTTCTCGGGTTGTAGCGCTTGAGCCCGCGGAAGAGCATGTCGAGGACCTTGCCGCCCTGGACCTCGTTGGTGTTGGCCGGCTCCAGCGGATTCGGCGGGTCACTCCACGACGAGCTGAGCACCCCGGGGGCGGTTCCCCCGCCGCCCCCACCGCAGGCGGCCGCCGAGAGGGCTGCCGCCATCGCGGCCGCCACCCATCGGGCGTGCCGGGCTCCACGCATGGGGTGCCTCCTTGTGAACCCTTCCGACCGGCGCTGTGCCGCCGGCGTCGGAGCACGGATCCACTATCGGCCAGTATCGGCTCATAACGGACAAGGCACGCAGTCCCCCTGCCCGTCCCGGGACCGCCCATCCCCCGTCTGGCGGGATCCGCTCGCAGCCCACGGCTCCCAGGTCCGGCCCCGACGGCGCCGCCGCCTCCCCGCTGCTCACCGAACGAAGCTCAAGCGTCACTCAAATAGCTTCCACAGCAGTCGAGTTGGCTGGAATGATCTGTCGTGTATCGATCAAGGGGCCGGACAGGAACGCCGGACCGCCCCTCCTTCCACCCGAAAGGTGATCATGAAGCGTGCCATGAGTGCGGTCCTGTCGACCGCGCTGCTCAGCGCCGGCGCCGTGGCGGTGGCCGCTCCCACGGCTTCCGCGGGCGTCAGGTGCGACGACACCCCCATCTACAGCATCGGCGACAAGAAGACGGTCTGGGTGCCGACCAATGTGCACAGCGACTGGGCGAGACCCGGCGTGACCATCAGCTACGCCAAGAACAAGACGGGCAGCTGGTCGGCCACGGGTACGGTGCAGCTCGGCACCGAGGCCGGGGTCATCTTCGCCAAGGCCTCGACCTCGTTCAGCGTCTCGGTGGGCAAGACCTGGTCCAAGTCCGACACGTGGACCTACTCGGCCAAGGTCGAGAGGAAGAGCGGCAAGACCAAGGGCCGCCTCATGATGTACCACGAGGCCAAGGGCTTCAGCGTCACCAAGTACCACCTGGAGCCCAACGGCAGGCAGCAGTGCGTGAAGCACAGGGTGTGGAAGAAGACGGGCATCGTGGCGCCGGCCAAGCGCAACAACAACCTGTGGGGCATCCAGTACGGATGATCCACGGCCGGAAGGACGAGACGTCCGTCCGCCCCCTTGAGGCCCCTTGAGGGAACCGCTGCGCACGGGAGGGCAGCCGTTCCCCGCTCGCCCCGCTGGACTCGTCCGGCGGGGCGTTGTGCTGCTCCGGGGCCGGCGCGGCACGGGCCGATCCTCCGTCAGGTCTCCACCAGGGAGACTTCACCGGTGTGGACCAATGGCTGAACTGGTGTGCGTCAACCCGGCTTTTGCGCAGGCCAGAAGGGGTGTACGCGCCGTTGACGCGTGCAGACGGCCGCTGATAGACACACCTTCACCCCGCCTGCGCCCCGGGTACCGATCAAGCAGTCCAGCAATCGTCCTGCACGAGCGATGACGCGAGGTCGATCGATGAGCACGCAAGACCAGCACGGCAGAAGACACCCTCGCCCGGACAGAACGCGGCTCCGCACACCCCGGCTCCTGGCCGCCGGCCTGACGCTCGCGACGGCTCTCGCGGCCTCACTCGCCCCCGCGCCCCAGCGGGCCGAGGCGAAGGAGAAGAGGGTCCTCACCGTGGCGGTCGCCCAGAGCGTCGACTCGCTGAGTCCGTTCCTCGCGACCCGCCTGGTCAGTACGAGCATCCACCGGCTGATGTACGAGTACCTGACCGACTACGACCCCCGGGACGCCCATGTCGCCCCGGGCCTGGCCACCGCCTGGAAGCCGTCGCCGGACAAGCTGACCTGGACGTACACCATCCGCTCCGACGCGAAGTGGTCGGACGGCAGGCAGGTCACCGCCGAGGACGCGGCCTGGACCTTTCAGAAGATGATGACCGACCAGGGAGCCGCCACCGCCAATGGCAGCTTCGTCGCGAACTTCAGAAGGGTCACGGCGCCGAGCCCCACCAAGCTGGTCGTCGAGCTGAAGAAGCCCCAGGCCACGATGACGGCGCTCGACGTACCGATCGTGCCCAAGCACGTCTGGGACAAGGTCGGGGACTTCTCCAGGTTCAACAACGACAAGAGCTTTCCCGTCGTCGGCGACGGGCCGTTCGTGCTCACCGGCTACAAGCCCGACAGCTATGTGCGCCTCGAGCCCAACAAGACGTTCTGGCGCGGCACTCCGAAGTTCGACGAGCTGGTCTTCAAGTACTACAAAGACGGTGACGCGGCGGTCGCGGCCCTCCAGAAGGGCGAGGTGTCCTTCGTCAGCGGCCTGACGCCCGCGCAGACCGCCGCACTCCGCGGGCAGAAGGACATCAAGGTGAACGAGGCGCCGGGCCGGCGCTTCTACGCGCTGGCCACCAACCCGGGGGCGCGGGCGCGAAACGGCCGGAAGTTCGGCGACGGACACCCCTCACTGCTGGACGAGCGCGTGCGGCACGCCCTGTTCACGGCGGTCGACCGCAGGACACTCATCGACAGGGTCTTCCAGGGCCACGCGGTCCAGGGTGACGGGTACATCCCGCCGCGCTTCTCGGCGTACTTCTGGAAGCCGGCGGCGGACCAGGAACTCTCCTACGACCCGGCACGGGCCGCCCGGCTCCTCGACGAGGCGGGCTACCGGAAGAACGACGGCGGCAAGCGCGTGGGCAAGGACGGCAGACCGATCACCTACCGCGTTCTGTGCCACGCCACCGACCCGAACGACAAGGCGGTCGGCCAGTACCTCAAGGAGTGGTGGGGCAAGCTGGGCATCGGGGTGACGCTCGACTGCCTCGACAACGTGACCGACCCCTGGCTAGCCGGCCGATACGACCTCGCCTTCGACGGCTGGTCCGTCAACCCCGACCCGGACTTCGTCCTCTCCATCCACACGTGCGCCGCGCTTCCCGCCACCCCGAAGGACACCGGCGCGACCGACAACTTCATCTGCGACAGGAAGTACGACGAGCTGTACGCACGGCAGCTCGCGGAGTACGACCCCGCCGAGCGGGCGGACATCGTCCGGCAGATGGAGTCGCGGCTGTACGACCTCGGGTACATGAACGTCATGGCGTATCCGAACGCGATGGAGGCCTACCGCACGGACCAGATCAAGTCGATCACCACCATGCCGGAGAAGAGCGGCAACATCTACGGCCAGGACGGCTACTGGAGCTGGTGGTCGGCGGTTCCGGCCGATACCGGGACGTCGTCCGGCGGCGGCTCGGCCGGCATCGTGATAGGGGTCGGTGCGGGGTTCGTGCTGCTCGCCGGCGCCGGGGCGTTCCTCGCGATGCGCCGCCGAGCCACTTCCGAGGACCGCGAGTAGCCCATGAACCGACCAACCCCACCGGCCCCTGACCGGGCAGGGTCCTCATGACCGCCGACGCGGCGTCCGCGCCGGCCGCGAGGCCGGACGCCCCGCCCACCGCCGAGCCGTCGGACCGCGGCCCGCGGACCCGCGGCGGAACCGCCTATCTGCGCTATGCGGCGGGGAAGGCGGGCGGCGCCGTCGTCTCCCTGCTGGCCGTCCTCGTCACCAGCTTCTTCCTGTTCCGGCTGATCCCCGGGGACCCGGTCAAGTTCATGACGGGCGGCCGGCCGGTGTCGGCGGAGCAACTGGCGGCCTACCGCCGCGAGTTCGGTCTCGATCTGCCTCTGTGGCGGCAGTTCACCGACTACTGCGGCAAGGCGCTCACCGGGGACCTCGGCACCTCGTACCAGTTCCGGGCACCCGTCGTCGACAAGATCACCGATGCGCTGCCGAACACCCTGCTGCTCACCGGCACCGCGTTCGTCCTGTACACCGCCCTCGGCATCCTCCTCGGCACACGATCCGCGTGGCGCCACGGGCGCATGGGCGACCGGCTGAACACCGGACTGGCGCTCACCCTCTACTCGGTCCCGTCGTTCTGGCTGGGTCTGCTGCTCATCATCGTGTTCTCGGTGGGCGCGGGACCGGTCCCCGGCCTCTTCCCCACGGGGGGCATGGAATCGGGCGGCGAGGAGGGACTCGCGTACGTCGTCGACGTCGCGCACCACCTCGTCCTGCCGGTGATCACGCTGGTCGCGGTGGAGTACGGGCAGACGCTGCTGGTCACCCGCTCGGCACTGCTCGACGAGATGGGCAGCGACTACCTGACCACCGCACGCGCCAAGGGTCTCAGAGACGACCTGGTCAGACGCAGGCACGCGGTGCCCAACGCGCTGCTCCCGACCGTGACGCTGATCTTCGTCAACCTCGGCCGGACCGTCGCGGGTGTGATCCTCGTGGAGACCGTGTTCTCCTGGCCGGGCCTCGGCGGGCTGTTCTACCAGGCGCTGAGCGTGCCCGACCTCCCCCTGGTCCAGGGGCTCTTCCTCGTCTTCGCCGCGGCGGTGATCGTGATGAACACACTGGCCGATCTCGTCTATCCACTGCTCGACCCCCGGGTGGGCCGATGACGACCGAAACCGCTCCCCCGACGCCTCAGGCCGGTCCCCGGGCGCTCGCCTGGCAGCGCCGCCGTCACTCCGCCGGCCGGTTCTGGAAGCAGTACCGCAGCCGCCGTGCCGGTCTCCTCGGACTGGCCACACTGGTTCTCTTCGCCCTCGTCGCGGTGACCGCACCGCTGACGGTCGGCTCGGACGTGTCCAGCGTGACGGCCGCACCGGGCCGGCCGCTGGAGGGGCCGAGCGGGGAACTCCCTCTCGGCGCCGACCGGTTCGGACGCGATCTGCTGGGCCTGCTGGTGTGGGGGGCGCGGGTGTCGCTGCTGGTCGGACTGCTGGCGGCGGTGCTGTCCGTGGCCATCGGCACGCTGGTCGGGGTCACGGCCGGGCACTTCCGGGGCACGTACGCCACCGTGATGATGCGCATCACGGACTGGTTCCTGGTGATGCCGACGCTGGTCCTCGCCATCGCGCTCGCCACCGTCATGTCCCGCTCCCTCGGCACGGTGATCCTGGCGATCGGCGTGACCTCCTGGCCGACCACGGCCCGGCTGGTGCGGGCGCAGACCCTGGCGGTGGAGTCCCGGCCGTACATCGAGCGTGCCAGGGCGCTCGGCGGCGGCCACCGGCACATCATGCTCCGGCATGTGCTGCCCAACGTCATGCCGCTGGTGCTGGCACAGACGACGCTGATGATCTCCTCGTCGATTCTGGCCGAGGCCACTCTCGCCTTTCTCGGCCTGGGCGACCCCACGGTCGTGTCATGGGGCGGTCTGCTCCAGGACGCACGGGAGGCGGGCGCGGTCAGCTCCGGGGACTGGTGGTACCTGGTGCCGCCGGGTGTCGCCATCGCCGTGGTCGCCCTGGCGTTCACGCTGTGCGGCCGCGCGGTGGAGTCCGTTCTCAACCCCAGGCTGGGGGTGGCGCGTTGACCCTGCTGGAGGTCCGGAACCTCGAGGTGACCTACCCGGGCGGCGCGGCCGCGGTGCGCGGCGTGGACCTCTCGCTGGACGCGGGCCGCAAACTCGGCATCGCGGGCGAGTCGGGCTGCGGCAAGTCCACGGTGGCGCTCGCGCTGCTCAGACTGCTGCCGTCCGGGACCCGGATCGCCGGGGAGGTCCTGCTGAACGGCGAGGACGTGCTGACCATGCGGTGGGGGCGGGTGCGGGCGGTCCGCTGGGCGGGCGCCTCGATCGTCTTCCAGGGCGCGATGCACTCGCTCAACGCCGTGCACCGTATCGGTGACCAGATCGCCGAGCCGATCCTGCTGCACCGCAGGGCGACCGCGGCCGCGGCCAGGAGGCGGGCCGGTGAGCTGCTGGAGCAGGTCGGACTGCCGGCCGCGCGGGCGACGGCGTACCCGCATGAACTGTCGGGCGGTCAGCGCCAACGGGTCATGATCGCCATGGCCCTGGCCTGTGATCCCCGGCTGGTCGTGGCCGATGAGCCGACCACGGCCCTGGACGTGATGGTTCAGGCACAGATCCTGCGGCTGATCGGGGACCTCGTCGCCGAGCAGGACCTGGGCCTGATCATGATCAGTCACGACCTGGCCGTGCTCGCCGACACCTGCGACCGGCTCGCGGTGATGTACGCGGGCCGCGTGGCCGAGGAGGGGGCCGCCAGGGCGGTCTACGAGGACGCCCGCCACCCTTACGGCAAGGCCCTGTCGGCCGCGTTCCCGCGCATCGGCGACCCGGCCTCCCGGTTCGCCCCGCGCGGACTGGCCGGCGACCCTCCGGACCCGTCCGCCGTGCCCTCCGGCTGCGCCTTCCACCCGCGCTGTCCGGTGGCACTGGACCTGTGCGCCACACAGGACCAGGCGCTGCGGGACCTGGGGCAGGGACGGCGGGCGGCCTGTGTGCACGTGGAGGACGCGGTCTCCGGCGCGGCCGCCGCGGCAAAGGACACGAGGAGCACGGCATGACGACACCCCCGCCCCTGCTCAGCGCACGGGGGCTGCATGTGGCCTTTCCCGGGCGGCACGGCGGTGCGCCGAGCCGGGCCGTGGACGGCGTGGAACTCGACATCCGGGCCGGGGAGATCGTGGCGCTCGTCGGCGAGTCCGGCTGCGGCAAGACGACCCTGGCCCGTGCGCTGCTGGGCCTGGTGCGGCCGACCGCGGGGCACGTCGGCTTCGGCGGCAGGCCGCTGGAGTACACCTCGCGGTTCCTGAAGACCTACCGCAGGCGCGTCCAGCTGGTGCTCCAGGATCCGAGCGGATCGCTCAACCCCCGGCACACGGTGTACGACGCGGTGGCCGAGGGGCCCCGGATCCACGGGTACGCGGGGGACGAGCGGGCGGCGGTCGGCGAGGCCCTGTCCAAGGCGGGCCTTCGACCGCCCGAGCGGTTCTTCCTGCGCTATCCGCACGAGTTGTCGGGAGGCCAGCGTCAGCGCGTGGTGATCGCGGGGGCGCTCGTCCTGGAGCCCGAACTCATCGTGGCCGACGAGCCGGTGGCCTCGCTCGACGCCTCCGTGCGCGGTGAGATTCTCGCGTTGCTCCTTCGCCTGCGGACCGAGTTGGGCCTGGCCGCACTGGTGGTGACCCACGACCTGGGCCTGGCCTGGAACATCGCCGACCGGGTCGCCGTGATGTACCTGGGGCGGATCGTGGAGACGGGCGCCGTCGAACAGGTGCTGACGGCACCCCGGCACCCGTACACCCGGGCCCTGCTCTCCGTCCTGCCGGAGACGCCGGGCGAACCGGTGGTGCTCACCGGCGAGCCCCCGGATCCGTCCCGCATTCCCGCCGGCTGTCGCTTCCACGCCCGCTGTCAGGTCCTGGCGAGCGGCGAGGCGGAGCGGGCGGGTGTCGCCGGCGCGTGCCGGAGCGAGGACCTCGAGGTACTCGGCGGCGGCACCGGGGAACAGGTGGCGTGCCACTGGGCCGGAGCCCAGGTGGTCACCTGACCTGCCGTACGGGCCGGCCGTCATCCGGCGCCGGCCGCTGCGCCGGACAGCCGGGCCGGCCCCGAAAAAGCCGGTTCCCGGCACCTCGAAAGATGCCGGGAACCGAGCGGTGCAGGGGAGCCGTCACGCCGCGTGCACGACGTCCTTCTCCTCGGCGAAGTGGCAGGCCGACTCGTGGGCCGCCGGGGAGTCCGAGCCCTTGAAGCGCTCGGGGATCGCGAGGAGCGGGATCTCCTCGGCGCACTTGTCCTGGGCCTTCCAGCAGCGGGTGCGGAAACGGCAGCCAGAGGGCGGGTTGGCCGGGGACGGCACGTCGCCGGTGAGGATGATCCGCTCGCGGTGCTCGCGGGCATCCGGGTCCGGCACCGGGACCGCCGACAGCAGCGCCTGGGTGTAGGGGTGCGTCGGGTGGTCGTAGATCTGCTCGTCCGTGCCGATCTCGGCCATCTTGCCGAGGTACATCACGCCGACCCGGTCGGAGATGTGACGGACGATCGACAGGTCGTGGGCGATGAAGATGTACGACAGGTTGAACTCGTCCTGGAGCCGCTCCATCAGGTTGATCACCTGCGCCTGGACCGACACGTCCAGCGCGGAGACGGGCTCGTCGCAGATGATGACCTCGGGGTTGAGCGCGAGGCCGCGGGCGATGCCGATGCGCTGGCGCTGACCGCCGGAGAACTGGTGCGGGTAGCGGTTGATGTACTCCGGGTTGAGGCCGACGACGTCCAGCAGCTCCTGCACCTTGCGGCGCCGGTCGCCCTTCGGGGCCGCCTCGGGGTGGATGTCGAAGGGCTCACCGATGATGTCGCCCACCGTCATGCGGGGGTTGAGCGACGTGTACGGGTCCTGGAAGATCATCTGGATGTTGCGGCGGACCGCCTTCAGGGCACGCCCGGACAGCCTGGTGATGTCCTGGCCCTTGTAGAAGATCTCGCCGGCCGTGGCCCGCTCCAGGTTCATCAGGAGCTTGGCCACCGTGGACTTGCCGCAGCCGGACTCGCCCACGATGCCCAGGGTCTCGCCCTGGTACAGGTCGAAGGAGATACCGTCGACGGCCTTCACCGCGCCGATCTGGCGCTTGACCACGATGCCCTGCGTCAGCGGGAAGTGCTTGACGAGGTTGCGCACCTGGAGGATCGGCTCGCCCCGGTCGACGTGCGCGTCCAGGGCGGCGACCGCCTCCTCCTCGGAGTGCACGTCGGCGAGCTCCACGTCGGAGACGTTCGGCGTCGCGTCCGTCGGCTCGTCGGCCTTGGTCAGCTCAGCCATGGATCGTCTCCTTCCAGAAGTGGCACGCGCTGGCGCGGCCCGGCAGTTCGGTTCCGTCCCGCTCGGTCACCGGGACCAGCGGCGGAAGCTCGGTGCGGCAGATGTCCTGCGCCTTCTCGCAGCGCGGGTTGAAGGCGCAACCGCTCGGCACCTTCAGCAGGTTGGGCGGCAGCCCCTTGATCGCGTAGAGGTCCTGGCCCTTCTGGTCCAGGCGCGGGATCGAGTCGAGCAGACCGCGGGTGTAGGGATGGGCCGGACGCTTGTACAGCTCGTGCACCGGCGCCGTCTCCACGATGCGGCCCGCGTACATCACCGCGATCTTGTCGGCGACGTCCGCGACGACGCCGAGGTCGTGGGTGATGAGGATCAGACCCATCTGGTACTCGCGCTGGAGTTCCGCGAGCAGGTCCATCACCTGGGCCTGCACCGTCACGTCGAGAGCCGTGGTGGGCTCGTCGGCGATGATCAGGTCCGGCTCCAGGGCGAGCGCCATGGCGATCATGATGCGCTGGCGCATACCGCCGGAGAACTGGTGCGGGTAGTCGTTCACACGGGCGGCGGCGGCCGGGATCTTCACCCGGTCCATCAGCTCGATCGCCTTGGCCTTGGCCTCCTTGCGGGACAGCCCCTGGTGGACGCGGAACATCTCACCGAGCTGGAAGCCCACGCTGAGCACCGGGTTGAGCGAGGACAGCGCGTCCTGGAAGATCATCGCGATCCGCGCGCCGCGCAGCTTGCGCCGCTCCTCGCCGGACATCTTCAGCATGTCCCGGCCGTGGAAGAGGATCTCCCCCTGCGGGATGCGGGCCGGTGGCATGTCGAGGATGCCCATGATCGCCTGCGCGGTCACGGACTTGCCTGAGCCGGACTCACCGAGCACGGCGAGCGTCTCGCCGGAGTCCACCGAGTAGTTGACGCCGTTGACGGCCTTGACCAGGCCCTCTCGGGTCTGGAACTCGACGTGCAGGTCACGCACCTCGAGCAGCGGGCCGGTCTTGTCGGCGTCGCCGGATCGCGGAGCCGGGACGGCGTCCGTCGGGTCGATGATGGTCACGTACGCCTCCCTCAGCGCATCTTCGGGTCGAAGGCGTCGCGGACGACGTCGCCGAGCATGATGAACGCCAGCACGGTGAGGCTCAGGGCGCCGGCCGGGAAGAGCAGCGCGTGCGGCGAGGTCAGGAATCGGTCCTGGGCGTCACTGATCATCAGACCCCAGGAGATGTTCGGGTACTGGATACCGATGCCCAGGTAGGACAGAGCGGCCTCGGCGGCGATGTAGACACCGAGGTTCATCGTGGTGATGACGATGACGGGGGCGAGCGTGTTCGGCAGGATGTGCCGGAACGCGATCCGTCCCGAGCCCGCGCCGAGCGCCCGGGCGGCCATCACGTAGTCGTTGTACTTGTTCGAGATGACCTCGCCGCGCATGATCCGGAAGACCTGCGGCCAGCCGAGGATCGCCATGATGAACGACACCGACCAGACGTCACCGGTGTGCCAGATCGACATGATCAGCAGACCGCCGATGATGAGCGGCAGCGCCGAGAAGACCTCGGTGATCCGGGACAGCAGCGCGTCGAGCCAGCCGCCGACCAGACCGGCCAGCATGCCCAGCAGGCCGCCGATCAGGGTGGTGGCGATGGTGGTCACCACACCCACGACGATCGAGTTGCGCGTGCCGTACACGGTCCGCGTGTAGATGTCGCAGCCCTGCACGTCGAAGCCGAACAGGTGCCCGGAGGACGGCCCGTTCATGGAGTTCTGGAGCTGGCAGAAGCCGTCCGAGAACGGGGAGCGCGACGTGAACAGGCTGGGCGCGATCGCCAGCGCGAGCAGGCAGACGATGACGAGGGCGGTCACCAGGAACATGGGCCGCTTGCGCAGGTCCGCCCAGCCGTCCTTGAGCAGGCTCGCCTGCCGGGCCGCCGCCTTCTCCTCGGCCTCGATCTCCTTGGCGAGGGCGGCCTCGTCGGTGGTGGGCCTCTCTATCGTCTTCTCACTCATAACGGATCCTCGGGTCGAGCACGGCGTACATCAGGTCTACGAGGAGGTTGGCGACCAGGTAGATCAGCACCAGCAGGGTCACCAGACCGACCACGACGGGCCGCTCGCGCAGATAGACCGACTGGGCCAACTGGCCACCGATACCCGGCATGTTGAACACGCGCTCGGTAATGATCGCGCCACCCATGAGGGCGCCAAGATCGAAGCCGAGGAAGGTGACGACCGGGATCAGGGAGTTGCGCATGGCGTGCAGGCCGATGACCCGGCGCCGCGGCAGACCCTTGGCGATGGCCGTGCGCACGTAGTCGGCCCGGATCGACTCCGTCAGGCTCGACCGGACGAGCCGCGCGATGTACGCCATGGAGGTCGAGGCGAGCACGACCGCCGGAAGGACGTAGCTCTGCGGCCAGCCCTTTTCGATGCCGGAGATCGGCGTGATCTTCATGTTCATGCCGAATTCCAGCTGGAACACGCTACCGAGCACGAAGACCGGGATCGAGATCAGCACGAGGGTGGCGACCAGCACCACGTTGTCGAGGAACTTGCCCCGCTTCAGCGCGGAGAGGATGCCCGCCAGGATGCCGATGACGGCCTCGACGGCGAAGGACGTCAGGCCGAGCTTCAGCGTGACGGGGAACCGCTGGGAGACGATGTCCGAGATGGCACGGCCGTTGTACGTCTCACCGAGGTCACCGGTGAAGACGCCGCTGATGTAGTGCCAGTACTGCTGATACAGCGGCTCGTTGAGGTGGTAGTGGTCGCGGAGGATCGCCGCGATGTTCGGGTCGGCGCGCTTGTCGCCGGCCAGCGCCTGGATCGGGTCGCCGGGCAGCGCGAAGACCAGGCAGAAGATGATGAACGTGACGCCTATCACCACAGGGATCACCTGCAGGAGGCGGCGCACGACGTATCGGCCCATGGGTACTCCAGAGGGGGGTGCTGGACCCGTCCGCGGCCGGGGCGGCGGCACGGTCGGACGGGAGACGGCAGAAGGGGTGAGCAGGGGAAGGATGGTCCGTCCTCCCCCTGCTCACCCTGTTCCGCTGAGTGTCGGAACTACTCAGGGCATGCTCAGCTGAGCTTGACCGTTTCCCACAGGATCAGGTGGTTACCGGCGACCTTCATGGACTTGATCTTCTCGCTGTAACCGGAGTTCAGCGTGTAGAAGTACACCGGGATGTACGGCATGTCCTTGAGCAGAACGTCGTCCGCCTGCTGGTAGGTCTTGACCGCGTCCTCGTGCGTCGGGGCCTTGTCGCCGTCGACGAGCAGCTTCTCGAACTTGTCGTTGACGTAACCGGAGTAGTTCGAGCCGTTGGCGATGGCGTCCTTCGAGAACACCGGGCGGAGGTAGTCCTCCATGTCCGGGTAGTCCATGCTCCAGGCCATCCGGAAGGAGCCCTGGTACTTCTTGGCGTCCAGGTCGTTGAGGATGGTCTGGAACTGCTCGAACGGCTTGGCCGTCACCTTCAGGCCCAGGTTCTGCTGGAGCTGGTTGGCGACCGCCTCGACCCACTCCTTGTGGCCGCCGTCCGCGTTGTAGCCGATCTCCAGCGTGTTGCCGGGCAGCCCGCCGCTCTTCTTGTAGAGCTCCTTGGCCTTGGCCACGTTCAGGGTGCAGGCGTCACCGCACGCGCCCTTGCGGTAGCCGTCGACGATGGGGCTGATGTAGTCGTCCGCCGGCGTACGGGCGCCGAGGAAGACCTTCTCGGCGATCGTCTTCCGGTCGATGGCCATGGAGATGGACTTGCGGAGGTCCGCGTTCTGGAAGGCCTTGTTGTACTTGATCGGGAAGCCGATGTAGCCGACGGCCGAGTCGGGCTGGTCGATCGTGCGGCCCGGCAGGTCCTTCTTGTACGTCGGCAGGCCCGAGTTCGGGACGACGAGCTGGATGTCCAGGTTGCCGGCGACGAGGTCCTTGTAGGACGTGTCGAGGTTCGAGTAGATCTTGAAGTCGACGCCCTTGGCCTCGATCTGCGAGGCGTCCGGGTACTTGTCGTACTTCGTGGTGTTGATGGCCTCGTTGTGCTTGAACTTGCCCTGGATCTTGAAGGGGCCGTTGCCGATCGGGGCCTCGCCGAAGCCCTTCGGGTCCTTGAAGAACGCCTTGGGCAGCGGCACGAACGACGTGAACGACAGCTGCGCCGGGAACGCCGCGAACGGGCCGGTCAGGGTGACCTGGAGGGTGTCGTCGCCGACGGCCTTCAGACCCGACATCTTGTCGGTCTTGGGCTTCTTGCCCTCGCCCGGGTTCAGGTCGCTGTAGCCCTGGATGTGGCTGAACAGCGGGTTGGTCTGCTGGGCGTTGGTCTGGTTGGCGCCGTAGTTCCAGGCGTCGATGAAGGACTGGGCCGTGACCTTCTCACCGTTGTGGAACGTGTAGCCCGGCTTCAGCTTGATCGTCCAGACCTTGTTGTCCTTGGTCTCGATCGACTGCGCCATGGCGTTGACGACCTTGTCGTTGGCGTCAAGCTTGGTCAGACCCGTGAAGAGGGCGTTGATGACCTGGCCGCCCTCGGTCTCGTACGTGTTGGTGGGAACCAGGCTGTTCTGCGGTTCACCGATCTCCACCGACACGACGCCGTTGCCCTTGCCACTGCCCGAGCTGCCGTTGTCTCCGCCACCGCCACAGGCCGTCGCGCCCAGCGCCACAACCGCGGCTATCGCAACCCACTTGGCGCTCTTGGCACCACGCATGGGGCTCCTCCTCATGAGTCCAATGGTTCACCGCACAGAGGAGCACAAGACACATCACCGTCATCGGTGCCTGAAAATGTCAGGTGCTCCCCGCCGCTCGTGAGTCGGCGCCGCCTGCAGCGCGTGACCCGTTCGTCCGAGCTCTACGCGCCTAACTATCTGCCAAAGGCAGATGTCGAACCACACTCCTAAGGTCTCGGTTCGATCACACCTGTCGCGTACATCTTCCAAAATCCGGACAAACGGTTTGCTGAAAGATCACTGCGAAACGGACTTGTTACACATCTATCGGCTTGGAGTGTCCGCATTCCGGACACTGACCGGAGAAAATCGCTTGAGATCATGGTCCCCCCTGTGCGGCGGGTGTAATCACGCCACCGGCACGGACCGCGCAGCACACCGGCGGTCTCACCGGGCAGCGGGCACGCTGCCGGGCCGCCGCCTTTCCGGTGGGCCCCTGGCCAGGCAAGAAGCGCACGGCGCAGGCGGAAGCACACTAGTGCGGATCTTTCGTTTTGCGCCTCGGCCGGCCGAGGATGCAGGGTTTTCCCTATATCTCTGACTCATTCCGGTGGGACCGTCGCGTGACACACGGCTGTTTCTCGCCAGACCGCACCAGGATGCGAACCTCCGGCGCACGGCCGGCTTCCGCCTGTCCGGTGATCAGCCGGCCCGTGATCAGCCGGCCCGTGATCAGCCCGATGCGGGATGCCCGGCCGCCGGGAGTACCACGCCCAAGGGTGACCCTCGTCACTGCGCCCGCCCACCCCGCTCCTGCGCAGGGCCCGTACCACCCTCCTTCGGCCGGGGCCCCGTACCATGGGGTGAGGCCGTGGCATGTTCAGCCCGGCAGGGCCCGCGTAACAGAGATGTACGCGCAGGCCGTCCTCACCACTCCGGGAGTACTGCGCAATATGGCCACGCGCCACGACATCCGCAACGTCGCCATCGTCGCCCACGTCGACCACGGGAAGACGACCATCGTCGACGGCATGCTGAAGCAGGCCGGTGCCTTCGCCGCCCACCAGCTCGAGCAGGTCGACGACCGCGTCATGGACTCCAACGACCTGGAGCGTGAGAAGGGCATCACGATCCTCGCCAAGAACACGGCGGTGAAGTACCACCCCAAGGACGGCGGGGACCCCATCACGATCAACATCATCGACACCCCCGGCCACGCCGACTTCGGCGGCGAGGTCGAGCGCGGCCTGTCGATGGTCGACGGTGTCGTGCTGCTCGTCGACGCGTCCGAGGGCCCGCTGCCGCAGACCCGCTTCGTGCTGCGCAAGGCGCTCCAGGCCCGGCTGCCGGTCATCCTGTGCATCAACAAGACGGACCGCCCCGACGCCCGTATCGACGAGGTCGTGAACGAGGCGTACGACCTCTTCCTCGACCTCGACGCCGACGAGGACCAGATCGAGTTCCCGATCGTCTACGCGTGCGGCCGTGACGGCATCGCCTCCCTCACCAAGCCTCAGGACGGCACGGTCCCGGCCGACAGCGACAGCCTGGAGCCGTTCTTCTCCACGATCCTGGAGCACATCCCGGCCCCGACCTACGACGAAGAGGCCCCGCTCCAGGCTCACGTCACCAACCTGGACGCCGACAACTTCCTCGGCCGTATCGCGCTGCTCCGCGTCGAGCAGGGCGAGCTGCGCAAGGGCCAGACCGTCGCCTGGATCAAGCGCGACGGAACGACCAGCAACGTGCGTATCAGCGAGCTGATGATGACGGAGGCCCTCACCCGCAAGCCCGCCGAGGTGGCGGGCCCGGGTGACATCTGTGCCGTCGCCGGTATCCCCGAGATCATGATCGGTGAGACCCTGGCCGACCCGGAGAACCCGGTCGCGCTGCCGCTGATCACGGTGGACGAGCCCGCGATCTCCATGGTCATCGGTACCAACACCTCGCCGCTGGTCGGCAGGGGCGGCACCGGCAAGGGCGCCAACGCCAAGGCCACGGTCAAGGACCGCAAGGTCACCGCCCGTCAGGTCAAGGACCGCCTCGACCGCGAGATGATCGGTAACGTCTCCCTGCGGGTCCTGGACACCGAGCGGCCCGACGCCTGGGAGGTGCAGGGCCGCGGTGAGCTGGCGCTGGCCATCCTGGTGGAGACCATGCGCCGCGAGGGCTACGAGCTGACGGTCGGCAAGCCGCAGGTGGTCACCAAGGAGATCGACGGCAAGGTCCACGAGCCGGTCGAGCGCATGACGATCGACGTGCCCGAGGAGCACATGGGCGCCGTCACGCAGCTCATGGGCGTCCGCAAGGGCCGGATGGACAACATGTCCAACCACGGCTCCGGCTGGGTCCGCATGGAGTTCGTCGTGCCGTCGCGCGGTCTGATCGGCTTCCGTACGGAGTTCCTGACCGGCACCCGTGGCACGGGTATCGCCCACTCCATCCACGAGGGTCACGAGCCCTGGTTCGGCCCGCTCCAGACCCGGAACAACGGCTCCCTGGTGGCCGACCGCACCGGCAGTGTCACCGCGTTCGCGATGACCAACCTCCAGGAGCGCGGTGTGCTCTTCGTGGAGCCGGGCACCGAGGTGTACGAGGGCATGATCGTCGGCGAGAACTCCCGCTCCGACGACATGGACGTCAACATCACCAAGGAGAAGAAGCTCACCAACATCCGGTCCGCCACGGCCGACATCGCCGAGTCGATCGTGCCGCCGCGCAAGCTGTCGCTCGAGCAGTCCCTGGAGTTCTGCCGCGACGACGAGTGCGTCGAGGTGACGCCGGAGGCCGTCCGCATCCGCAAGGTCGTCCTCGACCAGCGTGAGCGCGCCCGCGCCGCAAGCCGCGCCAAGCACAGCTGACAGCTGACAGCTGACAGCTGACAGCGACACACTCCGCCGGTGTGTCCCGTAGGAACGGGACACACCGGCGGAGTTCCTTCTTCCGGCCGCCGGGGCGGTCGCGCCCGGGCTCTAGCCGGACTTCGAAGGGCTCGCGGACGGCTTCACGCCCTTCTTGAGGAAGCCCATGTCCTCGTAGACCGGGGTCTGGAAGCCGAACGCGCCCGCGTTGGCCAGGTTGGCGCGGACCGCCGTGAGCTGGGGGCGCTGGTAGAGCGGGATGGAGCCGGCGGCGGCCCAGATGTGGGCGTCGGCCTTGCGCACCAGGTCCCGCTCCTCGTCCTCGTCCAGCGTGGCGATGGCCTGGTCGAACAGCTGGTTCACCTGGTCGGTGCCGACCCGGGTGTAGTTCTGCTCGACGCTCAGCGAGCCGTCCGCCGCCGGCATCGGCTTGGCGAAGATCGGCCGGGCGTCGGTCGCCGGGAACGCGGTGGCCGGCCACGAGTACAGCGCCAGGTCGTAGTCGCCGGACGCGATGTGGTCCTTGAAGAAGTCCCCGTCGGAGACCTTGGTGATCTCCGTACGGATCCCGATCGTGTCCAGCATGCGCGCGATGCGCTCCCCGACGGTCCGCAGGGCCCGGGAGCCCGGCCCGGACGGCAGCACGAACTTCAGCTCCAGCGGCTTGCCGTCCTTGGCGACCGGCCCTGCCTTGGCGCCTCCCGGGGCGGCGGTGCCCTTGGGCGCGTATGCCCCCGGCGGGGGCCCGCCCTGCTGGCCGGGCATACGGCGGGACTTGTCGTCCTCGCCCGCGCCGGAGTTGCCGGAGTTCCCTGAGCTTCCGGAGTTCCCCGAGTTCTCGGAGTTCCCTGAGCTTCCAGAGTTCCCTGAGTTCTCAGGGTTCCGGGAGCTGCCTGAACTGCCTGAGCCTCCTGAGTTCTCAGAGTGTCCCGAGTTCCCGGAGCTCCCTGAACTCCCCGGGTTCTCCGACTTCCTGCCCTCGGGGCCGGCCGCCTTCTTCTTCTGCTCCTTGACCGGGCCTCCGGTCACCCAGCCCGCCTCGGCCAGCAGCGCCTGCGCCTGCTTGGTGTCCTGGCTGCCGATGGCACCGCTGCTGTCGGCGTAAGCGTCCTGCCCCGCGAGCGCGAGATGGCTGCCGACCGGCACCGCGGGCAGTCCGAGCGGTTTGAGGACGAGTGCGGCCAGCTCGGTGCGGTCCAGGGCCCGGGCCACGGCCCGGCGCACCCGCTCGTCGGCGAGCGGGCCCCGTGATCCGTTCAGGGCGAGCTGGGTGTAGGCGGGCTCCAGGGACCTGCGGATCACAAAGCCGTTCAGCGTCTGCTGCTCGCTGGTCCCCGGCGCGCCCGGCATGGCCGCCTGGCTCGTCTCCGCCCCGGGGGAGGCGGGCGTGGCGGACTGGCTCGCCTCCGCTCCCGGGGAGGCGGGCGTGGCGGTCTGGCCCGACTCCGCCCCGGGGGAGCCGCTCTGCAAGGGGGTGCTGCTCTTCTCGCGCGCGGCCAGTGTGAGCCGGTCGGCCTCCTCCGGGTCGATCTCCGCCATGTCGAGCCTTCCCTCGGCGAGCGCGGCGGCCCGCTGGTCGCGCGGAACGGCTACGAGGACGATCTCGGAGAGCTTGGCGGGCCGGCCCCACCAGCGCGGGTTGCGGCTGAGGGTGACGGTGCCGTTCTTGTGGTCGACCGACTGGACGCCGAACGGGCCGGCGGTGACCTTCAGTCCTCGTCTCGCCCCGTCGTTGAAGCCGTCCGGGCTGCCCATGACGTCCTTCGGGTACAGCGGCGAGAACAGCGACCTCCAGTCGGCGTACGGCTTGCCGAAGGTGACCTTGACCTCGAGGTTGTTCGCGCCGCGCTCGACCTTCTCGATGCGGTCGTAGCCGGCGTTGCGGGCGGTCCAGTACGCGTTGTTCTTCCCGGAGAGGGCACGCCACTGGGCGGCGAAGTCGTCGGCACCGATCTCCCGGCCGTCGCTCCAGACGGCCTGCTGGTTGAGGCGGTAGACGAGGACCTGCTTGGGCTCGGTCGAGACGACCTTGGCGGACTCCAGATAGGCGGGGTCGGCCTTGGGTCGCCCGTTCGCGTCGAGCCGGAACATCGAGGGCAGCACGGCGCCGGCGATCCGGGTGGTCCCGGCGTCGGCGTCGGCCTGGAAGGTGTTCAGGGTCCCCGGCACGGCGTCGACCGCCCAGTGCAGGGTGCCGCCGTCACCGACTTGGGTGCGGGCAGCCGGGGCGATGTCCTGCCCGGCGGCCGGTGTGCTGGTCTTCCTGTCGTCGGAGCAGGCGGCGAGCGCGGTCACCGCGAGGGCTCCCGCGGTGAGGAATGCGACCGAGCGCAGCACCGCGCTCCGTCCGACGCCGTCGTGGGACATCACGTCTACCTCCGGGAGCCGCTTCGCGGATGAGCGGGGGGCGTTATGATCAGGTTTGATGGCATTTGAACTGATCAAATGTATGGGCCCACTGAAGAGGAAAGGGTTCAGCCCTATGCGGCGACACGACGACGAACCACGGGAACCCCACCCGTTCGGCGCAACCGCACGCCCCGGCGTGCGTCGGCCAATCACTGCACGTCCCTTCACACCGGCTGCCGCGACGCGCAACACTCGCAGGCGCATGAACGTCGACGCCTTGGGCCTTCGGGCCCGTGAAAGTGAGGTCACGTCATGTCCGTGAACGACGAACTGACGTCGGTCCAGCGGTGCCTCGACGACCTGTACCGGTCGGTGGGGCGCCTGGAGCAGCAGATGGGGACCGGCGGGCTGGAGATACGGCGCGTCCGCACCGACGCCGACCACCTGCGCGAGAGCGTGGCGCTGCTGCGCGAGGCGGCCGCGACCACGGTCTCCGCCCGGCGTGTCGAGCTGGTGACGATCTCCGACACCCCGTATGACAGCAGCCTGTGGACGGACTCGGACGACGAGGGCCTCGGCGCCCGAGGCCGGCACGCGCCCTGACCCCCGGCGCGCCCCGGAGGTGACCGAACCCACGAGAGAGGTGCGCTTTCCTTGGCCACTGGAACGGAACCCCCCGACACCGAACCCCGAGCGCCCGGCGGCGGAGTGCGCACCGGGACGCGCGCCTCGATCGCCGTCCCGCACCTGCGCACGGACCGCTGGTGGCTGGCGCCCGCCGCCACCGCCGCCGGGCTGCTCGCGTTCATCGTGTACTCGACCTGGCGGGCGTTCGCCGACGCGGACTACTACGCGGCGCCTTATGTGTCGCCGTTCTACTCGCCCTGCCTGGCGGAACGCTGCCGGACCATGCACGCGGGCCCCAACGCCGACCTGTTCGGCAGCTGGTGGGCGATCTCGCCGGCGATCATCATCCTGATCTTCCCGCTCGGCTTCCGCCTGACCTGCTACTACTACCGCAAGGCCTACTACCGCGGCTTCTGGCTGTCACCGCCGGCCTGCGCGGTGGCCGAGCCGCACCGCACGTACACCGGCGAGACCCGCTTCCCGCTGATCCTTCAGAACATCCACCGGTACTTCTTCTACGCGGCGATCCTCGTGGCGGGCGTACTCACGTACGACACCGTGCTCGCCTTCCGGGACGAGCACTACCGCTGGGGCCACATGGGGCTCGGCACCCTGGTCTTCCTGGTGAACATCGTGCTGATCTGGGCGTACACCCTCTCCTGCCACTCCTGCCGGCACATCGTCGGCGGGAAGCTCAAGCACTTCTCCAAGCATCCCGTGCGCTACCGGACCTGGCAGTTCATCAGCAGGCTGAACGCCCGCCACATGCTGCTGGCCTGGGCCTCGCTGTTCAGCGTGGCGCTGGCCGACTTCTACGTGTACCTGGTGGCGTCCGGCGTCTTCGACGATCCGAGGTTCTTCTGATGTCCGTGATCGACCGGCAGGAGTGGGACGTGGTCGTGGTCGGGGCCGGCGGGGCCGGCCTCAGGGCCGCCGTCGAGGCCCGGGAGCGCGGCGCCCGTACGGCGGTGATCTGCAAGTCGCTGTTCGGCAAGGCGCACACGGTGATGGCGGAGGGCGGCATCGCGGCGGCGATGGGCAACGCCAATCCGCACGACAACTGGCAGGTGCACTTCCGCGACACCCTGCGCGGCGGGAAGTTCCTCAACCAGTGGCGGATGGCCGAACTGCACGCGCGGGAGGCCCCCGACCGGGTCTGGGAGCTGGAGACCTGGGGCGCCTTGTTCGACCGTACGAAGGACGGGCGCATCTCCCAGCGCAACTTCGGCGGCCACGAGTACCCACGCCTGGCGCATGTGGGCGACCGCACGGGCCTGGAGCTGATCCGCACGCTCCAGCAGAAGGTCGTCGCGCTCCAGCAGGAGGACGCGAAGGAGACCGGGGACCACGAGTCCCGGCTGAAGGTCTTCCAGGAGTGCACGGTCACCCGGATCCTCAAGCAGGGCAACCGGGTGTCGGGGGTCTTCGCCTACGAGCGCGAGTCCGGCCGTTTCTTCGTCCTCGAGGCCCCCGCCGTGGTGATCGCGACGGGCGGCATCGGCAAGTCCTTCAAGGTGACGTCGAACTCCTGGGAGTACACGGGCGACGGGCACGCGCTGGCCCTGCTCGCCGGGGCGCCGCTGCTGAACATGGAGTTCGTGCAGTTCCATCCGACGGGCATGGTCTGGCCGCCGTCGGTGAAGGGCATCCTCGTCACCGAGTCGGTGCGCGGCGACGGCGGGGTGCTCCGGAACTCCGACGGCAGGCGGTTCATGTTCGACTACATCCCGGATGTCTTCAAGGAGAAGTACGCGCAGACCGAGGACGAGGCCGACCGCTGGTACGACGACCCGGACAACAACCGGCGCCCGCCGGAGCTGCTCCCCCGTGACGAGGTCGCGCGTGCGATCAACGCCGAGGTGAAGGCGGGCCGCGGCTCCCCGCACGGCGGTGTCTTCCTCGACGTCTCCACGCGTATGCCCGCCGAGGTCATCCGGCGCCGGCTGCCGTCGATGTACCACCAGTTCAAGGAGCTGGCGGACGTCGACATCACCGCCGAGGCCATGGAGGTCGGCCCGACCTGCCACTACGTGATGGGCGGCATCGCCGTCGACTCGGACACGGCGGCGGCCCGCGGGGTCGAGGGTCTGTACGCGGCCGGTGAGGTGGCCGGCGGGATGCACGGCTCCAACCGGCTGGGCGGCAACTCGCTCTCCGACCTGCTGGTCTTCGGACGGCGGGCGGGTCTGCACGCGGCTCGGTACGCGACCAAGACCGCGGAGCGTCCCACGGTGGACGAGGCCGAGGTGGACAACGCCGCGGCGGAGGCCCTGCGTCCGTTCTCCGCCGAGGGTCCGGCACCCGGCCAGGAGGACGGGCGCCCTCCGGAGAACCCGTACACCCTGCACCAGGAACTCCAGCAGACCATGAACGACCTGGTCGGGATCATCCGCCGGGAGCCGGAGATGCGGCAGGCGCTGCAGAAGCTGGCGGAGCTGCGGGTGCGGGCGCGCCGGGCGGGTGTCGAGGGGCACCGCCAGTTCAACCCGGGCTGGCATCTCGCCCTGGACCTGCGGAACATGCTGCTGGTCAGCGAGTGCGTGGCGCGGGCCGCCCTGGAGCGCACGGAGTCACGCGGCGGGCACACCCGGGAGGACTTCCCGGCGATGGACCGGGCGTGGCGACGCATCAATCTGCTGTGCCGGCTGACCGACCCCACGGGCGGTCTCGCGGCGACGGACCCGGTCCGCGGCCAGATCACCCTGTCCCGCGAGACCACCGAACCCATCCGCCCAGACCTGCTCGCCCTCTTCGAGAAGGAGGAGCTGGTCAAGTACCTGGCCGAAGAGGAGCTGTACGAGTGAGCAGCTACGAGGCCCGCTTCAAGGTGTGGCGGGGCGACGCGCAGGGCGGCGGCCTGGAGGACTTCACGGTCGAGGTCAACGACGGCGAGGTGGTGCTGGACATCATCCACCGCCTCCAGGCCACCCAGGTTCCGGACCTCGCCGTGCGCTGGAACTGCAAGGCGGGCAAGTGCGGTTCGTGCTCGGCGGAGATCAACGGACGGCCGCGGTTGATGTGCATGACGCGGATGTCGGTGTTCGGCCGGGACGAGACGGTCACCGTGACCCCGATGCGCGCCTTCCCGGTGGTCCGCGACCTGGTGACGGACGTGGGCTTCAACTACCGCAAGGCGCGGGAGATCCCGTCCTTCGTACCGCCTCCGGGCCTCGGCCCCGGCGAGTACCGCATGATGCAGGAGGACGTGGACCGCCCGCAGGAGTTCCGCAAGTGCATCGAGTGCTTCCTGTGCCAGGACACCTGTCATGTTGTCCGCGACCACGAGGAGAACAAGCAGGTCTTCGCGGGCCCGCGCTTCCTGATGCGGGTGGCGGAGCTGGACATGCACCCCCTGGACGCGGCCGCGGAGTCGGGCCTGGACCGCAAGCGCGCGGCCCAGGACGAGCACGGCCTCGGCTACTGCAACATCACCAAGTGCTGCACGGAGGTGTGCCCCGAGGGCATCCGGATCACGGACAACGCGCTGATCCCCCTGAAGGAGCGGGCGGTCGACCGCAAGTACGACCCTCTGGTGTGGCTCGGGTCGAGGATCAGGAGGCGTCCCACGGCGGGGTGAGCGCCCGCCGGCGGCCGTGCGTACGGGGATCCGGCCGGCGCGTCAGCACCGCACCCGGCCGACGCGCTGGCCGAGGAACTGCAGCACCGCGCCGGAGAGCATCAGAACAAGCCCGCAGGTGGACAGGCTGTCGAAGGCGGTCGCGCCGATCACGGCGGCGGCGAACCTGAGCAGCACGATCCCCGCGACGAAGACCAGGGCTCCGGCGCCCCACAGCCGGGGCCGCAGCACATACCCGCGCTGCCACGGCACGATCATCCGCCCGGTGGTGAGGGCCAGGACTCCGGTGACCGCGTAGAGCACCACGATCACCGAGACGGCGATCAGTGACATGACATGCAGCATCGAAGCCTCCGGCCTGTGGTGCGCTGATCATGGCACCGCCGTCCCCGGATGGCCAGATCCGTCTCCCGTGTCCGAGGTCCCGCCGGACCGGGCGCACCCCGCTCGCGGCGTCGTGTCATCGGCCATACGCTCCGAAATGTGACGCCGCCCCACCGTCGACGCCGGCCGCGCCGGGCCGCCGCGTACCGAGCCGTGCGGAGGGTTGCTGCCGTGTGCGGGGCGGCGGTGGTCGTGGTGGGGGCGGCCGCGGCCGGACGTGATCGGGGCGCCACCGGTGACCTGGTGCTGCCGCTGGTCGCCGCGGTCGCCGCCGTGGCGGTGGCGGCGTACACGTCGGTGCGGCGCCGGCTGCGGACGAGGACGCGCACGACACCCGGCGGACGTGCGCCGACCGTCGTACCGCTGGACGAACTCGACCGGCGGACGCGGGGGTTGCTCGTCGAGACCGACGACTGCGTACGCACCAGCCGGGAGGAGCTGCGGTGGGCCGCCGCGCAGCTCGGGGACGAGGCGATACGGGGGCACGCCGAGGCGCTGGAGGCCGCCGCGTCGGAACTGGCGGCCGCCTTCGGGATGCGGCAGCGGCTCGACGACGGGGAGGAGGGGGCGCGGGCGCTGCTGGAGGAGATCGTCGCGCGGTGCGGGGCGGCCGGGCGGAGGCTGGACGCGGAGGCGCCGGGGTTCGACCGGACGCGGGCGCTGGAACGGACCGCGCCGGACGCGCTGAAGCGCGCCGAGGCACGGTTCCGGGAACCGGCGGCGCGGGTCGCGGAGGCGGACGGCACGCTCGCGGAACTGCGCGGGCGGTACGCGCTGTCCGCGTGTCTGCCGGTCACGGGCCACGACGAGCAGGCCAGGGACCGGCTGTTCTTCGCCGCGACCTGCCTCCACCGGGGGCGCCGGGCCGTGGACATAGGGCAGACCGGCAGCGCGGTGGTCCATCTGCGCGCGGCCGAGGCCGCCGTCGACCAGGCGGCCCTGCTGGTGGCCGGCATCGCCCGGCTGGCGTCGGCCCTGGCGACGGCGGCACGCATCCTGCCCGACGCCCTGACCGCGACGGGGACCGACCTCACGGAGGCAGCCGTGGGGTCCGCCCATGCGGACCTGCGGGCGCGGATCGCCCACGGGGAGGCGGTGGTGGCGCAACTACGGCGGGAGCTGGGCCAGGAGAAGGGAGCTCCGGGGGCGGGGGGCCGGGGGGCGCTCGATCCGGTCGGGGCGCTGCGGCGGGTCGAGGAGGTGGCCGCCGGGCTGGACCGGGCATCCCGTCGGCTTCCGCGGGGGCCGCGCGCCCTGGACCGGCTGGAACGTGCCCTGCTCGTCGCCCGCAGCAGCGTCGGTGCCGCGTCGGACTACGTGACCACGCACCGCGGGGCCGTCGGCTGTGAGGCGCGGACCCGGCTCGCGGAGGCGGAGCGGCGGCTGCGCGCGGCGGAGCGCACGGACGCTCCGGCCCCTGCCTGCGCCCCGGCGGCCGCCCTCGCCGACGCCCGTGAGGCGGACACGTTCGCCCGGCAGGCCCGGCAGCTCGCGGAGCGGGACGTCCGGGCGTACGGGACGCCGTACGGCGAAGGGAGCTGGACGGGCGGCGCCGTACTCGGCGGGATTCTGCTCGGCGCTCCGCACCCCCCGGGCGCCCCCGCGGGTCACCCGGGCGACGGCGGTCCCGCCGGCTACGGCGGACCGGGCACGCGGGCGCGCAGGGACGGCGGGGAACTGTTCCGGACGGAGCGGCCACGGCGGCCGTCCGCGGAGCGGCGGGACGACGGGCTCGCCGGACCGCCCGCCGCTGGGCCTTCGGGCTCCCCCTAGAACAGGCTCAGCAGCGCCTCCGCCGGGTCCGCGATACCGTTCTCGCCGTCGGGGAGCGGGAGTTCGAACCAGACCGTCTTGCCGCGCGGTGTGCGCCGGGAACCCCAGGCCGCGGAGAGCAGGCCGACCAGCTGGAGACCGCGGCCTCCCTCGTCCGTGTCACGGGCGCGTCGGCGGCGCGGCTGGACCAGGCCCGCGTCCCACACCTCGCACACCAGCGTCCGGTCGAGCAGCAGTCTCAGTCTGATCTCGCCCTCGCCGTACCGCAGGGCGTTCGTCACCAACTCGCTGACCAGCAGCTCCGTGGTGTCCACCAGGGGCTCCAGGTCCCAGGCGAGCAGCTGCCCGCGCGCGTACTCCCGGGCCCGGCCCACGCTGCGCGGCTCCCTCGGCAGCGTCCAGTCTCCGACGGACTCGGCCGGCAGTCCCTGGACACGTGCCATCAGCAACGCGATGTCGTCCTCGCCGTGATGGGTGTCCAGGGTGTTGAGGACGTGGTCGCATACGTCCTCCAGGGGCCGGGAGGGATCGGTGAGCGCACCGACGAACGCCTGGAGGCCCTCGTCCAGCGGATGGTCCCGGGACTCGACGAGGCCGTCCGTGTAGAGCGCGAGCAGGGCGCCCTCCGGGAGTTCGACCTCCACCTCCTCGAACGGCTCGCCGCCTACGCCGAGCGGCATCCCGGGCGGCACGTCCAGCATCAGCGCGGGTTCGCCGGGCTCCACGAGCACCGGCGGCAGGTGGCCCGCGTTGGCGAAGGTGCAGCGGCGGGTGACCGAGTCGTAGACCGCGTAGACGCAGGTGGCGAGGTACACCTCGGACAGGTCGGCCTCGCGCGGCCGGCGGGCGGCGCGGGTGGCCTGCTGGACGCCTGCCCCGGTGCCGAAGGCCTGGGAGGGACCCCCGGGGGCGCCGAGACCGCGGGCGATCTCGTCGAGCTGGGCGAGGACTTCGGCCGGTTCGAGGTCGAGCTGCGCCAAGGTGCGTACGGCCGTGCGCAGTTCGCCCATGGCGACGGCGGCACGCAGGCCGCGTCCCATGACGTCGCCGACGACCAGCGCCGTGCGGTGGCCCGGGAGTTCGATGACGTCGAACCAGTCGCCGCCGACCTCGCTCGGCCGCCCGGTGGCCGCGTTGCCCGGCAGGTAGCGGCAGGCGATGTCGAGGCCGGAGGCCTCCGGGTCGCCGGGCGGCAGCAGGGATCGTTGCAGTATCAGCGCGCGTTCGTGCTCGCGGCGGTAAAGGCGGGCGTTGTCGATGCAGACCGCGGCGCGCGCGGCGAGTTCGACGGCGAGCGCGCGGTCGCGTTCGCCGAACGGCTCGCTGCCCTTCGTCCGGGAGAACTTGGCGAGTCCGACCACGGTGTCGTGCGCGACCATCGGGACGGCGAGAGTGGACTGGATCAGGCCACCGTCCTCGGCGGGGATGTGCCGGGGGCGGGCGGCGCGCAGGGCGTCCGCGTAGGGGGAGTTGAAGGCGTAGTGGTGGACCGCGCCGACGGCGACGGGCTCGGGTCCGCCGGCGAAGGGTGCGTCCGCGACGGCGCTGGAGAACGCGACGCGGCGCAGTTCGGCGCTGCCGTCGGCCAGGCCGGGCGGGGTCTCGTCGCCGGCCAGGAGCCCTTGGTAGAGGTCGACGGTGGCGAGGTCGCAGAAGCCGGGCACGACCACGTCGAGGAGTTCCCGGGCGGTGGTCTCCAGGTCGAGGGAGTTTCCTATGCGGGCGCCCGCATCGTTCAGAAGGGCGAGGTTGCGGCGGGCGGCGGCGGCCTCGCGGGCGGCGGCGCGACGGGCGGTGACGTCGATTCCGAGCCAGGCGATGCCGATGGGGCGTCCGCTTCCGCTGTGCACGCGGTAGAGGTTGACGGACCAGTGCCTGCGCTCGTCGGAGCCCGGTACGAAGCCCGTGACATGCATGTCCGTGATCGAGTCGCCGGTCTCCAGGACTCGTCGCAGGGTCGCCGCGACGCGTTCGGCCTCCGGGGACTGGAGGTAGTCGTGGACGGAGCGGCCTCGGTGGTCGTCGGGGGTGCCGCCGAACGTCGACGCGAACCGCTCGTTGGCACGCCGTACCCGCAGGTCGGCGTCGATCAGCAGGAAGCCGAAGGGAGATTGACCGAAAATGGCCTGCGAGGCGGCGAGGTCGGTCTCGATGCTGCGAAGCGTGCGGACGTCGACGATGATGCACACGGCGGCCCTGTCGCCGTCCTCCGTCACGGTGGGCATCACATAGACCTCGGCGAACGCGTCGGTCCTCTTCTCGTCGGGTGCCCGGAAGGGGATGACGCCGGTCCACTCCCGGCCGTCGAGGATCTCGGCCATCTTGCGCTGGCCGCGCTCACGCAGTTCGGGCGCGACGAACGCCTCGATGGGGTCCATGCCGACGGCCCGTTCGCGGGGGATGCCGAAGAGCTGTTCGGCCCGCAGGCTCCACTGGTCGACGTACCCGTCGGGGCCGATGGAGAACGAGGCGACCTTGATGTAGTCGTAGATGGAGCCGGGCGGACTGCTCTGCCACATCAAGCCGCTCGCCGTGTCGCGCGGATCGGCCACGGCGGAATCCGCCGCGGCCTCCTGCCTCGCGCCGCCCGACGGGTCCTCGGACTCCGTGGCCTTCGCTGGTATCTCGCTCACGCGAACCGTCCCCTCCAGCTCACCGCGTCCGGCACCGGTCACCGGAGGCGGCTGCCCGCAGTATCCAGCACTACGGTGCCGCACAACACGGTGTTCACGATCACAGCACGGTCCCGATGTTTTTTGGACCGGCCGGGCCATACTCCCAGTCTTCTAACCAGGTGAGGCCCGGTCGAACCCCCCAACCGCAGCAGGTCAGCCGGGAACCGGCAGCTCGAACCAGACCGTCTTGCCGGTGTCCGCGGGACGGGTGCCCCAGCGGCGCGAGGAGCGGGCGACCAGTTGGAGGCCGCGGCCGTCCTCGGCGTCGGGTTCGGCCGCGCGTGCCCGGGGCGGGTCGGGAAGCGTGTCGGAGACCTCGACGAGCAGGTAGGGGGCGGTGCCGTCGGACGGGACGAGGCGGACACCGATGGGGCCGGTGGCGTGCCGCAGCGCATTGGTCACCAGCTCGCTGACCAGCAGCGCGGCGATATCGCCGATCTCGTCGAGCGCCCAGGAGCGCAGCTGGCTCCGGACAGCCGCGCGAGCGGCCCGTGCCGCACCGGGGTCTGCGGGGAACGTCCACTCGGCGCTGGTGCCTTCGATGTCGAGCACGCCGATCACTTCCCGGCCAGCTGCTCATCGTTCTCCGGTTTCGGGGGCCCAATCAGCCCATACCCGGTATCAGGAGCGCTTACCGCGCATGAGGGTGCGCAGTGGTGTGGACGGCGTATCGGGCGCCGCCCCCTGGAGCATCAGGCGCCCCCGTCATCCTTTCCTCATCGCCCCGGCCGGCGGACGGTCCCGGCCCGGGCCCGGGTTTCACCGATTCCATACGGCCAGCACGGCCTTGACCGCCGCCACGTCCTGGTCGAGCCAGTCCACGTCCCAGATCTCATCGGGGGTCAGCCAGCGCAGTGCGTCGTGGTCCTCCAGGGGCTCGGGACGGCCGGCGAGGAGGCGCGCCGTCCAGACCCGCAGAACGTATCCCGGCTTCAGCTGCCACTCCCCCGGCACACGCTCGACCGGCTCCGCCGTGACCCCCAGCTCCTCCCTCAGCTCGCGCACGAGGGCGCGCTCGGGTGTCTCGCCCGGTTCGACCTTGCCGCCGGGCAGTTCCCAGCGTCCGGCGAGCTCCGGGGGCGCACTGCGGCGCGCGGCCAGGAGGCGGTCGTCGCCGAGCAGGGCGGCGCCGACGACCACGATCGGTTCTGTCATGCGCCGGAGCCTACGGGAGCGCACGGCGGTTCACACTCCGGGCCGTTCCGCCCGCCTGCCGCCGCTCTGGCCGACGCGCTCGACCCAGTAGAGCTGCTTGTGTCCGCGGTCGTCGAGGCTGTCAACGATCTTCTGGGCCTCGGCGCGGGTGGCGTACCTGCCCACGCTGTAGCGGTTGCCGTTGTCGTCCTGCCGGATGACGAGCCAGGGGAGCGTGACCGTGCTGTCGTTCATTGCGTCCCTCCACTTCCCGTCCCCGGCTCGCGCCGCGCTCCGCCCTTCAAGGAAACCGCAATGCGCATATGCCCGAGCCTACGCCTAACCTTCACGGAGCGAATACGACTTTTCACAAAGAGGTACGCAACCAGCCATGTCGGAGGGGGCGCACGCCGTCGCGTGCGCCGTCCCACGCGCCCCGCGCGCACGCAGAGCAGCCTGGAACGCTCACATATCGCGACCAGGAGGGCAGGAGGAAACGACCGGATTGCGACCGCGCCGGCCACCCGGCCCTGCTCCAACGGACGACGGGGTCAACTCTCCCTGTGGCAGCGGCACTTGAAAAGACCCGGGCGCGAGTGCCCCTCCCGCGGACGGCCGGCCGGGACGCGTGGAGCGCGAGCGCGAGGGGGCGTGAGGCGTGGACGGACCATGCGCCCGCGGCGCCGGCGGGGGAGGGCCTCGAGGGGCCGCGCGCCCGGTTACCTCACCGGCAGGCGGTACGCCACCCGGTAGCGATCCGCCGGTACCACCACGTCCGCCGTCTCCACCGGGCGGTCGGAGGCGTAGAAGGTCCGCTGGACGACCAGCACGACATGGCCGGGGACGCCGCCCAGCGCCAGCAGCTCCTCCGCGAGGCCGGGGCGGGCGCCGACCTCCTCCGTGACGTTGTCCACGATCACATCGATGGCCGCCATCCGCTCGACCACCCCCATGCCGCCGAGCGGCCCCTCCTCGGGGAGCATCACGGGGGTGCGGCCGGTCAGCGCGAGGGGCTCCCACGATGTGGACAGCATCATCGCCTCGCCCGCCTCGCGGTAGAGGTACTTCGTACGCATCACCCGGTCGCCCGGCTGGATGCCGAGCCGCTCGGCGATGGCACCGCTCGCCTCCTTCTGCTCGCTGCGCGACTCCCAAGTGCCGCGCACGGAGGCGTCCGCCTGCTCCTGGCGGAACGGGGTGGCACCGCTCTCCGGCCGGAATCCCGAGCGGGCCACCCGGCGCGGCACCGGCCGCTCCCGGACATACGTGCCCGACCCGGAGCGGCCTTCGACGAGCCCCTCGGCCATCAGGACCTTGCGCGCCTCCAGCGCGACCGTGTCCGAGACGCCGTACTCCTCGCGGATGCGGGCCTGGGAGGGGAGGCGTGTGTGCGGGGGCAGCAGACCGTCGACGATCTTCTTACGGAGATCACCCGCGACACGCAGATACGCCGGCTGCTCACCGAAAGTCACTGGCCGCTCCCATCAGCTTGTACAGACAGCAACAGCCTGGCAACCGTGGGTTGTCCCACGCAAGCAGTGGCCAGAGAATCACTCGATGTGATGACCTGGGCGGCCCAAGGGCTTTACGCAGGCACTTCCTGCCCGGTATCGCCGCCGTCACACCTGCTTTCCGTCGTCCGAGGCCCCCACGGAGCCTTCGGAGCCGTCCGCGTCAGGCGAGGGAGGAGTCGTGGCGAGGCCCAGAGCCTTGCGCGCGGTGACCGCCGCCCGGCCCTCCAGGAGCGCGCTCGCCCGGTCGTAGTGGTCGTAGAAGGTGTCGGCGTCGGCGGACGCGGCCGCTCCGCGCCACTCCTCGCGGGCCCGGTCCAGGGCCGAGGCCTGGCCGGCGACCGGCCCTCGCGCGGCCGCCGGCCAGGAGTGGGCGCGCAGCTGCCGGGTCTGGCCGGCGAGCGCCGTGGCGACCTGTGCCGCCCAGCGCCGGTGACCCGGCAGGTCGTCCTCGACGTATTCGGCGTCCGGAGCGGCGTCCAGAGCCCCGTACAGGACCGCGTCCGCGCGCAGATAGGCGAGCTGGTCGCCGGTGAGGGTGCTGGCGTCGCGGCGCAGTGAGCCGGTGAGGGTGCCCTCCTCGTCGGTGTTGCCGAACATGCAGATGACCCGGCGGTCGCCGTAGGCCCAGCTCTCCCGGGTGGGGGTGAAGTAGTAGACGTCGACGTCGGCGGGGACCGCCCAGGAGTCCATGGCGTATGTGCTGCGGAGCGCGTAGCACCTTTCGTCGGCGGTCTCGGTGATCGTGTCGTCGCCGGGGAAGCGGCCGCCCGGGAGTGCGAAGTCCGCGAAGACCTCGGCCTGGTGTCTTCCCGAGCAGGGCACCTTGTCGCCGTCGTACGCCTCGCCCTCCAGCGAACCGCCCGGCGCGTCGAAGCACTCGCCCTTGCGCACCGAGAACGTCACGCCGTCGCCGCGCGCCGCGCCCCTGACGCCTTCCCAGAAGTCGTGCGCGCCGCCGGTGGCGAAGGCGGTCAGAAACAGGGCGAGCCCGATCGAGGACATCACGATGCCGCCGATCGCGAGCCCCCGGCCGCGTTCGCCGCGCCGCCTGATCTGTGCCAGCGCGATCAGTCCGAGCACCAGCCCGACGGCCGGCAGGAAGCAGAGGGTCCCGAGGACGAGCGCGGTGATCGCGAGCCCGTTGACCGGGGCCGGACGGTTGTACGGGGAGTACCCCTGCCCCCAGGGCCGGTACGGCATCCCGGGTCCGTAGGGCTGCTGGTGGGGACCCTGCGGGTACGGGCCCCCGGGCTGCTGGGGCCCGGGGGGCGGGGGTATGGCCACGGGTGCGGCTCCTCGTCCGAATGCGCAGAACGGATGTACGACGCGCATGGTAGGTGCGGGAGGAGCCGGGGTGGCGGGCGGGGCGGGGGCGCGCCCGGGAAGGGGCCGGACCGGAGGTCAGAACTTCAGCGCCCAGGCGTCGATCTTCCCCGTGTCGAACATCGCGTAGTCGCCGACCCTCAGCCTCCATGTGCCGTTCGCCGTCCGCGACGAGGCGTTCACGGTGTACGTGGTGTCGATGTCGTGCGTACTGCCGCCTGCTCCATAGGGCTTGAGGAGGAACGCCGCACCGTCCGGCGCGATCAGCCGGACCTGGAGGTCACCGATGTGGGTGTGCTGGATGTGCACCTCGACGCCCAGAGCCGAGGGGGCCTTGCCGGGGACCCCGGTGACCGTGATCGGCGACTCGGCGACGGAGTAGTCGCGGATCGGGTAGTCCGTGGTGTTGACGAAGCGGGGCTGGGGCGGGGTGGGAGGCGTTCCCGGTCCCGCGGCGGTCTGGAGCAGCAGGTTGGGAGAGCCGGTTCCCGGGCCGGAGACGACACCGGTGGCCGCGGCGCTCGTCAGCCCGGAGGCGACCTGCGCGGGTGTGGCGTTCGGGTGGTCCGCCAGATAGAGGGCCGCCGCCCCCGTCACATGCGGCGTCGCCATCGACGTACCGGACAGCGTGGACGTGGCCGTGTCGCTGGAGTTCCACGTGGACTTGATCGAGGAGCCCGGCGCGAAGAGGTCCAGCGCCGGTCCGTAGCTGGAGTAACCGGCGCGCGCGTCGCTCAGCGTGGTGGCACCGACCGTGAGCGCCTCGCCGACCCGCGCCGGTGAGTAGCCGGAGGCGTCGTCGTCGCTGTTGCCCGCGGCGACCGCGAAGGTGACGCCCGTGGCGATGGTGTTGCGGACGGCGGCGTCGAGCGCGGGGTCGCCGGGACCGCCGAGGGACATGTTGGCCACGGACGGGCCGCTGTGGTGCCGGGCCACCCAGTCGATGCCCGCGACGACCGTGTCGGTGGTGCCGTAGCCCGAGTTGTCGAGGACGCGGACCGCGACGATCTTCGCCTTCTTGGCGACGCCGTACGCGGTGCCGGCGACCGTGCCCGAGACATGGGTGCCGTGACCGTTGCCGTCCTGGGCGACGTTGTCGTCGTCGACGGCGTCGTAGCCGTAGGAGGCGCGGCCGCCGAAGTCGCTGTGGGTGATGCGGACGCCGGTGTCGATGATGTACGCGGTCACGCCCTGGCCCGCCGAGTCGGGATAGGTGTACCTGCCGTCGAGCGGCAGATTCCTCTGGTCGACGCGGTCCAGACCCCAGGAGGGCGGACTCGTCTGGGTGGACTCGATGTGGAAGACGCGGCTCTGCACGACGGAGGCGACCGCCGGGTCGGCGGCGAGCCGCTTGGCGGCGGAGGCGGTGGCGTGGATCGCGTAGCCGTTGAGCGCCTTGACATAGGTGTGCCCGATGATGCAGCCGTACTTCCGGGCAAGGGCCCGGCCGCTGTCGGAGTCGGCCCGCGCGCCGTCCTTGAGGACGACGATGTAACTGCCCGGGACGGTGTTCGCCGCGCCCGCGTACCGGACCGTTCCCTCGGGAACGGGCGCCGCGTGCGAGGGAGCGGCCGAGGCGAGCCCGAGGAGCAGGGCCGCCGTCCCGATCCCGGCCAGTCGTCGCCGGGCCTGCCGCATCACTGGCATCCGAGGGTCCTCCTCGTCGGTGGAACGCTGATGGCGCCTCGGTGGGTGGTGCGGTGCGCGAGGCGTACGTCGGTGCGGGCGCGCCGAGCGCGTGCCCAACACGGGTACCGAATCGCGACTATGACATACCGTTATGAACCGGACAACTACCCTGGCCGCATGACACTGTTGCCGGACTCTTTCTGCCCGGCGGACGGCACCCGCGTGACCGCGGAGTCGCTCGCCTGGTGCTGCCCCGTCTGCCGGGGGCCGCTGGACCTGGACTTCGCGCCGACCCCCGCGCCGCTCAAGTCCCTGGGAGGGCGGGTGAATTCCCTGTGGCGGTACGCGGAGACCCTGCCGCTGGCCGCCCCCACGGTCAGCCTCGGCGAGGGCCGTACACCGCTCGTGGAGCTGAGGGACGGCATCTGCGCCAAGCTCGACTTCCTGATGCCGACGCTGTCCTTCAAGGACCGCGGCGCGGTACTGCTCGCCGAACTGGCACTGCGACTGGGACCGCGGCAGGTGCTCGCCGACAGCAGCGGCAACGCGGGCACGTCGATCGCCGCGTACTGCGCCCGGGCCGGTCTGCCGTGCACGGTGTACGTCCCGGACGGAACCTCCGCCAAGAAGCTGGAACAGATCGACGCGCACGGGGCGCGGGTCCAGGTGGTCGACGGTGACCGCGAGGCGGCGGCGCAGGCGGCCAGGCAAGCGGCCGACGAGCCGGGGGCGTTCTACGCCTCGCACGCCTTCAACCCGTACTTCCTGCACGGCACCAAGACGTGCGTGCACGAGCTGTGGGAGGACTTCGGGGGCCGGCTCCCGGACGTGCTCGTGCTGCCCGTCGGCAACGGCACCCTGCTGCTGGGCGCGGCCCTGGCCGTCGCCGAGCTGTTCGCGGCGGGCCTGATCGACCGCCGGCCGGCCCTGTACGCGGTGCAGGCCGCGGCGGTCGCGCCGCTGGCGCACGCCTGGGAGGAGGGCGCCGAGGATCTGGTGGGCGTCACCCCCATGGCATCCACGTTCGCCGAGGGCATCGCGATCCCCCGCCCTCCGCGGGCCCGCCAGATCCTGCGCGCGGTACGCGACTCGGGCGGCCGCTTCCTGACGGTGACGGAGGACCGGATCCGCCACGCCCAGCTGGACCTGGCGTCCCAGGGCCTGTACGTCGAGACGACGGCGGCGGCCGGCTGGGCGGCGGCACGGGAGGGACTGCTCGAGTCGCTCCCCCGGTCCCGGGTCCGCCCGAACGGAGGAATCGCCCCCGTGGTGGTGCCCCTGTGCGGGGCCGGCCTGAAGACGGGACCGGCCCGGGCCTAGGGCCTCTCGTTTGGATCACGCCGGGCTCGCGGGGTCTGATCCGGCCCGATCCAAACGAAAGACCCTAGCCCGCCCGGCACAGGCGGGCCACGGGGGCCGGGGCGCACGGGTGGTCACGGCAGACGGCAGACACAGGCCCCGCCTGCCCGCAACCCGGCCCCGAGCCGGGCCCACCCGAGCGCGGCCGCCCTCGCACCCGGGCCGCACGGTCGCGAAGCCGGCGGCGGCATCCATGACATACCCGACGTCTCCGCCACCCGTCCCCCAGCCAGGCGAAGAACACTTCTGTTGTTAATCCCGGGTATGAGAGGCAGTGTGGGTGACAGTGCCGCACTCTCGACCTATCCGCAATGTCGGGTGTCAGTCACACCTGGAGGGATCATGCCACACGCACGCACACGTGGCCCGATCCCGTACGAGGCCGGACGGCCTCCCGGCCGGCCGGCGGTGTCCCGGAAAGGCCGGGCCCAAAGCGGGAACCGGGCGTGAGGCTCCTGAACGGTGACACGTCCGCCAGCCGCCCCGCTCCCGGCTCAGGGGTGGGCCGGAAGGGGCTCAAGAGCGGCGCCCTCGGCATGCTCTCCTCGGTCGTCATCGGCCTGGCCTCCGCCGGCCCCGCGTACAGCATCGCCGCCACCCTGGGCCTGATCGTGGCAGGGGTCGGACTCCAGGCCCCGATCATCACCATCCTGGCCTTCGTACCGATGCTGCTGATCGCGTACGCCTACCGGGAGCTGAACGCGAGCAACGCCGACTGCGGCACCGCCTTCACCTGGGCGACCCGCGCCTTCGGTCCACGCGTCGGCTGGATGGGCGGCTGGGGCATCATCGTCGCGGATGTCCTGTTCATGACGAACGTGGCCGAGATCGCCGGTATCTACGGCTTCCGGCTGCTGGGCTACGAGACGCTGGCGCACGACCGGCTGTGGACGACCGTGGCGGGCATCGTCTGGATCGCCCTGATGACCGCGATCGGCTACGTCGGCATCGAGCTCTCGGCCGCCGTACAGCGCTGGCTGCTGTGCCTGGAGGTCGCGGTACTCATCCTGTTCGCGGTCACCGCCCTGGTCAGGGCATACACCAGCGCTCCCCCGACGGCCATCCACGTGTCCGCCTCCTGGTTCAACCCCTTCGAGGTGTCCTCGGGGAAGGCGCTGACCGCGGGCATCGTCACGGCGGTCTTCCTCTACTGGGGCTGGGACACCGCCGTCTCGGTCAACGAGGAGACCGTGGACAGCGCGCGCACCCCCGGACGTGCCGCCATCGCCTCCATCGTGCTGCTCCTGGCCACCTACGGGCTGGTGGCCACGTCGGCGCAGTCGTTCGCCGGAGTCGGCACCTCGGGCATCGGGCTGGGCAACCGGGACCACGCGGGCGATGTGCTGTCCGGACTGGGCGACGCCGTCTTCGGCAGCCAGGGGGCGGGACTGTTCCTGTCCAGGCTGCTCATCCTGATGGTGCTGACCTCCGCGGTGGCGTGCACCCAGACCAGCATCCTGCCCCTGGCCCGGACCGTCTTCTCCATGGCGGCCCACAAGGCCGTCCCCTCCCAGCTCGCCCGGGTCCACCGCAGGTTCCTCACACCGACCTGGTCGACCGTCTGCATGGGAGCGGTCTCGATCGTCGTCCTGGTCCTGCTGACCTTGTTCAGCGGGAACATCCTGGCCGACTCGATCAACGCGGTCGGCCTCGCCATCACGTTCTACTACGGGCTCACCGGCTTCGCCTGCGTCTGGTACTACCGCAGGGTCCTCACGCACAGCACCCGGGACCTCGTCTTCAAGGGCGTACTGCCGGGACTGGGCGGGCTGATCATGCTCGTCCTGTTTCTCTACGCCGCCTTCGAGGTCTACGCGAACCCACGCTACGACTCGACATCCGTCCACCTGCCGCTGATCGGACGCATGGGCGGGGCCACGGTCGTGGGCCTGGGCGCCCTGCTGCTCGGCTTCCTGCTGATGCTGGTGGTCACCCGGGAACACTCCGCGACCCTGAAACTCCAGCGGAGCCTGCTCCCGCGCACCCTGCCCCGGGTGACCGCCCTGGAGGTGCAGAGCCGCTACCTGCCCGCGGACAGCGGGTCCGGTGTGGGCGGTGACTGGTTCGACGTCATCCCGTTGTCGGGCACCCGGGTCGGCCTGGTCGTCGGGGACGTCCTCGGCGGGGGCCTGCGGGTCGCCGCCACGATGGGGCGCCTGCGGACGGGCGTCCAGGTCCTGGCCCGGCTGGATCTGGCTCCGGACGAGCTGCTCTCCCGCCTCGAGGGCCTGGTCGAGCAGACCGCGCACGAACCGGCGGTGGGCCGCGCCAGGGCGTACACCGACGAGGCCAGAGGAGTGACCTGCCTGTACGCGGTGTACGACCCCGTCTCCGGACGGTGCAGCCTGGCCCGCGCCGGCCAGTCGCTGCTGCTGGTCGTGGAACCGTTCACCGGAGCCGCCGACTCTCCACGGGTGCCGCCGGGTCCACCGCTCGGGATGGCCGGACCGCCCCACGAGGGCACCGAACTCCAGCTGCACCCGGGCACCGTCATCGCGCTGTTCACGCGCGGCCTCCTCCAGTCGGCGGACACCCCGGAGGCCGGGATCGCCCAGCTCGCCCGGGTCCTCGCCGATCACCGGCGGTCCCTTCGCGAACTGTGCGACCAGACGGTGGCCACGCTGCTGCCCGGGCCGGTGGACGAGGACGCGACCCTGCTGCTCGCGCGCACCCGGATGCTCGACCAGAAGCAGTTCGTCCAGTGGGAGCTGGCCCCGGACCCGGCGGCGGTCGCCGTCATCCGTACCACCGTCGGCAAGCAGCTCGGCGACTGGGGGCTGGACGACCTCGCGTTCACCACCGAGCTGGTCCTCAGCGAGCTGGTCACCAACGCCATCCGCTACGTCGGCGGCCCGATCCAGGTACGTCTGATCCGCGACCGCGCCCTGATCTGCGAGGTCTCCGACGCCGGGCACAGCGCCCCCAACCTGCACCACGCCGCCAGCGACGACGAGGGCGGCCGGGGCCTGTTCATCATCGCCCAGATGACCCACCGCTGGGGGACCCGCTACACCCCCACCGGCAAGACCATCTGGACCGAGCAGACCCTGCCCCAGGACCGCCCGCCCACGGACCACCCGGCCCGGTGAAAGGCGGGCGGCCGCCCCGCCCGCCATCTCGTGACCCGGGTCTCGTCGAGTCGCCACGGTTGGATCATGACCGCACTGCCCGACTGGATGCGCCCGCCGCGCGAGGAAGGCTGGTGCGCGGAGGACCTGGACCGCCTCCCGAGGCACCCCGACACACCGAGCTGATCCACGGGGCCCTCGTCCTCATGATGCCGCCGCGGAGGTGGTGGCACGGCCACCTCGTCACCATGCTCACCGTCGCCCTGATGGAGCAGGCGCCTGCCGACGTCATGGTCGGCCGCGAGATGACCGTAAAGCTCGATGACCGCAATCGCCCCGAGCCGGATCTCCTGGTGACGACGGCCGACTTCGACGGTGACCGCACCTGGTTCGATCCGGACGAAGTGGGACTCGTGATCGAGGTCGTCTCCCCTGACTCCGCGCATCGGGACCGCACGGTCAAGCTCCGCAAGTACGCGGAGGCCGGCATCCCGCACTACTGGTGCATCGATGACGAGGACGGTGCCCCCGTCGTCCATGTCTACGAGCTGGACGTGCCGACCCGTGTCTACGCCCCCGGCCGGCATCTTCCGTGGCTCGCTTCAGCGTCCGGTGCCCTTCGAGATCAGCCTCGACCTGGACAAGCTCGCTCCGCCTCGAAGGGGCTGACCGTCGGCATCGGGCGGGACGGCGTCGCATTGTGTACACATGGGACACTCGGTACTTTTGGGCGCATGACGCAGCCGCTGCCCACAGAGTCCATCCGTGACGTACGCGCACACCTGGCCGAGGTCGTGGAGCGCGCCGATCGCGACGACGTACCCACAGTGATCACGCGCCGGGGCAAGGAAGTAGCCGCCGTCGTCTCCATCGAGGTGCTGCGCAAGTACCAGGAGTGGGAAGAGCGCGAGATCAACCGGATCATCGACGAGCGCATGGCCAACCCGGCACCCGGCATCCCGATCGAGGACATCATGAGGGAGACGCTGGCGCGCGGTGAGTGAGTACCGAACCGTCTTCCGCCCCGAGGCGCAGGCCGAGCTTCGCAAAATCCCCCGCGACACGGCGCTGCGCATCCTGGCCAAGCTGACCGAGCTGGAGGGCGACCCCTTCGGGTTCAACACCACGGCGCTCGTATCGCAGCCAGAACGCCGTCGCCTACGGGTCGGCGACTACCGCGTCGTCTGCACGATCGACAACGGAGAACTGGTGGTGTGGGTCGTGCACGTCGGACGCCGCTCCACCGTCCACGACACCTGATGCGGGCTGATCCGGCGTCAGAACATCCAGCACGGTGACGGCGAAGGGGCCGGCCCCTGGTGGAGCCAACCCCTTCTGGCCTGCAGGCGATCACTACACGTTGAAGCGGAACTCCACCACGTCCCCGTCCTGCATCACATAGTCCTTGCCCTCCATGCGCGCCTTGCCCGCGGCGCGGGCGTCGGGCACGGAGCCGGCCGCGACCAGGTCCTCGAAGGAGATGACCTCCGCCTTGATGAAGCCCTTCTGGAAGTCGGTGTGGATGACACCGGCCGCCTCGGGGGCCGTGGCGCCCTTCTTGATGGTCCAGGCGCGGGACTCCTTCGGGCCCGCCGTGAGGTAGGTCTGCAGACCCAGGGTGTCGAAGCCGACGCGCGCCAGGGTCGCGAGGCCCGGCTCGTGCTGGCCGACCGACTCGAGGAGCTCCAGGGCCTCGTCCTCGTCCAGCTCGGCGAGGTCCGCCTCGAGCTTGGCGTTCAGGAAGATCGCCTCCGCGGGGGCGACCAGCGCGCGCTGGTCGTCCTTGAAGGCGTCGTCCATCAGCTCGTCCTCGTCGACGTTGAAGACGTAGAGGAACGGCTTGGTGGTGAGCAGGTGCAGGTCGTGGAGCAGCTCGTTGCGCTCGGTGCCCTGGACGATGCCGTGCGCGAAGAGCGTGTCGCCCTTCTCCAGGATCTCCTTGGCCTCCTCGACGGCCTTCACCTTCGGGGCGACGTCCTTCTTGATACGCGACTCCTTCTGGAGCCGCGGCAGGACCTTCTCGATCGTCTGGAGGTCCGCGAGGATCAGCTCGGTGTTGATGGTCTCGATGTCGTCCTTCGGCGAGACCTTGCCGTCCACGTGTACGACGTTCTCGTCCTTGAAGGCTCGGATGACCTGGCAGATCGCATCCGACTCGCGGATGTTGGCGAGGAACTTGTTGCCGAGGCCCTCGCCCTCGCTCGCCCCGCGCACGATGCCCGCGATGTCGACGAAGTCGACGGTCGCCGGGAGCATCCGCTCCGACTTGAAGATCCCGGCCAGCTTGGCGAGCCGGGCGTCCGGGACACCCACGACACCGACGTTCGGCTCGATCGTGGCGAACGGGTAGTTGGCCGCCAGCACGTCGTTCTTGGTCAGGGCGTTGAACAGGGTCGATTTGCCGACGTTGGGCAGACCGACGATTCCGATCGTGAGCGACACGTTGCGACTTCCCGTACGTGAGAGTGGAACTGGACTGGACTGGGCGGTGGGGGCCCGGGTCCGTCAGGAGTGTGTGCGGGCCGATCCACCAGTCTACGGCGTGCCGGACCCCACCCCGATGGCCTGTCGAACGCTTGGCCAAGCTCGTGACAACGGCGTGTCTGAGAGGTCATTCCGCACATAAACCGACCTAAGTTGGTCCAGTGGAGCAACACAGGACGCGACCCCAGCACCACGGACCGCGACGCAGCGCACCCCTTCCCCCGCAGGGCAGACGGGGTGGAGCCGTGCCGGCCCGGTCCGGCACGGCTGCCCGCCCCGCGCCTCCCGGCGTTCCCGGCCGGCGCGAGACGGCCGACGGGCCCTTGCGGCCGGGCGGGCGCGGCCGGGTCACCGGAGCCCGGCCGTCCGGCAGAGGCCCCGGTGGGCCCCGGCGGCGCCCCGGGGCCGCGCGCCGGAAGGCGCCCCTGGTCGGCCAGGCGCTACGGCGGCTGCCCGGCCCCCGCCTCACCGGCCTCGGCGGGGGGCTGTTCTGCGGGGCCGTGATGCTCGTGCTCGGGTGTCTGGACCAGTTGCTGTTCGGCTCGTCCCTGACCGCGTACGGCGTGCTGTTCCTGCCGGTGTGCGCGCTGACCGCGCTGTGGGTGCGGGGCGGTGACCTGGTGATCGCGCCGGTCGTGGTGCCGATCGCCTTCACCACCGGCCTGCTGCCCCTGGCGGACGGCACCGGCGGACTCGGCGGGCTCCTGGTGGCCCTGGTCACCACGCTCGCCACCCAGGCGGGCTGGCTCTACGGCGGCACGCTCGTCGCGGGTGTGATCGCGACCGTACGCCGACTGCGCATGATGCGCCGACGGGTCGCCCAGCGCCGACGGCCGGGCTGACCGGCACGGTGCGTGTGCACCACGGCGCCCGTGCGGACACGTGGGGCACGCGGGTGGGCCGCCGGGCCGCGGGACCGGGCGGCCCGGGCTCGTACGGCCGCCGCGGCCCTCCCCCGCGCCAGCCGCTACCTCGCGTCCGCCGCCCTCATGGCCGCGCCCACGATTCCCGCGTTGTTCTGCAACTGCGCCGGGACGATCTCCGCCGCGATGCCCTTGATCAGCGGAAGGAACTTGTGAGACTTGCGGCTGACGCCGCCGCCGATGACGAACAGCTCCGGGGAGAACAGCATCTCCACATGGGCGAGGTACTTCTGCACCCGGTTCGCCCACTGTTCCCATGACAGTTCGTGGTCCTCCTTGGCCTTGGTGGAGGCACGTTTCTCCGCGTCGTGACCGTTCAGCTCGAGGTGGCCCAGCTCGGTGTTCGGGACGAGCGCGCCGTCGGTGAACAGGGCGCTGCCGATGCCGGTGCCGAGCGTGAGCATGATGACCGTGCCCCGGCGGTCACGGCCCGCGCCGAACCGCATCTCGGCCACACCGGCCGCGTCCGCGTCGTTCAGCAAGGTCACGGGCAGGCCGCCCAGCCGCTCGCCGAACAGGGCGCGCGCGTCGGTGTCGATCCAGCTCTTGTCGACGTTGGCCGCCGTGCGGATGGTCGAGCCCCCGGTGACCACTCCGGGGAACGTGATGCCGACCGGGCCGGTCCAGCCGAAGTGCCCGACGACCTCCTTCACCCCGTCCGCCACCGACTCGGGCGTCGCGGGATGCGGCGTGAGCACCTTGAAGCGCTCCTGCACGAGCTCGCCCCGGTCCAGGTCCACGGGAGCGCCCTTGATTCCGGATCCACCGATGTCCACGCCGAAGATCTGCATGGGCACCACGGTACGTCCTGCGCCCGGCGGTCTCTTCCCGGACCGTACCCGCTCCTCGCCCGCCCCGTGCCGTGGGGCGCGGGGCACCGTCACTGCTCGCCGGTGCGCTTCTCCACCAGGGCCGCCGCCTCCTCGCGCAGGTCGCGGCGGAGCTCCTTGGGCAGCGAGAAGGTGATGGACTCCTCGGCCGCCTTGACGATCTCGACGTCCTCGAAGCCGCGCTGTGCGAGCCACTCCAGGACCTGCTCCACCAGGACCTCGGGAACGGAGGCGCCCGAGGTCACGCCGACCGTGGAGACGCCCTCCAGCCATGCCTCGTCGATCTCGTCGGCGAAGTCCACCAGGTACGCCTCGCGCGCGCCCGCGATCTTGGCGACCTCGACCAGCCGCTTGGAGTTCGAGGAGTTCCGGGAGCCGACCACGATCACCAGGTCCGCCTCGGCGCCCATCTGCTTCACCGCGAGCTGGCGGTTCTGCGTGGCGTAGCAGATGTCGTCGCTCGGCGGGGAGAGCAGCTGCGGGAACTTCTCCTTCAGGGCGTCGACCGTCTCCATGGTCTCGTCGACGGACAGGGTGGTCTGGGAGAGCCAGACGACCTTGGAGGGGTCGCGCACCTCGACGTTCGCGACGTCCTCGGGGCCGTCCACGAGCTGGATGTGGTCCGGGGCCTCACCGGAGGTGCCGATGACCTCTTCGTGGCCCTCATGCCCGATCAGGAGGATGTCGAAATCCTCATCGGCGAAGCGGACCGCCTCCTTGTGGACCTTGGTGACCAGGGGGCAGGTCGCGTCGATGGTGGCGAGCCGGCCTCGCCTGGCCTCTTCGTGGACCGTGGGGGCGACGCCGTGCGCCGAGAACATGACGATGCTGCCCGGCGGCACCTCCTCCGTCTGCTCGACGAAGATCGCGCCCTTCTTCTCCAGGGTCTGCACGACGTACTTGTTGTGGACGATCTCGTGGCGGACGTAGATCGGGGCCCCGTACTGCTCCAGGGCCTTCTCGACGGCGATCACGGCACGGTCGACACCCGCGCAGTAGCCCCGGGGGGCGGCGAGCAGGACACGGCGGCCAGACGAAGCGGTCATGGGCACCATCGTAAGGCCGCACCGGGGGTCGTAGATCGGCTCCCCGAGGAGAGGCTGTGCCGGTCTGCGTTGTCGGACCCTGCCGTTACGCTCGGCGCATGGCTGTGAACACGTCCGCGGAGTCCCCGCTGCCGGTCGGCGAGGTCTCGCGGCTCATCGGGGGGTGGATCGACCGGCTCGGGGCCGTCTGGGTCGAGGGGCAGATCACCCAGCTGTCGCGGCGGCCCGGTGCCGGCGTCGTCTTCCTCACGCTGCGCGATCCGTCATACGACATCTCCGTCGCCGTCACCTGCTACCGCCAGGTGTTCGACGCGGTCGCCGATGTGGTGCGCGAGGGCGCCCGGGTGGTCGTCCACGCCAAACCGGAGTGGTACGCGCCGAGGGGGCAGCTGTCGCTGCGCGCCGCCGAGATACGGCCCGTGGGCGTCGGCGAGCTGCTGGCGCGGCTGGAACAGCTGAAGAAGTCCCTGGCCGCCGAGGGCCTCTTCGCTCCCGAGCGCAAGAAGCCGCTGCCGTTCCTGCCGCAGCTCATCGGGCTCGTCTGCGGCCGGGCCTCGGCGGCCGAGCGTGACGTGCTGGAGAACGCGCGGCACCGCTGGCCGGCCGTCCGCTTCGAGGTGCGCAACGTGGCCGTGCAGGGGGTGCACGCCGTGCCCCAGGTCGTCCAGGCCGTGAAGGAGCTGGACGCGCTCGAGGACGTCGATGTGATCATCGTGGCGCGCGGTGGCGGCAGCGTGGAGGATCTGCTGCCGTTCTCCGACGAGCAGCTGGTCCGTGCGGTGGCGGGCTGCCGTACGCCCGTGGTGTCGGCCATCGGCCACGAGCCGGACAATCCGCTGCTCGACCACGTCGCCGACCTGCGTGCCTCCACCCCGACCGACGCGGCGAAGAAGGTCGTGCCGGACGTCGGCGAGGAGCTCCAGCGGGTGCGGGAGCTGCGGGACCGGGCGCGGCGGTGTGCGGTGGCGCTCGTCGAGCGCGAGGAGCGGGGGCTCGCGCACGCGCTGGCCCGGCCCTGCATGGAGGACCCGCACCGCATGGTCGACGAGCGGGCCGATCAGGTCGCCTCGCTGGTCGACCGCAGCCGGCGAACACTGAGGCATCTGCTCGATCGCGCCGACTCGGAGCTGACGCACACGCACGCGCGCGTGGTGGCACTGTCGCCGGCAGCGACGCTCCGGCGTGGGTACGCGGTGCTCCAGAAGGCCGACGGGCACGTGGTCCGGTCGCCGGACGACGTGGCGGCGGGCGAGGCGCTGCGGGCGCGGGTCGCCGAGGGCGAGTTCACGGTACGGACCGACGACCAGGGATCTTAGGGTGGGCGCATGACCAGCAAGACGGACGAGGTACTCGGGTACGAGCAGGCGCGGGACGAGTTGATCGAGGTCGTACGGCGTCTGGAGGCCGGGGGCACGACGCTCGAGGAGTCCCTGGCGCTGTGGGAGCGGGGCGAGGAGCTGGCCGAGGTGTGCCGCACCTGGCTGGAGGGCGCCCGCAGGCGGCTGGACGCCGCGCTGGCCGAGGAGCGCGCGGAGGCGGAGGACGGGGACGCGGAGACGGCCGGATGAACCGGTTGCGGGCCCCCGGCCCCCGGTGGTCTCGCGGCGCCTTCGTCAAGCGACGGTGACCTGTGAAGACGGTCACCTCGGGCACGGCTTGGTTGAACGTTGAACCTCTTCGGGCCTACTGTCGATGCCGCAAGCCGATCCCTCGGGATCCAGTGCCATCGTGAGAAAGTCCCTTTATGTCCCTCACTCTCGACCCCGCCGCCCAGGACCTGCTGTTCCGTGAGGCCCGCACGGCCAACACCTTCACCGACGAGCAGGTGACCGACGAGCAGGTCCAGGCGATCTACGACCTGGTCAAGTACGGCCCGACGTCCATGAACCAGTCGCCGCTGCGCATCACCCTGGTCCGCTCCGCCGAGGCCCGCGAGCGTCTCGTCCGGCACCTGGCCGAGGGCAACCAGGCCAAGACGGCCGCCGCCCCGCTGGTCGCGATCCTCTCGGCGGACAACGAGTTCCACGAGGAACTTCCCCACCTCTTCCCGCACTTCCCCCAGGCCAAGGACGCCTTCTTCGGCGACCGCTCGGTGCGCGAGAACAGCGCCCTGCTCAACGCCGCCCTCCAGGCCGCGTACTTCATCGTCGGCGTCCGCGCCGCCGGTCTCGCCGCCGGCCCGATGACGGGCATGGACTTCGAGGGCGTCCGCAAGGAGTTCCTGGACGACGACCACACCCCGCTGATGGTCGTCAACATCGGCAAGCCGGGCGACGACGCCTGGCACCCGCGCTCCCCGCGCCTGGACTTCGACCAGGTCGTCACCACGGTCTGACCCCGTCCGGCACATGGGTAAGGGCCCCCGTCAACGGCGCCGGGGGCCCTTAACCCATGTGCCGGAACGAAGACCACGAAGACCACCAAGACCACGAAGACGCGGTCTCCTGCCGGGTTCGAACGAACCCGGGGGCTCACCCCGTCCTCAGCGCCTCCGCCATCTTCGTCAGCTGGGCGAACGGCGCCGTGCCGGTCACCACGGTCGTGGAACCCTTGCCGCGGAGGACGAGCGCGTCGTAGCGGCCGCCCGTGTAGCGCTGCCAGGTCTGCCCGCCGATGTTCTGCGTGGCCTTGGTCTCGTGCGCGCCCTGGCTGGCGTCGTCGATGAACGCGGCCGCCCGCTGAGTCGACTGCTCGATGGCCACGTACTGGCCTTCGGGGTCCTGGAAGCCGAGATGCCAGGCGTCGTAGGGCTCGCCCTGGAAGCGCACCGAGGTGGCCTTCCAGGAGCCGGCCAGGCCCTCGGGCGCCGCCACCGGGTAGGCCGCGGAGCGGCGTGCCGTGAGCAGTTCGACGCGGTAGTCCACCCGCTTGAGATCGGGAGCGTGGTCGTCATGGGGGATGAAGAGATAGATGACGCCCGCCATCAGCCCGATGAGGGCCAGGGAGAGGACCATGTCCCGGACCGTGTGCTGCTTGCCTTTCGTACCTGCCACGCCCCTATCGTCGCAGGTACAGGGTCTGCTCATCCGTTGGGCCCCCTGCTCATTTCGTCTGCCTAACGATAGAGTCGGGGACATCACCCTCATCCGGCCGTCGTCGTATCAGAAAGGTGCGCTCCGATGACCGAGAATCATCACTTGCCGTCCGAGCTCGAAGTTCCCTCCGAGGCCCCGGACCGTAACCTCGCCCTGGAACTCGTCCGGGTCACCGAGGCCGCCGCCATGGCCGCGGGCCGCTGGGTCGGCCGCGGCGACAAGAACGGCGCCGACGGCGCGGCGGTACGCGCCATGCGGACCCTCGTCTCCACCGTGTCGATGAACGGCGTCGTCGTCATCGGCGAAGGGGAGAAGGACGAGGCCCCGATGCTCTTCAACGGGGAGCGGGTCGGCGACGGGACCGGCCCGGAGTGCGACATCGCCGTGGACCCGATCGACGGCACCACGCTCACGGCGAAGGGCATGCCGAACGCGATCGCGGTGCTCGCCGCCGCCGACCGCGGCACGATGTTCGACCCGTCCGCCGTCTTCTACATGGACAAGCTGGTCACCGGTCCCGAGGCGGCCGACTTCGTCGACATCAACGCCCCGGTCTCGGTGAACATCCGCCGGGTCGCCAAAGCCAAGAACTCCACACCCGAGGACGTCACCGTCGTCATCCTCGACCGGCCGCGCCACGAGGGCCTCATCAAGGAGATCCGGGAGACCGGTGCGCGCATCAAGCTGATCTCGGACGGCGACGTCGCCGGCTCGATCCTGGCGCTGCGCGAGGGAACCGGCATCGATCTGCTGCTCGGCGTCGGCGGCACCCCGGAGGGCATCATCTCCGCGTGCGCCGTGAAGTGCCTGGGCGGCACCATCCAGGGCAAGCTGTGGCCCAAGGACGACGAGGAGCGGCAGCGGGCCCTGGACGCGGGCCACGACCTCGACCGGGTGCTGACCACGGACGATCTGGTCTCCGGCGAGAACGTCTTCTTCGTCGCCACCGGCATCACGGACGGCGAGCTGCTGCGCGGCGTGCGCTACCGCTCGGAGACGGCCACCACCGACTCGATCGTCATGCGCTCGAAGTCGGGCACGGTCCGCCGGATCGACTCGGTGCACCGGCTGAGCAAGCTGCGCGCGTACAGCGCGATCGACTTCGACCGCGCGAAGTAGGAGTCCGGCCGCGGAAGCAGTCCGGTCGCGCACAGCAGGCGGGACCCCGTCCGGGACCCGCCCGCCCCTGACCGGGGGCGCCCTCGGTGCGGAGAGGGCGCCCCTTTATCCGTTGCGCGTCCTCAGCCGGCCGCCGCTATCGTCCCCCGTGCGGCCTTCTTCAGCTCCATCTCGCGGCGGCGGCGCCGGGCCAGCACCACACGGCGCTCGGCGGCGGTCAGACCGCCCCACACCCCGTACGGCTCGGGCTGCAACAGCGCGTGCTCCCGGCACTCGACCATCACCGGGCAACGCGCGCAGACGCGCTTGGCCGCCTCCTCGCGGGACAGCCGGGCCGCGGTGGGCTCCTTGGACGGAGCGAAGAACAAGCCGGCCTCGTCACGCCGGCACACCGCCTCCGTGTGCCACGGGGCGTCCTGATCCCTGTCTGGCACCCGCTGAGGCGGAACGTCAGCGACCTGCAGGGACGAATGCGGCGGTTGCAGCACGGTCTACTCCTGACGACGGCTTCGCGAGCGAGAGACGATGCAGCAAGGCCTACCCGCTGTGCGCGCGCCTATGCACTGAGTTCCCAACCGCTGACATTCCAGTGGCTGCTGAGGCCATCGGTACGGGAGGCCCGTACCGAAGCGTCAGGTTCCCACCCGTCAGCGGTCCAGGTGTTTTCGCAGAGTCCGGTCCACCTTGCCCGACACCCGGTCGAGGATGTCCGCGACCAGCTTGCCCCGCTTGGGCCGCGCCTCCACGTTGCCCAGGACGGCCCAGCCGTCGACGTAGACGACGGGCGCCTGCGGCTCCTCCGAGTCCAGCGTCTGCACCTCGAAGTTGCCGAGGACCCCGCCGCCGGTGCCGCGCAGCGACACGTTCTCCGGTACGCGGATCTGGACGTCTCCGAAGATCGAGACGGCCTTGATCACGACCTGCTGGTACTCGAAGATCGCCTCACTGAGGTCGATCACCACACTGCCGAAGACCGAGTACACATGCAGCCGGCGCCCGGCACGCCAGCGGCCCTTGCGCACGGACGCACTGAAGACCGCCACCACGTTCTCGTCGGCCTCGGGCGGAACGGCGCCGGCCGCCGGGCGGTTCGGCGCATAGCCGTGCACGGCGCCCGGGCGCCCCTGGTGGGCGGCGGGCAGGTCCCGGATGAAGACCTCCAGCTCGCCGACCGTCTTGGCGTTCAGCACGCCCTCGACGCGCTCGGCGTGCTCCTCCGCGGTCAGGCGGCCCTCGGCGAGGGCGTCGCGCAGCATGTCGGCGATGCGGTCACGGTCGGCGTCCGAGGCGCGCAGCTCGGCGACGCGGGCTCCGGTCTGCTTCTGAAGGTCCACGGCAGCAGCGTACCCAAACGCGATAGATCGCGACTACCCCCAGTCGCGACCTGTGGAAAACCGTTACGGTCCGGCGGGCGCCCGCACCGGGAACCCGGGCCGTCGCCCGAACTGAGCCTTACCTCACAGCTTCGTCCCCGACGGCAGGTTCTACGCTGGTTGGCGCCCGCCAACGGCGGCGGGCACCATCGTCGAGTGAGGAATGGGCTGAGATGCCTGAGTTCGCGTACACCGATCTGCTGCCCCAGGGCGAGGACACCACCCCCTACCGGCTGGTGACCTCCGAGGGTGTCTCCACCTTCGAGGCCGACGGGCGTACGTTCCTCAAGGTCGAGCCCGAGGCACTGCGCAAGCTCGCCGCAGAGGCGATCCACGACATCCAGCACTACCTGCGGCCCGCCCACTTGGCCCAGCTGCGGCGCATCATCGACGACCCGGAGGCCTCGGCGAACGACAAGTTCGTGGCCCTGGACCTGCTGAAGAACGCGAACATCGCGGCGGCCGGCGTGCTCCCCATGTGCCAGGACACCGGCACGGCGATCGTCATGGGCAAGCGCGGGCAGAACGTCCTCACCGGGGGCGAGGACGAGAAGGCCCTCTCCCACGGCATCTACGACGCCTACACCAAGCTCAACCTGCGCTACTCGCAGATGGCTCCGCTGACCATGTGGGAGGAGAAGAACACCGGCTCCAACCTCCCCGCCCAGATCGAGCTGTACGCGACGGACGGCGGCGCCTACAAGTTCCTGTTCATGGCGAAGGGCGGCGGCAGCGCCAACAAGTCCTTCCTCTACCAGGAGACGAAGGCCGTCCTGAACGAGGCCTCCATGATGAAGTTCCTGGAGGAGAAGATCCGCTCGCTGGGCACGGCCGCCTGCCCGCCGTACCACCTGGCGATCGTCGTGGGCGGCACGAGCGCCGAGTACGCGCTCAAGACCGCCAAGTACGCCTCCGCGCACTACCTGGACGAGCTGCCGACCGAGGGCTCCGAGCTGGGGCACGGCTTCCGTGACAAGGAGCTGGAGGAGAAGGTCTTCGAGCTGACGCAGAAGATCGGGATCGGCGCGCAGTTCGGCGGCAAGTACTTCTGCCACGACGTGCGCGTGGTGCGCCTGCCGCGCCACGGCGCCTCCTGCCCGGTGGCCATCGCGGTCTCCTGCTCGGCCGACCGGCAGGCGGTCGCCAAGATCACGGCCGAGGGCGTGTTCCTGGAGCAGCTGGAGACGGACCCGGCGCGCTTCCTGCCGGAGACCACGGACGAGCACCTGGAGCAGGACGGTGACGTGGTCCGCATCGACCTCAACCAGCCGATGGACGACATCCTCGCGGAGCTGACCAAGTACCCGGTGAAAACGCGACTGTCGCTGTCCGGGCCACTGGTCGTGGCGCGCGACATCGCCCACGCCAAGATCAAGGAGCGGCTGGACCGCGGCGAGGAGATGCCGCAGTACCTGAAGGACCACCCGGTCTACTACGCCGGCCCGGCCAAGACCCCCGAGGGCTACGCGTCCGGCTCGTTCGGTCCGACGACGGCCGGCCGCATGGACTCCTACGTGGAGCAGTTCCAGGCGGCGGGCGGCTCCAAGGTGATGCTCGCCAAGGGCAACCGCAGCAAGCAGGTCACGGACGCGTGCGCGGCGCACGGCGGCTTCTACCTCGGCTCCATCGGCGGCCCCGCCGCCCGCCTCGCCCAGGACTGCATCAAGAAGGTCGAGGTCGTCGAGTACGAGGAGCTCGGCATGGAGGCCGTCTGGAAGATCGAGGTCGAGGACTTCCCGGCGTTCATCGTGGTGGACGACAAGGGCAACGACTTCTTCAAGGACCCCGCGCCCCAGCCGACGTTCACCAGCATCCCGGTGCGCGGTCCGGGGCTGGCGTAGCGTCTTCGGGGGGCCGGCGGGGGACGGCCCGCGGCGGAGCCGCCGACGGATAATGCGTCCCCACCGCCCCCCTCCGCCACGCCGCCCCCTCCGCCACGCCGGACGGGCCGAGTGGTGCCGTCGTACGAACAGGGAATCAGCCGTCCAGGAGCAGCGCGGCCAGCTCCCTCCTGTTGGTGATGCCGAGTTTGTTGCCGATCCGGTAGAGGTGGCCTTCCACCGTGCGTACGGACACGATCAACCGGTCGGCGATCTGCTGGTTGGTCAGGCCACGGGCCACCAGGACCGCTATCTCGCGCTCCCGCCGGGTCAGCGGCACGGGCCGGGCCGCCTCCAGCAGCGCGGGCGTACGGACCCCCTGGCACGCCTGAGCGAGCCGGTGGGCCCGGGCGGCGGCGGCATGGGCCGGGGCTCGCTCTCCGCGGCGCAGATGCGTGCTCGCGGACTGTGCGGCGGCATCCGCGGCGGACAGCAGGTCGCCCGTCTCCTCCCATCGGACCGAGACGGCGCGCAGCCCCTCGCCGTCTCCGGAGCTCAGCGCGGCCGCATGGGCGGCGGCAGCCCGCACCCGCGGGCCGTCGACCCGGCCGGCCAGCTCGGCCAGCCGCCCGGCGACCGAGGCGTCCCCCAGGCAGACCGCGGTCTGCAGAGCCAGTACCTCGTGCGCGTACTGGCCGCGCCGGGCCGCGCCGTCGGCTCCCTCGTGGGCCAGGGTGATCGCATCGCTGAGCGCCCCCTCGACTGCCGTCACCCATGCCCGTACGAGGGCGAGTTCGGGATCGAGGACGGCGAACGACGGGCTCCGCTCGGCCTCCAGCTCGGCCAGGGAGCTTCGGGCGCGCGGCAGGTCACCGGTCAGGGCCAGGGCGCGGGTCAGCGACAGCAGGCAGAAGTACACGAACCCGCCGGCGTTGCCGTGTTCCCGCAGGCCCACGAGCGCCTCCCGGAGCCGGCGCGCGGCGTCGGCCACCCGGCCCCGCGCGAGTTCGGCATCACCCATGATGAAACCGCTGAGTTCGTTGCCGAACTCCTGGTCCTTGACCTCTTCCCGGAACGCGGCCGCGAGGTTCTCCGCGTCCCGTAGGTAACCCGCCAGGCTCAGCCCCGTCGTCTGAGCCATGGTCAGGGGTGCGCGAAGGAAACCGAGTTGACTCGACCGGGCCGCTGCCTCACGGCCCCGGGCAGCGGCCGGGGCCATTTCGTCGGCGCGGCCCGTCACTCCCAGAGCGGCAACCAGCCCGACCGAGGCCAGGATGACCGGCTCGTCCGGCAGGTCCGGGGCGTCCAGTGCCGTGGTGGCGCACTCGACGGCGCGGGCCAGGCGCCCCTGGGTCGCCTCGAGGTAGGCGCGCAGCGCGGTCAACTGGAGCCTGAAGCCATCCTGCTCGACGCGTGACTCCGCTTCGCCCAGGACGGCTTCCGCCTCGGCGGGCCCGCTCGTCACATAGGCCAGGGCCGGCACTCTGACGAGGGTCGCCCGTACGAGTTCGGCATCCGTGACGGCCATGGCGGTGAGCACGGCCAGCTCGTCCTTGACGTCCTCGTGGCGGGTGGTGGCGGCGAGGGCGGTCGTGACCAGCAGCTGCGCCTCGAACCCGGCGCCGGCGGCGACCGCCCTCCTGGCCAGCCGTTCGACCAGCGGCATGTCCATGAGAAGCGCGGCATGCGCGGCCGCCTCGGTGAAGAGCGCCGGATCCGGCGGCAGGTCCGAGTCCACGGCGAGCACGGCCCGGCGCAGCGTGTTGTCGCCGTGGTGTTCGGGGTGGTCGGCCAGCGCCATGGCCATCCGGCCGCGCAGCCGGCGCGCGCGCAGGGTGCCGAGGGCCGCGCGGCGCGCCTCACCGTAGAGGGGGTGGGCGAGCCCTGCCCAAAGGGTGTCTCCCGCCTGTTCCACTGTCACCAGCCCCCGTGCCTCGGCCTCCTCGATCGCCGCCGCGTCCGCCAATTGAACGAGGAGCTCGATGTCGAAGGGCTCACCGAGTGCGAGCAGATCCACCACATCCCTCAGGGGGCCGGAGAGCTCGCCCATGCGCGTCGCGACCAGGTCCGCGAGCACCGGTGAGACGGACGGCGTCCCGGACCACCGCCAGGTCCCCCGCACACAGCGCAGGTTGCGCGCCTCCAGCTCGCTCTCGACCACATGGCGCAGGATCAGAGCGTTGCCCCGGGTCAGTTTCCACAGCCGGCCTGCGGTGGTGCTGTCCACGGGCCCGCCGAGAACCGCTTCGAGCGCGGCGGCGGTCTGCGGTTCGGACAGCGGCTGCACTTCCAGCCGTTCCAGGTGTCCGTCCTTCCACAGTGCCGTCACGGCGTCCGGTGCCGGGCAGCCGGCCCGCACCGTGATCACGACCGCAGCCGCCTGCCGCAGCACCAACTGGTGCACCAGCAGTGCGGAGAGGTCGTCGAGCAGGTGCGCGTCGTCCACCGCGACCACCGCTCCCGCCGGCCCCGCGCCGTGGAGCAGCGCGTCCAGGGTCCGGTTCAGCGTCCAGGAGGCGTCCCCGCCGCCGGGTTCGGTCCACGCGGCGAAGGCCCCCAGCGGCAGTGCCCTCGCCGAAGCCGTGCCCGTCGCCCATCTGGTGACGGCCCCGCGTCGCACGGCCGCGGCGACCGCTTCCCGGGCGAGCCGGGTCTTGCCCACCCCGGCCGCTCCCGAGAGCAGCACGCCCCGCGTGCCACGACCGCTCCGCCCCGCCCTGTCGATGAACTGCAGTTCTTCCGTACGGCCGGTCAACGGCCATTCCCGCCCCGGTTCCCCCACACAAGGATCCTACAAACCAGGACATCCATCCCGAAGCCCAATTCGAGTAGCCAACTACTCGTGACCGCCCGTACCGGCGCCCTGATCCTGGTCCAGCACCCCCACCAACGGTGAGGAAAGGAACATTCAGTGAGCAACATCCGGAGCACCGGCGTGATCCGTCGGCCCCGCAAGCTCGTGGCCACCGCCGTGGCCACCGCCGCCCTGACCGCCGGCGCCCTCGTCCCCACTGTGGGGACGGCCGAGGCCACGGTCCACGCGCCGGCCTGGAAGTCATTCACATGGGGCACTCTGCGCAGTGGCGACTGCACCATGTTCTCGGGTGCGAGGTGGACCGTGTACCCGGACGGCACGGCTTACTTCCGGGCCACGGTCACCAGTAGCGGCAACCGCGACGCCTGGCTGATGCGAGTACGCCTGAAGGACAGGAACGGAGCCGTTCTCACGGCTCTGCGCAACGCGCGCATCCAGGACCCGGCGAGCCCGACCAAGTTCGTCAAGAACCTGCCCGACCACACCCAGCGCTACGTATGGACGGCGAAGGGCACCTTCGACCCCGGCTGGTACGACGACATCCGGCGCATGTCCCTCGTCAACAGCTGCTGACCGCAGCCCACGGCAACTCGCCGCCGATCCTGCCGCGACATCGGCAGCAGCACGTCGGATCCTGGAACGGGAGTACGGGAATAGTCCTCGCACGTCATGTGCTCCCGTTCCAGGAGGTATGACGACGATGACCACTACGGCCGAGGCGGACGGCAGCCGGCGATACCGCACCGAGCACGATTCCATGGGCGAGGTCCAGGTCCCCATCGACGCCAAGTGGCGCGCCCAGACCCAGCGCGCCGTCGAGAACTTCCCCGTCTCCGGACAGCGGATCGAGCGCGCGCACATCGAGGCGCTTGCGCGGATCAAGGGTGCCGCCGCAAAGGTCAACGCGGAGCTCGGCGTACTCGGCAAGGACATTGCCGACGCGATCCAGGAGGCGGCCGCCGAGGTGGCCGAGGGGCGGTGGGACGAGCACTTTCCCGTCGATGTGTTCCAGACCGGGTCGGGCACCTCGTCCAACATGAACGCCAACGAGGTCGTCGCCACCCTCGCCAGTGAGCGGCTCGGGCGCGACGTGCATCCGAACGACCACGTGAACGCCTCACAGTCGTCCAACGACGTCTTCCCGTCGTCCGTTCACATCGCCGCCACCGCGGCCGTCATCCAGGACCTCGTCCCCGCCCTCGAACACCTCGCCGCCTCTCTGGAACGCAAGGCCGGCGAGTTCGCCGATGTGGTGAAGTCGGGGCGGACTCATCTCATGGACGCCACACCCGTGACACTGGGCCAGGAGTTCGGCGGCTACGCCGCGCAGGTGCGGTACGGCATCGAACGGCTGAACGCCTCACTGCCGCGCCTGGCCGAACTGCCGCTGGGCGGCACCGCGGTGGGCACGGGGATCAACACCCCGCCCGGCTTCTCCGCCGCCGTCATCGCCGAGGTCGCCCGGGCCACCGGACTGCCGCTCACCGAGGCGCGCAACCACTTCGAGGCCCAGGGCGCGCGGGACGGCATCGTCGAGACCAGCGGGCAGCTGCGGACCATCGCCGTGGGACTGACCAAGATCGCCAACGATCTGCGCTGGATGGCCTCCGGTCCGCGCACCGGGCTGGCCGAGATCAGCCTGCCCGATCTTCAGCCGGGGTCCTCGATCATGCCCGGCAAGGTCAACCCGGTCATCCCCGAGGCCGTCCTCATGGTCGCCGCGCAGGTCATCGGCAACGACGCGACCATCACCACCGCGGGCGCCTCCGGCAACTTCGAGCTGAACGTCATGATGCCGGTCATCGCGAAGAACGTGCTGGAGTCGATCCGGCTGCTGGCAAGCGTCTCGCGGTTGCTGGCCGACCGGACCGTCGACGGCATCGCCGCCCACCGGGAACGCGCCCGCGAGTACGCCGAGTCGTCGCCCTCCGTCGTCACCCCGCTCAACAAGTACATCGGCTACGAGGAGGCCGCGAAGGTCGCCAAGAAGGCACTCGCCGAACGCAGGACGATCCGTCAAGTGGTCCTGGAGGAGGGCTATGTGGAGCGCGGCGACCTCACGCTCGAACAGCTTGACGAGGCGCTGGATGTCCTGCGGATGACGCGCCCGTAACGTCCTGCGACGACTTGCCCGCCCCCGCGTGAACCGCGACGGCCGCCGCTGCGTCGTATGCCTGGGGCACCTAATATCTGTGCATGGCAGACGGTGGAGCGGTGAGACGAGTGGAAGCGGGCGGGTCGGCGACGTACTGGGCTCCAGGGGACCGGATCCTGTGGCGGTACCGCGAGAACGGCGGTCCGCACTTCCACATCGCACGGCCGGTCACCGTGGTCAGGGACGACGAGGAGTTGCTCGCCGTATGGATGGCTCCCGGCACCCAGTGCGTCAAGCCGGTCCTCGCCGACGGCACACCGCTGCACGCCGAGCCGCTGGAGTCCCGCTACACCAAGCCGCGGATCGTGCAGCTCGACCGCTGGTTCGGCACGGGCGTACTCAAACTGGCACGGCCCGGCGAGCCCTGGTCGGTGTGGCTGTTCTGGGAGCCGGGCTGGCGGTTCAAGAACTGGTACGTGAATCTGGAGGAGCCGCTGGCGCGCTGGGCCGGCGGCGTCGACTCCGAGGACCACTTCCTCGACCTCTGTGTCTATCCCGACCGCAGCTGGGGCTGGCGCGACGAGGACGAGTTCGTGCAGGCACAGCGGGACGGCCTGATGGACGCGCGGCTGGCCGGCCGGGTGCGGGAGGCGGGGCGGTCCGCGGTGGCGGTGGTCCGCGCCTGGGGAGCGCCCTTCTCGGACGGCTGGCAGCACTGGCGCCCGGATCCGTCCTGGTCGGTGCCGCCGCTGCCGGAGGACTGGGATCGCATGCCCGCGTACACGGCCTCATGAGACCCTTGTTGCGCCCCCGCGGTACAACCGTAGGATCGTCCTCCGCAAGGGCACAGCACAGCAACTCCCACAGTATGCGCTGAGTTTGATCGAACGTCATCGAGGGGCGGCAGGACGTGAGCGTGGGGTACGAGGGCCACACAGGGACGGCTCGGCCGTCGGGCGGTTCGGCGACGGCCTGTGACCATGCGGGAATTCCGTTCCTGGGGCACGTATTCCGGGTATCGGCTTCTCGGCGGGACCAACTGCACGCACGGCGCGCAGCCCCGGACGGATGGATTCGACACGCGTGACGGAGCACCCGACCTCCCACGAACGCCCCCAGGCGGGCGCCGGCCCCGCGGACCCCCGCGGGGCGCTCCTGCGTACCCCGGAGCCGCTGCCTTCCGCGCCGGCCCCCGCATTACCCGCACAGACCCGGACCGGCGGCGTGTCCGCCGCTCCCTCCGTGCCCCTGCCCTGCGCCCAGCACGGAGCGCCGGGCAACCAGGGCGGAACGCCCACCCCGCTGCCCGCGGCGGACGGAGCCGAGCATTCCCAGCCGGCCGCCGACGAGCCGGACGCGCACCGGCCGCGACCCGTGCCCGAGGGCGGTATTCCCGTCCAGCCGGGAGCCGGGCAGGATCGTGCCTCCCACCTGCCCGGGGGCAAGGACCGGCGCAGCGGGCAGACACCGCCGCCGCACGGGCCCATGCCGATGCGGCGCGACGGGGACCGGCTGCGTTTCGTGGGCGCCGCGACCCGGCGGATCGCCCGCGGCATAGACCTCGACGAGATCGTGATGGGCCTGTGCCGGGCCACCGTGCCGACCTTCTCGGACACGATTCTCGTCTATCTGCGCGACCCGCTGCCGGTCGGTGACGAGCGGCCCACCGGGCCCCTGGTGCTGCGGCTTCGGCGCACCGACCGGATCCCGCAGGAGCGGGACCTGGACGACGGGATCCTGCCGGTGCCGGCGGTGGAGAACTCCGGGGTCGCGGACCGGAGCAACGAGCTGTGCGAGGTGCTCCCGGGCGGAGCGCTCGCCGAGGTGCTGCGCGGGGTGCGGCCGGTGTTCGCGGACGCGCCCGCCGCCCGGGCCGCGCTCCCGGAGCTGCTCGGCGACGATCTCGCGATCCCTCCCGGTCAGCGCGCGATCCTCGCGCCGCTGCGGGGGCGGCGGCGGGTCATCGGTGCCGCCCTGTTCCTGCGCCGCCCCGAGCGGCCGGCGTTCGAGGCCGACGACCTGCTGGTGGCCGCGCAGCTCGCCACCCACAGCGCGCTCGGCATCGACAAGGCGGTGCTGTACGGCCGTGAGGCGTACATCGCCGACGAGCTTCAGCGGACGATGCTGCCGGAGACCCTGCCGAACCCCACGGGTGTGCGGCTCGCCTCCCGGTATCTGCCGGCCGCCGAGACCGCACGGGTCGGGGGCGACTGGTACGACGCCATTCCGCTGCCCGGCAGCCGGGTCGCGCTCGTCGTCGGTGACGTCATGGGCCACTCCATGACCTCCGCGGCGATCATGGGGCAGCTGCGGACGACGGCCCAGACGCTCGCCGGGCTGGACCTGCCGCCGCAGGAGGTGCTGCACCACCTCGACGAGCAGGCCCAGCGGCTGGGCACCGACCGCATGGCGACCTGTCTGTACGCGGTGTACGACCCGGTCGCGCACCGCATCACCATCGCCAACGCCGGTCACCCGCCGCCGGTGCTGCTGCATCTGGGCGGCCGGGCGGAGGTGCTGCGGGTACCGGCGGGCGCCCCCATCGGCGTGGGCGGGGTCGACTTCGAGGCGGTGGAGCTGGACGCCCCGGCGGGCGCGACCCTGCTGCTGTACACCGACGGGCTGGTCGAGTCCCGGCTGCGGGACGTGTGGACCGGTATAGAGCAGCTGCGGGAGAAGCTCGCCGCGACCGCCCAGCTCACCGGCGCGGACCATCCGCCGCCGCTGGAGGCGCTGTGCGACGAGGTGCTCGACATGCTCGGCCCGGGTGACCGGGACGACGACATCGCGCTGCTCGCCGCCCGCTTCGACGGGATCGCGCCGAGCGATGTCGCGTACTGGTTCCTGGAGCCCGAGGACGCGGCCCCGGGCAGGGCCCGGCGTCTCGCCCGGCGGGCGCTCGCCCGCTGGGGCATGGAGGAACTGACGGACTCGGTGGAGCTGCTGGTCAGCGAGGTCGTGACCAATGCCGTGCGCTATGCGTCACGGCCGGTGACGCTGCGGCTGCTGCGTACCGATGTGCTGCGCTGTGAGGTCGGTGACGATGTGCCGCAGCTGCCGCGACTGCGGCAGGCCCGGGCCACTGACGAGGGCGGGCGCGGCCTGTATCTGGTCAACCGGCTGGCCCGGCGCTGGGGCGCGACCCGGCTGAGCACGGGAAAGGTGGTCTGGTTCGAGCTGAACCGGGGGTGAGGCCGAGGCCCCCCGGGGGCCGGTCCATGGCCCGGAAGGCCCCCGATCACCGCCTGGAAGAGAGCCGGAATTGGACCCCGTCCAAATGTTGCCGATGTCCCGTCGGCGGAGTTGACTGCTGGGGTGACCGAGGCGACCCGACCGACCCTTAAGCACGACGGGAGGACGCTCGTGAGCCAGGTACCCCAGTCGGTTCCCTACACCACCACCAATGCCGGCATCCCGGCGGAGAGCGACGAGCACTCGCTCACCGTCGGCTCGAACGGCCCGATTCTGCTCCAGGATCACTACCTCATCGAGAAGATGGCCCAGTTCAACCGCGAACGGGTCCCCGAGCGGGTGGTACACGCCAAGGGCAGCGGCGCGTACGGATTCTTCGAAGTGACCAACGACGTCAGCCAGTTCACCAAGGCCGACCTCTTCCAGCCCGGCAAGCGCACCGAGATGCTCGCACGCTTCTCCACCGTCGCCGGCGAGCTGGGCTCCCCGGACACCTGGCGCGACCCCCGCGGTTTCGCGCTCAAGTTCTATACGGAGCACGGCAACTACGACCTCGTGGGGAACAACACCCCGGTGTTCTTCGTCCGGGACCCGATGAAATTCCAGGACTTCATCCGCTCCCAGAAGCGCCACCCGGTGACCGGGTTGCGCAACAACGACATGCAGTGGGACTTCTGGACCCTCTCCCCCGAGTCCGCGCACCAGGTGACATGGCTGATGGGCGACCGGGGCATCCCGAAGACGTACCGCCATATGAACGGCTACTCCTCCCACACCTATATGTGGATCAACGGCGGCGGCGAGAAGTTCTGGGTCAAGTACCACATCAAGACCGGCCAGGGCATCGACTTCCTCACCCAGGAGCAGGCCGACGAGCTGGCCGGCAAGGACGCCGACCTGCACCGCCGTGATCTGTACGAGGCGATCGAGCGCGGCGACCACCCGTCCTGGACGATGCATGTACAGGTGATGCCGTTCGAGGACGCACCGGACTACCGGTTCAACCCGTTCGACCTGACCAAGGTGTGGCCGCACGGCGACTACCCGCTGATCGAGGTCGGCCGGATGACCTTGAACAAGAACCCGGAGGACTACTTCGTCCATATCGAGCAGGCCGCGTTCGAGCCGTCCAACATGGTGCCGGGCATCGGCCCGTCCCCGGACAAGATGCTGCTCGGCCGGCTCTTCTCGTACCCGGACACCCACCGCTACCGCATCGGCCCGAACTACACACAGCTGCCGCCCAACCGGCCGCGCGTGGACGTGCGGTCCTACGCCAAGGACGGCCCGATGCGCTACGAGCCCGCGCACACCGCGAGGCCGTACGCGCCCAACTCCTACGGCGGACCGGCCGCGGCCGTCCAGCAGTTCGGCGACCCCGCCGGCTGGCAGACGGCGGGCGAGATGGTGCGGGAGGCGTACCGGCTGCACCGCGAGGACGACGACTTCGGCCAGGCCCACACCATGGTCCGCCAGGTCCTGGACGAGGCGGCCCGTGACCGGCTGGTCTCCAATGTCACCGGGCACCTGCTTCAGGGCGTCTCCCGCCCGGTCATGGACCGCGCGTTGCAGTACTGGCGCAACATCGACAAGGAGGTCGGCGACCGTATCGCCAACAACGTCAACGGAGGCTGACGCCTACGACGAGGAGGGCGCCCGGTGGCAGGTCCACCGGGCGCCCTCGCGCTCCTTGCTACTGCGCCTCCGGATCGAGCGGATCCACCGGAGTCGTCGGCGGCGTGGTCGCCGGAGTGCTCGGTGCGTTCGTCGTCGGCGTCTGGGTGGGCGACTGGCTCGGAGTCGGCGGAGCCGAGCTCGTCGGCGGCTGGGACGTCGGCTTCTGCGTGGTCGGCGTCGACGACGGAGTGCTGGTGGGCGACTGCGAGAGGGTCGGCGTCACACTCGGCTGGACCGCCGCGCCCTGCGTGGTCTCCAGGTCGAACCTGCTGACCTCGCCCATCGCCTCGAAGGTGTACGCGGCCCAGATCTGCGCCGGGTACCCACCGCCGTTGATACGGCCGCTGCCCGGAATGCGGCCCGTGGCGCCCGTCAGGCCGACCTGGGCGCCGTTCTTGGCGCTCTCGCCGAACAGGCCGACGGAGGTGACCAGGTCGGGCGTGTAGCCGGTGAACCAGGCCGACTTGTTGTTGTCGGACGTGCCCGTCTTGCCGGCGACCTGCTGGCCGCGGCGCGCCGGGTTCTCCCGGACCGACGTCTGGGCCGTACCGTCGTCGACCACGCCGGTGAGGACCGAGGTGACCGTGTCGGCGGCCGTGCGGCTGATGACCTGGCTGCCGATCGGGTCGGGGAGCTTGACCGTGCTGTCCTTGTGCTCGGCCGACTTGATGATCGCCGGGGTGACCTTCCGGCCGTGGTTGTCGAGGGTGGCGTAGATGCCGGCCATCTCCAGCGGGCTCGCGCCCATGCTGCCGAGGGTCTGCGCGGGCACGGCCGGCAGGCCCTTGGTGTCCATCCCGAGCGAGTTCGCGACCTTCAGCACCTCGGGCATGCCGACGTCGACGCCCATCTGCGCGAAGACCGAGTTGACGGACTTGTTCATCGCCGTCTGGACGGTGATGGGGCCGTAGTCCTGGTCGTCCTCGTTCGGCGGGGCGAAGCCGATCGCGCTGCCCTTGACCGGGCGGCGGCTCGTGCCGTCGTAGATCGTGTTCGCGGTGATCGCCCGGCCGTCCTGCGTCTTGGCCTGGTCCTCCAGCGCGGCCGCGAGGATCAGCGGCTTGAAGGTGGAGGCGGGCTGGTAGTCACGGCGCGTCGCGTTGTTGCGGAAGTGCTTGAAGTAGTCCAGGCCGCCGTACATGGCGAGCACCCGGCCCCTCTTCGGGTCGACCGACACGGCCCCGGGCTGGACATCACCGTCGACGGAACGCTTCTTCGGGTTCAGCTTGCTGGTCAGCTGCTGCTTGACCGCCTGTTCCAGCTCGCGCTGCTTCTTCTTGTCGATGTTCACCGTGATGGTCCAGCCGCCGGCCTTCACCAGCGCCTCCGCGTCACCGATGGAGGCGGCGGTGCCCTGGGCGACCAGCTGCTTCTCCAGCTCCGCGTTGGCCGCGTCCACCAGATAGCCGGTCTGCCCCTCCATGCCGGGCGCCGCCTTGGGCGCCTTCGGCACCGGGAACTTCATGGCCCGGCGCTCGCCCGCGTCCAGCCAGTGCATCTGCACCATGTTGTCCAGGACGTAGTTCCACCGGTTCTGCACCAGCTTCTTGCCGGTGTCGCTGGCGATGGCCCAGTCGTACTGGTTCGGCGCCTGGAGCAGAGAGGCGAGGTACGCGCCCTGCTCGACCGTGAGCTTCTTGGCGTCCTTGCCGTAGTACGCCTGCGCGGCGGCCTGGATGCCGTAGGCGCCGCGGCCGTAGTAGCTGGTGTTGATGTAGCCCGCGAGGATGTACTCCTTGGACTTCTTGCGGTCCAGCTTCAGCGAGATGACCAGTTCCTTCAGCTTGCGCGTGACGGTCTGGTTCTGGTTCAGGTAGTAGTTCTTGACGTACTGCTGGGTGATCGTCGAACCACCCTGGGCGCCCTTGCCGGAGAGGGTGTTGAGCAGACCGCGGGCCGTGCCCTTCAGATCGACGCCGGAGTCGTCGTAGAAGGTCTTGTTCTCGGCCGCGACGAAGGTGTGCTGGACGGCCTTGGGGACCTCGGCGAGGGCGACGTTCTCCCGGTTGATCTCGCCGGTGCGGGCGAGGATCGTGCCGTCGCCGTACTTGTAGACGTTGCTCTGCAGCTTGGCGGTGGCGTTGCCCTCCGGGATGGGCGTCACGATGTACAGGAGCACGAACGCGCCCATGGTCAGCAGCACGAAGCCGAACAGCGAGCCGACGACCTTCTTCCAGGTGAAGAACCGGCGTATGCCGCTCTTCCCGGACTTCCCGTTCCTCGCGGCCCTGGCGCCCCCGCCGCGCGCGGCGGCCCGGCCGCCCGCCGACGGGGAGTTGGTGGTCCCGGCGGTCCCCGGGGTCCCGGCCGTCCCGGACGAGCGCTTGGGCGCCGCGCGGCGGCCACCGCGCTGCCGCGCTCGTCTCTCTTCCGCTCGTCCCATGAGTGGATCCCGCTCCGCTTCCTTCTCGGCTGTCACACAGGTACGTGGCCAGGTCAGCTCAGAAAGCTAACACCGCGCGGTACGACAAAGGGGCGGCGATCCCCCCTTTTACGGACGTGACAAACCGCACCTGTCCCACCGGAACCGACGATCAGAAGGCGTGGAAGGTTGTTCAGGCCGGGTAATGTGATATCACTTAGATAAGTCAGAGCTATGTACGAAAACGGGGGGACACCACCCATGTCGACACAAGACGCCTCCACCGCCGCCGACATACCGGAGATGCCGAGTCCGCGCGTACGGGAGTTCCCGGCGCACAGCGTGGGCGGCGGCACGGCGCTGCTGCTGGGACTGGCCGGGCTGGCGCTGGGGGTGGTCCTGGTGGCCTGGGGCTCGACGCTCGCCGCGCCCGGCGCCAAGGCCGCACTGATCGCCGTCGGCGTCCTGGCCGGCCTCGCGGCGGTCACCGGTATGGGCGGTCTGAACACGGTGGCGCCGGGCGAGGCCCGGGTCGTGCAGCTCTTCGGGCGCTACCGCGGCACGATCCGGCAGGACGGACTGCGCTGGGTGAACCCCTTCACCTCCCGCACCAAGATCTCCACCCGGGTCCGCAACCACGAGACCGCCGTCCTGAAGGTCAACGACGCGTACGGCAACCCGATCGAGCTGGCGGCGGTGGTGGTCTGGAAGGTCGAGGACACCGCGCAGGCCACCTTCGAGGTGGACGACTTCCTGGAGTTCGTCGCCACGCAGACCGAGGCGGCTGTGCGGCACATCGCCATCGAGTACCCCTACGACGCCCACGAGGAGAACGCGCTCTCGCTGCGCGGCAACGCCGAGGAGATCACCGAGAAGCTCGCCGTCGAGCTGCACGCGCGCGTGGAGGCGGCCGGGGTGCAGATCATCGAGTCCCGCTTCACGCATCTCGCGTACGCTCCGGAGATCGCCTCCGCGATGCTCCAGCGGCAGCAGGCCGGCGCGGTGGTCGCCGCGCGACGGCAGATCGTCGACGGTGCGGTCGGGATGGTCGAGGCGGCGCTCGCCCGGATCGCCGAGCGGGACATCGTGGAGCTGGACGAGGAGCGGAAGGCGGCGATGGTGTCGAACCTGATGGTGGTGCTGTGCGGGGACCGGGCACCGCAGCCCGTACTCAACACGGGGTCTCTCTACCAGTGACGGCCTCCTCCGGGGGCCCGGCCCCCCAGCGCCGGCCGCAGCAGCGCAAGCAGGTGCTGCTGCGGCTGGACCCGTCGGTGTACGAGGCATTGGCCCGCTGGGCCTCGGACGAACTGCGCTCCGCCAACGCGCAGATCGAGTTCCTGCTGCGGCGCGCCCTGGCGGAGGCCGGGCGCCTGCCCGGCGGGGCCGGACCGATCCCCCGGCGGGGACGGCCGCCGGCTTCGGGCGAGCCGGAGAGGTAGCGCGGCAGGCAGGGCGACGCCCGGACCAGAACGGCACTCTGGCCGTGTAGCAGAACCGTGACAAACGCCCGTCACCAGCACGGACACCCCTTGGACCAAGATCTATACGCGCCATGTATACCCCATGTGTATACGCCGTATGTACAGTGCTCCTCATGTCCATCGGTCACACCCTCCTAGGACTCCTGGAGTCCGGGCCCCGCCATGGTTACGACCTCAAGCGGGCCTTCGACGAGAAGTTCGGTCACGACCGGCCGCTGCACTACGGCCAGGTCTACTCGACGATGTCCCGTCTGCTGAAGAACGGACTCGTCGAAGTCGACGGGATCGAGGCGGGCGGCGGCCCCGAGCGCAAGCGGTACGCGATCACCGAAGCCGGGATCACCGACGTACAGCGGTGGCTCGCGACCCCGGAGAAGCCCGAGCCGTATCTTCAGTCGACCCTCTACACCAAGGTCGTCCTCGCCCTGCTCACGCACCGCGACGCGGCCGACATCCTCGACACCCAGCGCGCCGAGCACCTGCGCATGATGCGGATCCTGACCGACCGCAAGCGCAAGGGCGACCTGGCCGACCAGCTGATCTGCGACCACGCGCTGTTCCACCTCGAGGCCGACCTGCGCTGGCTGGAGCTGACCGCGGCGCGGCTCGGGAAGCTCGCGGAGGCGGTGACCAAGTGACTCCTCCTCCCGGTTCCCTGCTCGCCGCCCAGGACCTGCGCAAGGCGTACGGGCCGACCGTCGCCCTGGACGGAGCCGAGTTCTCCATCCACCCGGGCGAGATCGTCGCCGTGATGGGCCCCTCCGGGTCCGGCAAGTCGACCCTGCTGCACTGCCTCGCCGGGATCGTGCCGCCCGACTCGGGCTCGATCACCTACAACGACCGTGAGATGGCCCGCATGAGCGACGCCGAGCGCAGCCTGCTGCGGCGCACCGAGTTCGGGTTCGTCTTCCAGTTCGGGCAGCTGGTGCCCGAACTGACCTGCGTGGAGAACGTGGCCCTTCCGCTGCGGCTGAACGGCACCTCGCGCAAGGAGGCCGAGCGGACCGCCCTGTCCTGGATGGCCCGGCTGGAGGTCGACGACCTGGCCCGGAAACGGCCCGGGGAGATCTCCGGCGGTCAGGGGCAGCGCGTCGCCGTCGCCCGTGCCCTGGTCACCAGCCCGCGCGTGCTGTTCGCGGACGAGCCCACGGGCGCACTGGACTCCCTCAACGGCGAGCGCGTGATGGAGCTGCTCACCGAGGCGGCCCGGTCCACCAACGCGGCCGTCGTGCTGGTCACGCACGAGGCACGGGTCGCCGCGTACTCCGACCGCGAGATCGTCGTACGGGACGGCAAGTCCCGGGACATGGAGCGCATCGTATGAGGGCGCGCCAGTGGGGCAGGGACCTGGCCATGGGGGCCAGATTCGCGTTCACGGGCGGGCGCGAGGGCTGGGTCCGGCTGCTCCTCACCGCCGTCGGCGTCGGCCTCGGGGTGGCTCTGCTGCTGCTCACCACCGCCCTGCCGGGCGCGCTCGCGGCCCGCCACGACCGGGACAAGGCGCGCGCGGACCACACCTACAGCCAAGAGGTGCGGCCCAAGGGCGACAACACCCTGGTCATCGCGGACATCGACACCACGTTCCGCTCCAAGGACGTCCGCGGACGGGTGATGGAGCCCGAGGGTGCACGGGCTCCGCTGCCGCCCGGGCTGGAGAGATTCCCCAAGCCGGGCGAGATGGTGGTCTCCCCCGCGCTGAAGACGCTGCTCGCGTCCGGCGAGGGGCGACTGCTGCGGGACCGGCTGCCGTACCGGATCACCGGCACCATCGCGGAGAACGGGCTCGTCGGCTCGCACGAACTCACCTACTACGCGGGCGCCAAGGGGCTCGCGGCGGAGATCAACCCGCCGAACGTGGCCCGGATCGACAGCTTCGGGGACCCCGGCCTCACTCCCGAGAAGTCGGATCCCGTCCTGATCCTGCTGATGCTCGTCGTATTCGTCGTGCTGCTCATGCCCGTCGGCGTCTTCATCGCGGCGGCCGTGCGGTTCGGCGGCGAACGGCGCGACCGGCGGCTCGCCGCGCTGCGCCTCGTCGGCTCCGACGGCGGGATGACCCGGCGGATCGCCGCGGGTGAGGCGCTCGCGGGGGCGGTGCTCGGGCTGGCCTTCGGCACCGTCTTCTTCCTGATCGCCCGTCAGGCCGCCGGTTCGGCCGAGGTCTTCGGCATCAGCGTCTTCCCCAGCTATCTGAACCCCTCCCCCGCGCTGGCCCTGCTGGTGGCAACCGCCGTTCCGGCGGCCGCGGTGCTGGTTACCCTGTTCGCGCTGCGGGGCGTGGTCATCGAGCCGCTCGGCGTGGTGCGCACGGCGAAGCCCGCGCGGCGCCGGCTGTGGTGGCGGCTGCTGCTGCCGCTCGGCGGCCTGGCGATGCTCTACCCGATGGTGGGGCAGGGGCGGACGAACGGCGACTTCAACGAGTACCTGGTCGTCGGCGGCGTCCTGCTGCTGCTGGTCGGTGTGACGGCGCTGCTGCCGTGGGTCGTCGAGGCCGTCGTGGCCCGGCTGAACTCCGGCGGGGTGGCCTGGCAACTGGCGGTGCGCAGGCTCCAGTTGAGCAGCGGCACGGCGGCCCGCATGGTCAACGGGATCGCGGTGGCGGTGGCCGGCGCGATCGCCCTTCAGATGCTGTTCTCAGGCGTCGCGGCCGACTACACCAAGCAGTCGCGGAACGACCTGTCGCGGGCCCAGATGCAGGTGCACCTGCCGGACGGTGTGCCCATCGGCGCGGCCGCCCGGGAGTTCTCCGCCACCCAGGGCGTACGGAAGGTCACGGCCCTGTCCAGCGGCGACCTCGGCGACAGGCGCAAGGACCCCGGCATGTCCAGCGAGCTCAGCGTCGGCGACTGCGCCGCCCTGCGCGAGCTGGCCACGCTGCCCTCGTGCCGCGACGGTGACGTGTTCACCGTGCGGGGAGCGGAATACGACACCGACACACAGAAGCTGGCCAAGCCGGGCCGGACGCTGTACGTCGACCCGTCCTACGGCGACGAGCGCAACGCCGAGGTCGCCTGGACCGTGCCGGGCACCCTGAAGCAGGCCCAGTCCATCAAGGACCCGACGGGGGTGAAGCGCGGCGGCATCCTGATGACGCCGGGCGCGCTGCCCGAGCGGGCCGCGGCGTCGGTCCGCGGGCAGATCTATCTGTCGCTCGACGAGTCCGTGCCGGACGTGCTCGAGTACGCGCGGAACACGGCGGCGCGTGTCGATGTGCGGGCGGACCCCATGGTGTGGGCGGCCTCGGAGCAGTCCCGCAGGTTCACCTCCATCCGCACCGGACTCTTCGTCGGCGCCACCTGTGTGCTGGCGCTGATCGGCGCGAGCCTGCTGGTTTCCCAGCTGGAGCAGCTGCGCGAGCGCAAGAAGCTGCTGTCGTCGCTGGTCGCCTTCGGCACCAGGCGCCGCACGCTGAGCCTGTCGGTGCTGTGGCAGACGGCGATACCGATCGCGCTGGGTCTGCTGCTGGCGTCGGCGGTCGGACTGGCGCTGGGCGCGATCCTGCTGAAGATGTCCGGCGCGTCGGTGACCGTGGACTGGGCGAGCATGCTGACGATGACCGGCATCGGCGCGGGAGTGGTGCTGCTGGTGACGGTGCTCAGCCTGCCGCCGCTGCTGCGGCTGTTGCGGCCGGACGGTCTACGCACCGAGTGACCGCCGGCCGACCGTGCGGGCCCCCTTCTCCGGCCGGGGAAGGGGGCCCGCACGCGTTCACGGGCGGGTGGCCCGTTGGCGGTCAGGCGCCGGCTTCGAGCACCCGTACCGGCAGCGGGCGCAGGGCGCCGCGCAATGCCTCGGCCAGTTCCTCGTACTCGGCGCCCCGGGCGGCGCCCGCGCGCATAGCGAAGGCGACGCGCCGGGTCGGGGCCGGGTCCGCGAAGTAGCCGGTGAGGAGCTGGTTGCTGCGGGTGGTCTCCACCTTGAGGGCGGTGTGGGGCAGCAGGGTCACACCGAGGCCGCCGGCCACGAGCTGGACGAGGGTGGACAGACCGGCGGCGGTCGTGGTCACGGGTGCGTCCTCACGGCCGGCCTCCCGGCAGATGTCGAGGGCCTGGTCCCGCAGGCAGTGTCCCTCGTCGAGGAGCAGCAGGTTCAGCTCGCGCAGCGCCTCCCGCGGTATCCCCTCCCGTCCGCCGAGCCAGTGGTCGAGCGGGGTGACGAGCACGAAGTCCTCGTCGAAAAGGGGAAGTTCGACGACACCGGGCACCCCCAGGGGCACCGCGAGGAGCAGCAGGTCCAGGCGGCCGGTGGTGAGCCCGTCGAGCAGGTTGGCGGTCTGTTCCTCGTGGACCTGGAGGTCGAGGTGCGGATAGCGGTCGTGGACGAGCTTGAGGACGGTGGGCAGCAGGTACGGCGCGACGGTCGGGATCACCCCGAGCCGCAGTATCCCGGTGAAGGGCGCCCGGACGGCCTCGGCCTCCTCCAGGAGCGCGCCGACCTCGTCCAGCACCGCCTTGGCCCGCACGGCGAGACGTTCACCGGCGGGCGAGAGGAGCACCTTGCGGGTGGTGCGCTCCAGCAGGGTGACGCCGAGCACCTCCTCCAGGGCGGAGACGGCGCCCGACAGCGCGGGCTGGCTCATGCCGATCGCGGCGGCGGCGTCCCGGAAGTGGAGGTGCTCGGCGACGGCGGCGAAGGCCCGCAGCTGGGCGAGACTGGGCTGGCGGCGCCCATGGGACCTGGCACCGGCCATGGCGTACCCCTTACTGATTGTCACTGATAGTCCTCACCGATCAACGCGACCGAGTGTAGCTATTTCCCGAATCAATCGACCCTGTGCCAGGATCGTGAGAGTCCAACCCATGAGAAACACCTTGCCCCCAAGGTGCTTCTGTGCTGCAAGGAGAGCGTGTGCTCACTGTCGGTGACAAGTTCCCCGAGTTCGAACTGTCCGCCTGCGTCTCGCTGGAGAAGGGCAAGGAGTTCGAGCAGATCAACCACAAGACCTACGAGGGCAAGTGGAAGATCGTCTTCGCGTGGCCCAAGGACTTCACCTTCGTGTGCCCGACCGAGATCGCGGCCTTCGGCAAGCTGAACGACGAGTTCGCCGACCGTGACGCCCAGATCCTCGGCTTCTCCGGCGACTCCGAGTTCGTGCACCACGCCTGGCGCAAGGACCACCCGGACCTGCGCGAGCTGCCGTTCCCGATGATGGCCGACTCGAAGCACGAGCTGATGCGCGCCCTGGGCATCGAGGGCGAGGACGGCTTCGCGCAGCGTGCCGTCTTCATCGTGGACCAGAACAACGAGATCCAGTTCACCATGGTGACCGCGGGTTCCGTCGGCCGTAACCCGAAGGAGGTCCTGCGGGTACTGGACGCCCTGCAGACCGACGAGCTGTGCCCGTGCAACTGGAGCAAGGGCGACGAGACCCTGGACCCGGTCAAGCTGCTGGCCGGTGAGTGACCCGATGTCCCTCGACTCGCTCAAGAACGCCCTGCCGGACTACGCCAAGGACCTGAAGCTCAACCTGGGCTCGGTCATCGGCAACTCCGACCTGCCGGCCCAGCAGCTGTGGGGCACGGTGCTGGCGACGGCGATCGCGTCGCGCTCGGCGATCGTGCTGCGTGAGCTGGAGCCCGAGGCGAAGGCGAACCTCACGCCCGAGGCGTACACCGCGGCCAAGGCCGCGGCCGCCGTCATGGCGATGAACAACGTCTTCTACCGCACGCGCCACCTGCTCTCGGACCACGAGTACGGCACCCTGCGCGCGGGTCTGCGGATGAACGTCATCGGCAACCCCGGGGTCGACAAGGTCGACTTCGAGCTGTGGTCGTTCGCCGTGTCCGCGATCAACGGCTGCGGGATGTGCCTGGACTCCCACGAGCAGGTCCTGCGCAAGGCGGGCCTGGAGCGTGAGGTCATCCAGGAATCCTTCAAGATCGCTTCGGTGATCCAGGCGGTCGGCGTGACGCTCGACGCGGAGGCCGTCCTGGCCGAATGACGGCCGCACTGCCCAAGGGGCCCGCCCCCAGCTACCGCTGGGGGCGGGCCCCTTCGTATGCGCCTGCTAGGCCGAGGGCGCCTCGTCCATCGGCGCGTTCGCCGGGTTCTCGGCGGGCGCCATCGCGAGGTCCGGCTGGGTCTGCTGATGAGGCAGGGCGTTCGCGTACGACCGCAGATAGCCCACCACGGTGTTCGACACCGCCACCAGCGGTACCGCCACCACGGCTCCGCCGATCCCGGCGATCATCCCGCCGGCCGTCACCGACAGCACCACCGCCAGCGGGTGGACCCGGACCGCCCGGCCCAGGATGAACGGCTGGAGGATGTGGCCCTCGATCTGCTGGACGGCGAGCACCACGACCAGCGTCATGATCGCGGTGAAGACGCCCTGCGTCACCAGCGCCACCACCACCGCCAGCGCACCCGAGGCCACCGCGCCCACCAGGGGGATGAAGGAGAACAGGAAGATGAAGACGGCGAGCGGCACGGCCATGGGGACGTTCAGGAAGTAGATCCCCAGGCCGATGAAGATCGCGTCGATCAGGGCCACGATCACCGTGCCGCGCACATACGCGGTCAGCGTGCGCCACGCCCGCGGACCCGCGCCCGCGACCCCCGGCCGCGCCGCGGACGGCACCAGCTTCAGCGTCCACTCCCAGATGCGCCGGCCGTCGTAGAGCAGGAAGAGGGTGGAGAACATGGTCAGGAGGAGGCCGGTCAGCGCCTCCACGATGACCGTCACGCCCTCCAGACCCGCCGAGGTGATCTGGTCGGTGTTGGCGCCGACCGCCTCCCGCAGGTTCTTCGCGATCTCGTTGATCTGCTTGTCCGTGACGTGGAAGGGGCTGTGCAGCAGCCACTTGCGCAACTCGTCGATGCCGTCCTGGATCTGGGTGGAGAGCGAGTCGATGTTCTCCATGACCTGCCAGGTCACGAACCACCCGATCAGCCCCATGATGACGAAGCCGAGGATGGCGGTCAGCGCGGTCGCCGGCCCGCGCGGCACGCCACGACGTTTCAGCCATGCCACGGTCGGCTGGAGCAGCGCGGTGATGAGCAGCGCGCACACGAAGGCGAGCACCACCAGCTGTACGGCGCTGATGACCCGCATCAGCACCCAGACCGTGCCCGCGAGGACGAGCAGCCGCCAGCCCGCCTCGGCCGCGACCCGTACGCCCCAGGGGACGGCCTCCACGGGGTGCGGGCGCGGCTGTTGCACGGCGGGCGCGTACGTCGTCGGAGGCACGGGGTCCGCCGGCGGGGGCAGCTCGGGCTCGGCGTGCCCCTTCGCCACCTCGGCGCGCCGCTCGTCCAGCCGCTCACCCACCTGGGTGATCCCGGCACCGATCCGTGCCAGCCAGCCCGGCAGTTGCGACATGATCCGTCCTCTTCCCCCGTGTCCCCGGGTGCTCCCCACCACTCCCCCTGGAGTCGTCGCCTCCGACCGTACATGGCTGATGCCGATGGCCGTGAACGGCCGTAGCCCCTCACCCGAAGACGGTGAGGGGCTGCGCAAGGTTGAGCGGCCGGGCGCGGGCGGACCCGCGGCTCAGTACCAGTGGTTGGCCTGCCAGAACGACCAGGCCTCACACGGGCTGCCGTACCGGCTGTTCATGTAGTTGAGGCCCCACTTGATCTGCGTGGCCGGGTTGGTCTGCCAGTCGGCACCGACGGAAGACATCTTGGAGCCGGGCAGCGCCTGGAAGAGGCCGTAGGCGCCGGAGGAGGCGTTGACCGCCCGGTAGTTCCAGCTGGACTCGTGGTCCACGATGTTGCTGAAGCACTGGAACTGGCCGGCCCCCACCATCTGACGCGCCATCGCCTGGATCTGCGCGACCGAGTAGGAGCTCTGAGCCGGGAAGCTGGACGCGTCACGGGTCGCGTCTCGGCTTGCCTTGGCCTCGGCCTCCTTGCGGGCCTTGGCCGCCTCTTCGGCCGCCTCGGCCGCCTTCTGCTTGGCGACCGCGTTCGCGGCCGCCTGCTTGCGGGCCGCCTCCTCGGCGTCCTTCTTGGCGCTCGCGTCCGCGGCGATGGCCTGTGCGTCGGCCTGCTGCGTCAGCGACTCGGTCTGCACCTGGGCCTGCTGACCCGCGGGTATGTCCGCGAGGAGCGTCGTCTCGTTGGCCGTTGCCTCGGCGTCGAGCGAGGGCTGCCCAGTGCTGCCCGAGGCAACACCGGTGACGGCGCCGACAGCGGTGACCGCCGTGGCCGAGGCCACTGCGAATCCCCGGACCGAAATCCGGCTCACACGGTTTCCTTCCAGCATCGCCCGCTTCGGTGACCCTGGCGGACGCAATCGTGCCCCTGACGCTGGCCTCCCAACTGCGGGGTCACGGGAGGCACGGGCCCGGTGGGCAACTTCCGCGAAGGAAGCGCCGCGTGGTGCTCGGGCGGCATACGACGGCTCTATGGAGTTCTGATGCTTCGGTTGTGCGGTACCGCTGGGGGTACAGCTGTGTCGTATGCGGGGCCTGACAGGAGTGAGACTCTGCCGTAACCGGACGCCGGGTGGCAATTCTGCGTTGAGTGTGAAAGCTCACACCTCGTTTGGCCCAAGGGATTCACGGAAACAGCCGTACGCCAAAGCGCCGCCCGGCTAGGCTCTAGACCTTTGCCGGGCGGCGCCAACCGACGAGTAACTAGCTCACGTTGGGCATGAGGTTCAGATCTGCCCCTCTTCGAGCATTTCGGTCACAAGGGCAGCGATCTGGGACCTCTCGGACCGGGTGAGCGTGACATGCGCGAAGAGCGGATGTCCCTTCAGCTTCTCCACGACGGCGACGACTCCGTCGTACCGGCCCACACGCAGGTTGTCCCGCTGGGCCACGTCATGCGTCAGAACAACCCGTGAATTGGCCCCGATCCGGGACAGAACGGTCAGCAGAACATTCCGTTCGAGTGACTGGGCCTCGTCCACGATCACGAAGGCGTCGTGCAGGGAACGGCCGCGGATATGGGTGAGCGGGAGGACCTCCAGCATCCCGCGCGCGGTGACCTCTTCGATGACCTCGCGGGTGGTGACCGCGGACAGCGTGTCGAACACCGCCTGCGCCCAGGGGCTCATCTTCTCGGCCTCGGTGCCGGGCAGATAGCCCAGTTCCTGCCCGCCGACCGCGTACAGCGGCCGGAAGACCATCACCTTCTGGTGCTGCCTGCGCTCCAGCACCGCCTCCAGGCCCGCGCACAGCGCCAGCGCGGACTTGCCGGTGCCGGCCCGGCCGCCCATCGACACGATCCCGACATCCGGGTCGAGCAGCAGGTCGAGGGCGATCCGCTGCTCGGCGCTGCGGCCCTTGATCCCGAACGCCTCCCGGTCCCCGCGGACGAGACGGACATTGCCCTCCGCCGTGACGCGGCCCAGCGCCTTGCCCCGCTCCGACTGGATCGTCAGGCCGGTGTGGACGGGCAGGCCGGCGGCCTCGGACACATGCACGTGACCCTCTTCGAACAGGATGTCCACCTGTTCGGCCGACAGGGTCAGTTCGGACATGCCGGTCCAGCCGGAGGAGTCCGTGATGGCCAGCTCCGCGCGGTACTCCTCGGCGAGGAGCCCGACCGAGGACGCCTTGATCCTCAGCGGGAGGTCCTTCGACACGACGGTGACGTCGAACCCCTCCGCCTGGAGGTTGCGGGCGACCGCGAGAATGCGGGAGTCGTTGTCCCCCAGGCGGTAGCCGGTGGGCAGCACGCTGGGGTCCGAGTGGTTGAGCTCGACCCGGAGGCTCCCGCCGAGGTCCCCGATCGGAATGGGGGCGTCGAGACGGCCGTACCGCACCCGGTAGTCGTCGAGCAGACGCAGGGCCTGCCGGGCGAAGTAGCCGAGTTCGGGATGGTGCCGCTTGGCCTCCAGCTCCGTGACCACGACGACCGGGAGCACGACCTCGTGCTCCTCGAAACGGGTCATGGCGTTCGGGTCGGCCAGCAGGACGCTGGTGTCGAGAACATAGGTGCGCCGGTCTGGCTTGTGGCGCTTTGTGCTGGTCACCACGGAAGGACGTACCCCCTCGGATGAGGTCGGGGAGCGACGAGAAGAAACTGGACCGGTTGCCGGCCGCGATGCACGGGCCGGAAACCGGCCCTCCGCTGCTTCCTCCGTACAGTGACCGCACGGTCGGGCTGGTGCAAAGGGCCTCCCGGGCGGACGGCCCCGAGCCGCCCGCTGAGATACGACACCCGTGGTTCGGGTGTCGACCTGTTTGGCTTATGCCCTCGAACACGCGCCGCCATGCCAGGGCATACGGCGGCAGCCCGGTGAACTCCTCGTGACATCCCCCCATGAGCGGGCACCCAAGTGGGTGACCAGGGGGTGCTCAGCCGCCGTACCGGCGGTGTCGCGCAGCGTAGTCCCGCAGTGCGCGCAGGAAGTCGACCTTACGGAAGGCCGGCCAGAAGACCTCGCAGAAGTAGTACTCCGAATGGGCCGTTTGCCACAGCATGAAACCGGACAACCGCTGTTCGCCGCTCGTTCGGATGACGAGGTCGGGGTCGGGCTGGTCACTGGTGTAGAGGTGCCGGCCGATCAGGTCGACGTCCACGGACTCGGCGAGCTCCTCCATCGACGTGCCCTTGTCATGGGCGTCGAGGATCATCGAGCGGACGGCGTCGGCGATCTCCTGGCGGCCGCCGTAGCCGACGGCGACGTTGACGAGTATCCCGTCGATGTGCGCGGTGGTCTCCTCGGCCCCCTTCAGCGCGGTCTGCACATGCGCCGGCAGCAGGTCGAGCGCGCCGACGTGGTGCACGCGCCAGCGGCCGTCGGCGGCCAGCGAGCGCACGGTGTCCGCGATGATCCCCAGGAGCGGGACCAGCTCCTCCTTCGGCCGGTTCAGATTGTCCGTGGACATCAGCCAGAGGGTGACGACCTCGACGTCCGTCTCGGCACACCAGCCGAGGAACTCCTCGATCTTGTCCGCGCCGGCCTGGTGGCCCTGCGCGGTGGTGGAGCCCGCCGCCTTCGCCCAGCGCCGGTTGCCGTCCATGATGACGCCGATGTGCTTGGGCACCTGAGCGTGGTCCAGGTGACCTTCCACCCGGCGTGCGTACAGCCTGACCAGCAGGCCGCGCAGCTTGTCGCGCAGGTTCACGTGATTGTCAGCCCCTCCGTGCGGATCAGACAGGTGCGGGCGGGTGCGCTCCCCGTCGGATGGCGGTCCCCGGGGGCGAAGCCTACCCCCGCGGAACCGGGGCACCGCCCAGGGGTGTCGGCGGCCCGCCCGGGAGCGCGCCGGTGAACGGAGGGTGCGTCATGCCCCCTCGTTCTCCCGGCCGGTGGGATGTCACGCCCCGCCGGACGGGGCCGGCCCGGGCCCTGCACCCCTCCCCGGTCCGGCGCCGGCCGGGAGTGGCAAGAAAAACGGGCCGGTCCGTGGGGGGGAGACGGACCGGCCCGAGGGGGGGTTTCCACCATAACCCTTCGTAAGGGCCGGCGTGTGCATTGGCGGGACACAACTACTCTCCGAAATCGTCCGGCGACGCGTGGGTGCCCTCGGAGGCGCTGATTCCGCGCGGAATCATGGCCGGATCACAGGGGATTCCAAGGGAATACGGCCGATTCATGAGGGATCCAAGGGATGCGGGTGTGCCGGCGGGACTGCTGACGACGCCACGCCGTGTACTCCGGGTGGGTGACCCGCGCACGGAACGGTCACTTGACGCCACCGCTAGCTTCACGGTCATGGCCACGTTCACCACGGAGAGGACGGCCGCACCGGTGCCGCTGGAGGTCGCCCGGTCGGCGCGCGACCGCCGGCGCGGGCTGCTGGGCCGCGAGGGGATCGAGGGGGCGCTGCTGCTCAGTCCTGCGAGCGCGGTGCACACCCTGGGGATGCGGTTCGCGATCGACGTCGCCTATCTGGACCGCAGTCTGCGCGTGGTGACGGTGCGGACGATGCCGCCGGGGCGGATCGGCCTGCCCCGCCCCTGGGCGCGCCACGTCCTGGAGGCGGAGGCCGGAGCGATGGAGCATTGGGGTGTACGCCGCGGAAGCCGCATCGCCCTGTGGGGCGTCTGACGGGGCGTCGGCGCCGGGAGCAGGGCACCGCGCAGCCCCCTCCACTGCGCGGTGCCGCCCGCGCAGCTTTGCTCACGCGAATACCTTGGTCTGAACTTAACGTGAGCCCCACCGGCAACGCGAGCCGCCCTCGATAACGATGTGGAAACCCCGGAGGCCCGTCCCCTCACAGGGACACCGGTGCCCCGGATTTACGGGCCTCGATGAGGAAGCGGGTGCTGTGGGCCACGAAGGACCCCTCGGAGCGGATCCGCTCGTGCAGGGACCGCAGCCGGGGCTCGTACCGCTCCACGGTGAAGCCGGGCACCATCCAGATCACCTTGCGCAGGAAGTGCACGACCGCGCCGATGTCGTGGAACTCCATACGCAGCCGGGCCTCCCGCAGGTCCACGACCTCCAGACCGGCCGCTTCGGCCTCGGCCCGCGCACGCCTGGGGTCCCGCGCGCCTCGGACCTCCTCCGGCTGCGGCCCGAGGAAGTACTCGACGACCTCGAACGCGCTTGCCGCGCCGACCTGCTGGGAGAAGTACGTGCCGCCGGGGCGCAGGACGCGGGCGACCTCGTGCCAGTACGTCCGCACCGGGTGCCGGCTGGTGAGGAGGTCGAAGGCGGCATCCCCGAACGGCAGCGGCGCGTCCTCGGGCGAGGCGACGACCAAGGCACCTCGCGGGTGGAGCAGGGCGGTGGCCCGGGCGACGTTGGCCGGCCAGCCCTCGGTGGCGGCGGTGACGGGCGGCAGGACCGGGGCGGAGGCCAGGACCTCCCCTCCCCCGGTCTGGATGTCGAGCGCGGCGGAGGCGCCCCCGAGCCGCTCCGCCATCGAACGCGCGTACCCCCACGGGGGCCGCTCCTCCGTGGCCCTTCCCTCGAACCACGAGAAGTCCCAGCCGTCGACGGAGGCGTCGACGGCCTCCCGGACGAGTTCTTCGAACGTACGGTCGCCGCTCATACCGGCGATGTTCCCAGCGGCAGGACGTGGGACGCGACCGAATAACGGCCACCCGTCCGCAGGCCGCCGGCGCCCGCGGCCTGCGGACTACGGCACCAGCGGGCGGACTTCCCCGGCCGCGAACCGCAGGAATCCCTCGGGGTCCGGCTCGTCGCCCGTGGGCTGGAGGATCACCGTGTCGGCGCCCGCCTCCGCCAGCCGCCGGACGGCCTCGGCCACGGCGGAGGCGTCTCCGGCGACACCGAGGTCCGGCGTGGAGCCCGGGCCCGTCGCGGCCGGCTCGGCCTTGAGCCGGGCGACCGCGTCCGGGCCGGTGGCGGTGAGCAGATGGGCGACGACATGGTGGCGGTCGGTGCGGCCGGCCGACGCCCGCCCTTCGCCGATGAGGTCGCGGGCCCGCCGTACGCCCTCCGGTGTGGTGGACGCGGTCAGGATCGTCCCGTCCGCCACCTCGCCGGACAGCCGCAGCGAGCGCGGTCCGGTGGCCCCGGCGAGCACGCGGACCGGCTCCCCGGGCGGCCAGTCCAGCGCGACGCCGTCCAGCCTCACATACCGCCCGTCCGTGGTGACGCTCTCGCCGCGGAGCAGGGCCCGCAGGGCGTCGACGTACTCGCGCAACAGTGTGAGGGGCGACTCGGCACGTGCGCCGACCTGCCCCATCCAGCTCTGGACGCCGTGCCCGACACCGAGGATCGCCCGCCCCGGGAACATCCGATCCAGCGTGGCGGCCTCCATCGCGGTGACCGCGACGTTGCGCAGCGGCACGGGCAGCAGTCCGATGCCCACGCGCAGCCTCTCGGTCCAGGCGAGCGCGGCCGCCATGGCCGAGACGCCTCCTTGCAGGAAGCAGTCCTCCCACAGCCACAGCTCCTCGAGGCCCGACTCGTCCGCCAGCCGCGCCAGCGCGCTCAGCCGCTCGGGAGGCAGTTGCGGCCGGAACACGGCACCGAGTCCAGTCATGCGGCTCTTCCTATCGAGCGGACCGCGGCGGGACAACTGTTTTATCGGTCGATCACGTGCGGGCGCACGTAGTGCAGCAGCACGACACCGTTGCCGAACCTTCGGGAGTCGACGAGACGCAGGGCCGTCAGCTCGTCGGACTCGGCGAAGAGACGCTGCCCGCGGCCGACGAGGATCGGATGGACGTACACCCGGAACTCGTCCACGAGGTCGTGCCGCAGGAACTCGGCGGCCAGGGCGGCGCCGCCGAGCGCGAGGTCGCCGCCGTCCTGGGCCTTGAGCGCGAGGATGTCCTCGACGACGACGTCGCTGACGATGGTGGTGTGCCAGTCGGCGTGCCGGAGGGTCCGGGAGAACACGATCTTCGGCATGTTCCGCCAGATCCGGGCGTACTCGACGACGGGCCCCGAGCGGTGCGGATCGGCGTCCGCGGTGGGCCAGAAGTCGGCCATGAGCTGGTAGGTGACCCGCCCGTTGAGGAAGGCGCCCATCTCCTTCAGCACGTCGTTGAAGTGATGGTGCAGTTCGTCGTCGACCAGATGCCAGTCGATCTCACGGTTCGGGCCCTCGATGAAGCCGTCCAGGGACATGGACATCATCAGGACGATCTTTCTCATGGCAGCTCCCGGTTACGACGCCGACCATCCGGACGGCACGAGCATCGCGCAGCGGCGCCGCGCGGAGCGGGAGGCGGCTCCGGGTGATTCGCCCCAGGGGGCTCAGCCCCCCGCTGTGCCCGACGCGCCCGAGGACGACTCCCCCCTGGGGAACGACACTTCCACCCGGCGGTTCTTACGGCGGCCCTGCTCCGAGGAGTTGTCGGCGATCGGGTAGTCCTCGCTGTAGCCGCGCACCTCGAAGGTGACGGTCCCGCCGAGGCGTGCGGCCAGCCGGTCGTGGACCGTCTCCGCGCGCTTCTTGGAGAGGACCAGGCCGTGGGCGTACGAGCCCAGGTTGTCGGTGAAGCCGAAGACGCGGACGTTGGTGGCCCTCTGCTTCCTGATCTCGTCCGCGATGGCGTCGATGCGGGCGCGGGCCTCCGGGTTCAGCTTGTCGCTGTCCTTGGGGAACAGCACCTCCGCCTGGAGCGCGAACGTGACGTTCTCGTTGGTGTCCTCACGCCGCTCCTCACCGCCGAGGTCCTCCACGACGGACTTGATGTCCAGCACCTTGGCGGGCGCGAGACTCGCCCCGTCGGCGAGCTTCAGCCCCGGGCTGGTGGGGTCGACGGACGGTGGCGGGGAGGTGGCGACGGTACCGGGTGGCGCACTGGGACCGTCATCGGCGGTGGCCGGGGGGCCACCGGTGAGGCCGAGCACGGTGAGGAGGGAGAGGGCGGTGACGGCACGGAGGGGGAGCGGCATGACGGCTCACCCCTGCGAGAGTTCGACGGAGGCAGGGGGCATGGCGCCGACCTGGAAGTCGACGTTGTCGGTGCCTTCGGGTGGGGCGGGGAACTGGGCGAACCACTGCGCGGTCGCACCTTCCCTGACTCCGCCGGTGAACTGCGTGCAAAGGCAGCGACCCGAGGTGTCACGGAGGATCAGGTACTTCTTCTTGCCCTTCTGGTCGATCAGGCTGGCCCCTGCAATGGAGCCGCCGTTTCTGGCCAATTCCCTTTCGTCTCCGCGCCAGTCGGCCGCGACCCACAGGGTGCCCGTGTTGTTCGTGACCGTCCCCTCGACGGTCACGAAGCCCCCGTTGTCACGTTTGGCGGAGGTCACCGTCAGCGTCAGCCCGTTCTCTCCCTTGACCTCGGCGAGCGCGGTTTCCGACTGGGGCGCCTGGGACTGCTTCTGCTCGCCATCCCCGTTCCGGGTGGGAGGCGACGACGCCGTGGCCCCCTTGTCCGACTTCCCGTCACTTCCCGTGCCACAGCCGGCCACCGTGAGGAGCAGCCCGGCCGCGATCGCGAGTGCGCTCAGCGCCCTGCGGCCCTTCATGGTGTGCCGATAGTCCATCGCTACGGCGTCCTTTCACTCAGCCAGATGCACAGAGAACAGCACGGACGCGTCCGGAAGGTCGTCCGATCGGAAATGTTCGGGGTCGATGTCGACGGGCCGGCCGTCACAGTCGAGGTGTACGAGCTTCTTGGGATCCGCGTCCGAGGGCAGGGTGCAGCGCGGTTGAATCACCGCGACGGCTTCGGCCCTCGCGTGCTGTGTCTCCGTGCCCGGAATGATGGACTTTCCCACCGTGTAGCGCGTCTCGATCGTCACCTGGTATCCGGGGAAGCCGTTCACGATGGTAGGGATGGCGCCGCCCTGGAGGGTCGAGTCGTTGTCGGCCGCCAGCCGATCGGCCGCAGCGCTCGCTCCTGTGCCCTTCGAGCCCTCACCCTGAAGCCAAGGCAGCCAGTCGTCGTCCTGGAGGATGGCTTTTTGGAGACCGGTCATCAGCTCGTCGCGGGAGTCCTGTGCGGCCGCCAACGCAGCAGCGTCCGCCGCGGACTGAGCTCCATTGCGGGCGGACGCTGCTTGTGCGAAAACGAAGAAAGCGAACGCGGCGAACAGCAGGATCCCCGTCAGCCAGATGTAGAGGGGGAGCGTCTGTCCGCGGTCCGCGTGTGAGCGCGGAGGGGTCAGCCGCCGATGACGTTGGTCACCGCACGCATGATCGCGCCCGAGATCGCGCCGTCGAGTCCGAGACCGTCGATCATCGTGAAGATCCCGGCAATGATGATCATCAGCCCGGCGTACTCCACGAACCCGGCCCCCGCATCCCGCCCGGTCCCCCGCATCCGGGACACCACGGTCCGCCTCCACGTGCCGATCCAGTGCCTCGTCCTCGTCACCACGGCCCCTGCCCTCCCGCCCGATGCGGCCACGACCAACCCACGCACCGTACGTGAAAGCGCCCTCACTCCGAGTGGGTCCAGGGGCCCAACTTCCGTACCGGTGGGGGGTCATCGGCTCCACCCCTCCCGGGCCGTGCCCAGCCAGCGGGCGATCGCCTCGCTGCGCGATGAACTGTACAGCTTTGCGAAGATGCGATTGATGTGGTTCTTGACCGTCTTCTCGCTGATGAAACAGGCGGCGGCGATCTGCCGGTTGTTCATCCCGGCCGCGATGAGATCCATGACCTCCACCTCCCTGGAACTCAGGCCGAAGTCCAGCCATCCCGCGGCACGGCGCCGGGGACCCCCCGGGCGGGTCGCCCGAGTCTTCGGTGAATGTGCCATAACCGGTTGCAGGTGCGAAGAAGTTCGCTGCGGTTCGTAGGAAACTCCGAGCGAAGACGAGACAGGCCGCCGCCCCTGCCGCACAGTCCGCACCGCGTCGACCAGTTCGGCCGCCGAGAACTCGCCGTGCACCAGATAGCCGGAGGCCCCCCGGCGGAGTGCCTCCGCCACGACCTCGGGTTCCCTGCTGTACGTCAGCATCATCACGGTGGCCGTGCGGGCCAGCCGGGGCAGCGCGGTCAGGCCGTCCGTGCCGGGCATGCGGAGGTCGAGGAGGACGACGTCCGGGCGGTGCGAGGCGGCGCAGGCGAGGGCCTGCTCGCCGTCGGCCGCCTCGGCGACCACCTCGATGTCGCCGTGGACGGACAGCAGGGCGGTCAGTCCCGCCCTTACGACCGGGTTGTCGTCGGCCACGAGGACGCGCAGCGGCGGGCCGGGAAGTGCCTGGTCAGGCATGGGCGGCCTCCTCTTGGGGGCGGTGGGGAGCGGGGGCGGGGGCGGGCACGTGCAGATGGATCTCGGCGCCGCCGAGCGGCGAGCGGCCCAGGCGGAGGCGGCCGCGCAGGGACGCGGCGCGTTCCGTCATGCCCAGCAGACCGAAGTGGCCGGTTTTCGCCAGATGCCCGGGTACGGCGGTCGGGGGCAGGCCTACCCCGTTGTCCCCGATCCGCAGGTCGAACGTCTCGGACCCGGTGGCGTCGAGTTCGATGCGTACGCGGGTGGCGCGAGCGTGGCGGTGTGTGTTCTCCAGCGCCTCGGAGACGATGGACAGGACGTCGTGGGCCGTCGGGTACGGCAGCAGCAGCGGGCTGTCCGGCAGTGTCAGCTCGGCCTCGGCGCCGTCACGGGTGGCGAACTCGCGTGCCCGTCGCGCCACTTCGCCGGCCAGGTCCAGGCGTCCCGCCGTGAAGTCCGTGCGGCGGCGCAGGTCCGACAGCAGGTCCCGGGATTCCGTCGCGGCCCGCCGCGCCGCGTCGGCCACCAGGGCGGCCTGACGCTTGAGCGTCGTGGGGTCGCGGTACTCGGCCGAGGCGGCGAGTGCCTCCGCGGCCAGGGCCAGGCCGTGCAGGGTCTTCGCCACCGAGTCGTGCATCTCCCGGGCAAGCCGGGCGCGTTCGGACTCGACGGCCTCCGCCGCCGCGAGGCGGGCGTTGGCCTCGGACAGTGCCTCGCCGGCGGCGCCGAAGCGGAACATCAGATTGCGCAGGGTCACCCCGATGACGCCCGCGGCGGCACAGAACCCGGCGATGAGGGCGGTGCTGACAGCGGCGCCGGGGCGGTGTTCCCAGGCGCGGAAGACCGCCAGGACAACGGCCAGTTGCAGTCCGGTGAGAACGCCGGCGCCGCGCCAGCCGTAGAGCAGTCCGGACAGCAGGGGCGTGCAGACCGTGGCGTAGGCGAGCGGGGAGGCGGGGGACGCGGTCAGCAGGAGGGTGGCGACGAACAGCAGGTCGAGCGCCATCAGCGCCGGATGGGCGAGCAGGCGCGGACCGACGCGGTCCCAGTCGCGCAGCAGGGCGTACGACGTCATCACGCCTAGGACGGCGGCCGCGAGCACGGCGTGGCGAGGGACGCCGGAGGGGGTGTTGGCCAGGGCGAACGGGGCGCCGATGACGACCGTGGCGAGGCGTACGGCCACGGTCTGACGGCACAGGGCCTGGAGCGCGCTCAGCTGGAGGCGGACGCTGGCGGGCGGCGGCGCGTCGTCCTCCAGGTACCCGGGAGTGGGGTGACCGGTGCGGCTGCTCATCATCGGCCCAGGATCGATCCGAAGTTCGTCCCCGAGCCCAGGAACATGCCCGTGGCGATGAGGATCATCGTCGCCGGGAGCATGAAGACCAGGGTGACCAGCGTGGCCTTGGGGATCGTCTTGGCCGCGCGGCGGCGGGCGTTCTGGGCGTCCGTGCGCCGCATGTCGGTGGCCAGCTGGATCAGTGTCTCCGCGATCGGGGAGCCCAGTTCCTCGCCCTGTTGCAGGGCGGAGACGAACTGGGCCACCTGCTCGGAGGAGTTGCGGCGGCGCAGTTCGTCGAAGGCCTGGCGGCGGCTGACGCCCATGTCCATCTGGCGCAGGGTGATGCGCAGTTCGTCCGCCCAGGGCCCCTCGTACTTCTCCGCGACCCGGTCCAGTGCCTGGCGGAAGCCGAGACCGGCCGAGACGACGACCGCGAGGACGTCCAGGAAGTCCGGCAGCGTGCGGTCGATGACGTCCTTGCGTTCGCGGATGGCCTGCCAGATCAGGGCGTCGGCGGCGAGCAGGCCGAAGGCGAAGGTGAGCGCCGCGAACAACAGTTGTCCGTTCGAGAGGAACATCAGGCCCACGACCAGGCCGAAGACTCCGTACACCGCCCGGCGTGCGGCGTACCGCTGGAGGGTCAGGCCCCCCGGGTTGCCGGCCATGTCGATCCGTCGGCGCTTGGCGTCGACGCGGCGCGGGCCCATGAGTCGCAGCACGAGCGGGGCGAAGCGCATGCCGAGGCGGTCGACCGCCGAGCCCGCCTTGGAGACACGGGTGGCGCCCACCTCCAGCGCGAGCGTCAGGTCGCTCGGCAGCTGCGCGTCCGCGCGGATCATACGGATGCCGAGGAGGATCCCGGTGAGGGAGACGGCGGTCAGCAGGGCGAGGAGCAAGGGCAGTATCCCGGTCGTTGCGGTCATCTCGGAGCCCTCCTCATACTTCGATCTTGCCGAGGCGGCGGATGACGAAGAAGCCGACCGTGTACAGGCCGACCGCGAGCAGGACCAGGCCCTGGCCGAGCGGGGAGCCGGTGACCCGGGCGAGGGCGCCCTCGTTCGACGAGTTGACCAGGACGAGGGAGCCGAGGCCCAGCAGCGGGACCGTGAAGGCCGTCGCGTTGACCTCAGAGAGCATGGTGCGGACCTCACGCCGGGTCTCCTTGCGGTCCTCCAGGGTCTGGGTGAGGTTGCGCAGCGAGTTGACGACCGAGCCGCCCGCCTTGTTGGCCAGGACGAGCGTGGTGACGAGGACGACCAGTTCGCGGGAGGGCAGGCGCTCGGCGAGTTCGCCGAGGGTGTCGTCGATCGAGCGGCCGAGCATCAGCTGGTCGGCGACGCGGGCCAGTTCCTCGCCCGCAGGGGCCTCCAGTTCCTCCGCGGCCATGGCGAGGGCGGTGCGCAGGGCGAGGCCGGCGGCCGTGGCGTTGGCCAGCAGGCGGGCCACGTCCGGAAGCTGGTTGATGAAGGCCTCGATGCGTTTCTGCCGCTGCCAGTTGAGGAAGATGGCCGCGCTCCAGACGGCGGCCAGTGCGGCGAGCGGGCCGAAGAAGGGGGCAAGTGTCGACGCCGCGATCAGCCATAGGGCGACGACGACGGCGGCGGCGTAGGTGAAGAACTCCCCCGGCGTCAGATCGAGCCCCGTGGCCGACAGGCGCAGCTGGAGGGTGCGGCCCAGGCGGGTGCGGCGCAGCCGTCGGTCGACGGCGGTGAAGCGCCGCGTGCGGCCGGACGCCGTGCCCACCGGGCCCGCCGGGTCGCCGGTGAGCCGCTCGACGAGCGCCTGCCGCTGGGCCCGGCCGGAGGCGTACAGGTGGACGCCCGCGACGGCGAGCGTGCCGGTGAGGACGGTCGCGCCGAGGGCGAGGAGGGCGGGGTCGTTCATGGCGCGCTCCTGACGTGAACGGGGGTCATCCGATGGCCTGCCGTGTGTTGCGTACGTCGATGGCCTCCGCGACGCCGAAGGCGGGCGGGAGGGGTTCGTTGGCGACGTAGAGCTTCTCCGCGACCGGCCGGGGCAGCGGAAGATGCTCGAAGCGGCCGCGGACAATCCGGTCGGCGCCGAGGGGCTGGGGGACGAAACGGGACACGGTGGTGACGCGGAACTGCTCCCGGCCGTGCGACACGACGAGCGCGATCTCGACGACCTTGCGGGAGCCGTCGGCGTACCGGGCGAGCTGCACGACCACGTCCACCGCCGAGTTGATCTGGTCCTTGAGCGCCTCGAACGGGATCAGCACCTCGGACATCGAGCCCAGGGTCTGGAGCCGCATCAGGGCGTCCTCGGCGGAGTTGGCGTGCACGGTGGCGAGTGAGCCGTCGTGGCCCGTCGACATCGCCTGGAGCATGTCCAGGGTCTCGCCGCCGCGGACCTCGCCGACGATGATCCGGTCGGGGCGCATCCGGAGGCTGTTGCGGACCAGGTCGCGAATGGTGATCTGGCCCTTGCCCTCGACGTTCGGGGGGCGCGACTCCAGGCGGATCACATGCTCCTGCTGGAGCTGGAGTTCGGCGGAGTCCTCGATGGTGATGATGCGCTCCTGTGCGGGGATGAGCCCCGACAGGGCGTTGAGCAGGGTCGTCTTCCCGGTGCCCGTGCCACCGCTGACGATGAGGTTGAAGCGGGCCCGGACGAACGCGGCGAGCAGCATCAGCATCTGCTCGTCGAGGGAGCCGAGGCCGATGAGTTCGGGGAGGGTGTAGGCGCGCGGGAAGCGGCGGATGGTGAGGGTGGGGCCGGTCAGGGCGAGCGGCGGGATGATGACGTTGACGCGTTCGCCGGTGGGCAGGCGGGCGTCGACCATCGGGTTGGACTCGTCGACACGCCGGTTCACGGTCGAGACGATCCGTTCGATCGTCTGCATCAGCTGCTCGCTGGAGGCGAAGCGCAGCGGGAGCTGTTCGACGCGGCCGGCCCGCTCCACGAAGATCGAGTCCGGGCCGTTCACCATGATCTCGGTGATGGAGGCGTCGGCGAGGAGCGGTTCGAGGACGCCGAGACCGAGGGCCTCGTCGACGACCCGGCGGATCAGCTGGGAACGCTCGGCGGAGGAGAGTACCGGCCCTTCCCGGCTGATGATGTGGCCCAGGACCCGCTCCAGGCGGACCCGGCGTTCGGCGGCCGCGAGGCCGGACATCTCGGCGAGGTCGATCTCCTCGAGGAGCTTGGCGCGGTAGGCCGCGACGAGGTGGCCGTCCTCGCGGGCGGCTCCGCCGTCGTCGGGGGCGGCGATACGGGAGCGCAGGCTCATGCCGGTCGTCAGCTCCTCTACGGGGTGGCGGGGTCGGGGTCGTTGGGCATGGTGGCGTGGCGGGTCACGGGCCAGGCGTCGAAGAGGGGGATGACGGAGGGGACGCGGACGGTGACGGTGGCGGTGGTGGTGTCGGCGCCTGGGGGCGCGTCGACGCTCGGGTCCAGCCAGCCGCTGACGGCCGCCGCGCCCGCCGCGGCCCCGTCCCCGTTCCGGGAGGCGACGCGGGCGGCGGCGCGGGCGCCGGTGCCGGCCTGGCTGATGCCGTAGCCGATGAGGCCGAGCTGGATCGCGGCCATGCCGATGACCAGGAGGATGGGCAGGAAGCCGGCGAACTCGAGCATGGAGACGCCGCGGTCGTCGAAGCGGCGGGTGCGCCGTCCTCGGGTGGCCGCCGTACGGCGGGGAAGAGCCCTCATCGGCCGTTCCCCTCCACTGCCGCGCCCGCGCTTCCCTCCACCTTCCAGCCGGGGTCGACGCCCGGGAAGAACAGCGGGACGTTCACCCGTACGGTCGCCTTCATCACCGGCCCCTCCTGGTTGCAGCGGATCGTCGCGCCGCTCCAGGCTCCCGGCAGATGCGCGGCCCCCGCCGACTGGCAGGCCCCCGCCGAGTCCCCCCGCCCGGCCGCCGCCGCGGTGGCCGCCCGCGCGGCCTCGTCGGCCGCGTTGCCCGCCAGCGAGTACGTGTAGCCGTACAGAACGCACTCCCACAGCAGCGCCATCACGACCAGCAGCAGCGGGAACATCCCGGCGAACTCCAGGGTGACCGCACCCCGGTCCCCGCCCTTGCGCCACAGGGTCAGCGCCCCGCGGTCCGACGGCGCCTTCCGCCGCCGTCCGCCCCCGCCCTCCGGCGTCGCGACCAGGCCCAGTTCGGCCGCCAGCGCCCACAGCGCCTGCTTCACCGTGGAGCGGGCGTCGAGGTCCTGCAGGCGCCCGGCGTCCACGACCGACTGGAGTTCCTTGAAGCACGCGGGGATCGCGACGCGGGCCACCCTGGTGCCGGTGATGCGTTCGACGAGGGCCGGCTGGATCTCCGTACCGCGCGAGTGGCGGTTGACGACCGTGAGCGTCTCCTCGGCCTTGCGGATCTGCAGCCGGTCCCACAGGCGCACCATCCGCTTGGCGGCACGGACCGCGACCACGTCGGGGGTGACGAGCAGCAGCGCCTGGTCGGCGGCCTCGACGGCCGCGGCGGTGGCGGAGTTCATCTGGGCGCCGCAGTCGACGATCACCACGTCGTGGCGGGAGCGCAGCGCGCCGATGACCTGGCGGGCCACCCGGTCGGTGACCTCCTCGCCGCGTTCGCCCTCGGCCGGGGCGAGCAGGAGCCCGACGCCGCTGTCGTGGGCGTAGACGGCGTCCTGGAGGACCCGGGGGTTGATGTCCGTGATCGCGGCGAGGTCGGCGACCGAGCGCCGGAACTGCACGTCCAGGTACGAGGCGACATCACCGGACTGGAGGTCGAGGTCGACCAGGGCGACCGTACGGCCCGACGCCCGTGCCGCGAGCGCCAGCTGCACGGCCGTGACCGTCGCGCCGACCCCGCCCTTCGCGCCGGTCACCGTGACCACGGTCCCGCCGGGCCCGCTGTACAGCTCGGGGGTGGTGCTGCCAAGGTGGCGCCGCATCCCGGCGGACCAGGCGGCGGCGGCCTGGACGCGTTCGGCGAGGGCGTCGTAGCCGAGCGGGAGGGTGACGATGCCGCGGGCGCCGGAGTCCATCGCCGCGGTGAGCACGCCCGTGCTCGTGTCGGCGGTGATGAGGACGACCCCGACCGCCGGGAACCGCATGACCAGGTCGCGGATCAGGTCGAGCGCCGGGACCGGCCCGATGCGCTCGTGGACGAGGACGACCTCGGGCAGTTCCTCGAGGGACTCGCCGGCCAGCCGCGCCAGGGTGTCGAGCAGGGCGGTGGAGTCGTGCACAGGCGCGGCGGGCTCGGCGTCGGGGAGCTGGCCGAGCAGGGTGGTGAGCGCGCGGACCGCGTCGAGGTCGCCGACGGCGGGGAGGATGCGGAGGGTCATCGGCGCGTCCTCCCAAGGAGCGGACCGCTGCGGTCGAAACCACCGGGGACGGAACCACCGGGGACCGAGCCGCCGCGGACAGGACCACCGGGGACGGAACCGCTACGGACGCAACCGCCGCGGGCGGAACCGTCTGGGACCGGGACGGACCTCATGCGTGGCCTCCTACCTGTCCTGGTCGAGGGTGTACGTGCGGTCGCCGGGCGTGACCGCGGTCTGGGAGCCGCCCGCGACCAGGGCGAGCCGGACGTGTTCGGCGAACGACTCGGCGTAGGCCACGCGTTGGGCGTCCGCGGTGTCGAGCGCGAAGGTGATGGGGACGGCCTCGGTGGCGTTGCGGCGGCGCTCGTCGCTGGACTGGTCCGGGTCGAGGGCGGTGAGCTTGCCGACGTCGAGGACGCGGGCATTGGTCACGATGACCTTGGACTCGTCCTTGCCCTTGTCGTTCTGGGCCTTGAAGGTGGCGTAGATGTTGACCCGCGAGCCGGGGTCGATCTTGCCCGCGACACCGGTGGACGCGTCGATCATGATCGCGATCTCCTGCTGGCCGGCCTGAAGGGCCGGCCGGTCGACGATCATGTCGGTCTGGAGCAGCGACCCCTTCTCCAGCCGGGTCACGGCGATCTTGCCGCGGATCTGCGCGAGAGTGGTGACCGCGGTCGCGGACAGCCAGCGCCGGGGCGTGGAGATCCGCTCGAACCGGTCGGCGGTCAGCTCCTGGTACGGCTGGATGTCGTCCTTGAGCCGGTACGCCGTGACCTCCGGCCCGACCTTCGAGTTCACGTCGCGGATCACCGACAGGACTCCGGCGAAGGCGCCGACGGCGGCGAGCGCCGAGAGAACCAGCAGGATGACGCCGCGGCGCTGACGTGCGTTCACTACATCTCACCTCGAAGGGACGTGCCGAGCAGTCGGGCGGGCCCGCTTTCCGGCCGGGGACGGTCTGCGGTCATACGGTGGTGCGTACGGGGCTCATGTGCCGCCCCGTGGCAGTGCGCGGGCGGCAACCGGTTGCTGTTCGGAGGGCGGCGGCAGAGGCGCGGCGCAGAAGCCGCAGCGGTCGCCGATGAGTTCGAGGCCGCACCAGTGGCACACCTCGCGCCGCACGGAGGAGACGAGCTGGTAGAGCACGGACACGTCGTGCAGGCCCGCGGCGAACTCCACGAGCCGCTGGGTCCCCCACCAGGGCCCGGAGCCCTTCGGCAGGGGCACGGTCGTGACTCCCTGGACCCGCCAGGCGGGCGCGAGATGGGCGGTGACCCAGTCCGAGGGTGGCTGCCCGGCCGCGACGACCATACGGGTGCCGAACTCGGGGCCCGGTAACTCCTCCTGCCCGATGCGGACGAGTTGCGGCCGGGGATGGGCGAGTACGGCGAAGTGGGCGTTCGGCGCCCAGGACTTGGCGTGGGTGGTGAGCGGGACGGGGACGCGGTCGAGCCTGGTGACCGAGCCGAGCAGGGCACCGGCGTAGACGTAGTGGGCGAGCAGCCGCACGGACGACGCCAGTACGCCCGGGCTGAGGTCGCAGACCGACAGCCGGCGTAACTGCTGTGCGAGCAGCGCGAGTCCGAGCGGGGGCAGATCGACGCCGAGCAGCGCGATGCGGTCGCTCTCGAGGATCGAGCGCGCGGTGCGCAGGCGCTGGACCGCCGGGTCGTCACCGGACGCGGCGTGCAGGGCGATGACGTACCCGTGCTGCTCGACGAGTGCGTGCAGGCCGTTCAGGGACTGCTCCAGCGTGGCCTGGGGCTGGACCGCGGCGGGCGGGGTCTGCCGGTCGAGCGGTGGGAGCACCAGGTCGGGACTGGTGACGGCTATCGCGGTCGGCACGGCTGCACACCACCCCGTTCACTGCGGCGGGGTGGTCGACCACCGCCTCAGTTGGCCCCTGTGACGTCCTCTTGCATCGTCCTGCAACAGCACCATATCCACGGCGTGCCCGGCTCAACAGCGAATCCGGAAGATCATCTCACCGAAGGTGCGAGCTTGATCCACACAGAGTAGCCGCATATGCCGCAACTCGCCCCGCCGGTACGGGGGTTGGCGCCGCCAGAGGTCTTGACAAGCCAATTGGTCTGGACCAAATACTGTCGTCAGGCGGTGGCCACCGTTCCTCCCCGACCCCCTCCCCTCTCCCCCACCGGAGGCCCAAGTGGACCGCGTACCAGGCATGCTCCGCCGCAGACGGACCCTGGCCGGGGCCGCCGTCGCCGCGCTCGCCCTCACCTTCCTGGGCGCCGGGCACGCGGCTGCCGCGGACGTGAACAACGCCAGGAACGCCGGCTTCGAGTCCGGCCTCGCCGACTGGACCTGTTCCGCCGGCAGCGGTACGACGGTGTCGTCCCCGGCGCACGGCGGCGCGGCCGCGCTGAAGGCGACTCCGGCGGGCCAGGACAACGCGCGGTGCACCCAGACGGTGACGGTCAGGCCCAACTCGACGTACACGTTGGCCGCGTGGGTGCAGGGCGGCTACACCTACCTGGGCGCGACCGGCACGGGCACGACGGACGTGTCGGCATGGACGCCGGACTCGTCGGGCTGGAAGCAGCTGTCGACGACCTTTACCACCGGCGCCTCGACGACCTCGGTGACCGTGTACCTGCACGGCTGGTACGGCCAGGCGGCCTACTACGCGGACGACGTGTCGGTGTACGGCCCGGACGGGGGCGGCGGAGGTGACCCGTCCCCGACCGTGCCCGCGGCGCCCACGGGTCTCACGGTCTCCTCCACCACGTCCTCGTCGGCCTCCCTGTCCTGGAACGCGGTGCCGGGCGCGACGGGCTACAACGTCTACCAGGGCGGTGCGAAAGTGTCCGCCGTGACCGGCGCCTCGGCCACGGTGACGGGCCTGTCCCCGTCGACGTCGTACTCCTTCCAGGTGGCGGCGACGAACGCGGCGGGCGAGTCGCCGAAGTCGGCCTCGGTGACGGCCACGACGGCTCCCTCCTCCGGTGGCGGAGGAACCGGGGGGCCGCCGAAACACGCGGTGACGGGCTACTGGCAGAACTTCGACAACGGCGCGACGGTGCAGAGGCTCTCGGACGTGCCGTCGCAGTACGACATCATCGCGGTGGCGTTCGCGGACGCGACGAGCACACCGGGGGCGGTGTCCTTCACCCTGGACTCCTCCGGCCTCGGCGGCTACACGGTGGACCGGTTCAAGGCGGACATCGCCGCCAAGCACGCGGCCGGCAAGAAGGTGATCATCTCGGTCGGCGGGCAGAACGGCACGGTGTCGGTGAGCGACGCGACGTCGGCGGCGAACTTCGCGACCTCGGTCCACTCGCTGATGCAGACCTACGGCTTCGACGGCGTGGACATCGACCTGGAGAACGGCATCAACGCGACGTACATGACGCAGGCGCTGCGCGCGTTGTCGGCGAAGGCGGGCTCGTCGCTGATCATCACCATGGCCCCGCAGACGATCGACATGCAGTCGACGTCGAACGGCTACTTCCAGACCGCGCTGAACATCAAGGACATCCTCACGGTGGTGAACACCCAGTACTACAACAGCGGTTCCATGCTGGGCTGCGACGGCAAGGTCTACAGCCAGGGCTCGGTGGACTTCCTGACGGCCCTGGCCTGCATCCAGCTCCAGGGCGGCCTGTCCGCGTCCCAGGTGGGCCTGGGCGTCCCCGCCTCGGCGAGCGGGGCGGGCAGCGGTTACGTCTCCCCGACGGTGGTGAACCACGCCCTGGACTGCCTGGCGAAGGGCACCGACTGCGGCTCCTTCAAGCCGTCGAAGACCTATCCGGACCTGCGGGGCGCGATGACCTGGTCGACGAACTGGGACGCGGCGTCGGGCAACGCCTGGTCGAACACGGTGGGCCCGCACGTACACGCGCTGCCCTGATTCCCCGCTTCGCACCGCACCCGGACGCCCGGCCCTTCGAGGGCCGGGCGTCCGCCCGGTTCTCCGGGACCACCCCCGGCCGCGAACTCCTCTCCGGCCCGTTGAAACATTTCCGTGGTGCCACCGCATCAGTGAGGTGAGGGCCGTACGGGACGGCCACCACCACACGGCACGACGGGGGACGCATGAGACAGGGCCGCAGCGACGGGTACCCGGAGTTCGCGGCGGCGCGGGCCGGGCATCTGTACCGGTCCGCCTGCCTGCTCACCGGCGGCGACACCCATCTCGCCGAGGACCTGGTGCAGGAGACGCTGGGCCGGGTGTACGTCCGCTGGGGCCGCGTCTCCCGCGCCGACAACCCCGCCGGATACGCCCAGACCGTCCTCACCCGCACCTTCCTCGCACATCAGCGGCGCCACAGCAGCCGTAGGGAACGCGCCACCGATGTGCTCCCCGAGGCGCCCGATCCGAACACGGCCGGGGACACACCGCTGCGGCTCACCCTTGTCGACGCGCTCGGACGGCTGTCCGCCAAGGACCGTGCCGTGGTCGTCCTGCGCTACTGGGAGGACCGCAGCATCGAGGAGACCGCGGCCGCCATGAACACCAGTTCGGCAGCCGTCCGCACCCGCTGTGTGCGGGCCCTCGCCCGCTTGCGCGTCCTTCTCGGCGGCGCCCTCAGCGAGTACGCGACGCCCTGACCCGCCGGGGACGGCGGGCTCCCGGGCTCCGGGAGCCGATCCGTCCGCCCGGCCCACGACCACCACCCCCCTCCGCAGAAACGGCGGTTTGCCATGCCCGTTGAAGAGCACGACCCCTTCGAGGACCAGTTCGCCTCGGCTCTGCGCCAGACCGGCGGCACCTTCGAGAGCCACCCGCTCGGCCTGGCCGCCCGCGGCGAATCACGCGGCCGTACGATCCGCCGGCGCCGGGCCGTCATCGCGGGCGGCGTGACCGGTGTGGCGCTGGTCGGGCTGGGCGGGGCGCTCGTCCTGCCGGGAATCCAGGCGGACGGCGGACAGCGGCACTCGGTGGCCGGCAGCCCGTCGGCCCCGGCCGCCCCGCCCGCACGGCCGTCCGCCCTGTCCGCCGACGATCTCGTCCGCACCCTCGAAGGACTGCTGCCCAAGGGGAAATTCAGCGACGAAGACGGGCGCGGCACCGGCGAACGGCTGCCGCCGTACGCACGGGTCGTCTACGACGACGGCAAGGGCAAGGCCGCCGTCGCCGTGATGGTGGATCGCGTTCGGCCCGGCAGCAGCCACGCCCTGGAGACCACCGCGTGCCCCGACAAGGTGTTCGTCCCGTACGACGCCTGCACCTCGGGCAGGCTCGCCGACGGTTCGGCGCTCATGATTCTCCAGGGATACGAGTACCCGGACCGCCGCGTCGCCACGAAGCTGTGGAGCGCCGAGCTGATCACACCGAAGGGGCAGCACATCAGCGTCCAGGAGTGGAACGCCCCCGCCGAGAAGGACGCACCTGTCAGCCGCAGCCGGCCTCCTCTCTCGCCGGACCAGCTCAAAGCGCTCGCCGGCGCGGATGCGTGGCGGTCCGTCGCCGATGCCGTCCCCGCCGATCCCCGAGTGCCGACGACCGAGCCGAGCCGTCCGCAGGGTGTGCCCGGAGGCTCGGTGTCGGCCACGCTCGCCACTCTCCTGCCCAAGGGAGCCGAGGTCGTCAAGAAGGGCGTCGCGGACCCGGGGTTCGGGTACGTCGTCCTCGACGACGGCAAGGGCGCGAGCATGGTGCAGGTCAACGTCCAGGCGGACATGTCCGGTGTCGCGGGCCAGCTCTTCGGCTCCGGCTCCAAGACCCTGCCCGACGGCACCAGGGTCGCCACGCATCAGGGGCCCGGCGAGAAGGGCGGCAGGGGAGTCGTCATGTGGACCGTGGACACCATGCGCCCCGACGGCCGCCGAGTGGTGATCAGCGCCTTCAACTCCGGGGCGCAGCACACCCCCGCGACCCGTGAGGCCCCCGCGCTCACCCCGAAGCAGATGGAGGCCATCGCCACCAGCGAGAAGTGGTTCCGGCGCGGCTGACTCCGCGTCGACCGGCCGGGCCCCGGGGGCTGTTCACGCCCTCCGGGGCCCGAGCCGTGTTCCCTCGGTTTCCTGGCAAGCTATTGACCTGTTCATGCCATTTGCGCACGATGAGCCCGACACCCGCACGTACGTCGCAGTGAACGAACCACCCCCCGCTCCACTCCACCCCACATCCGGAGACCCCGGAACCCTGGAGACACAAGGAGACTTCATGCGACTTCGCATACGCGGATCCGGCGCCCGGGGCGGCAGACGGACCGCCGCTCTCGCCACCCTCCTGGCGCTCGCCCTCGCGGCACCCGTCGCGGCCACCACCAGCGCCACGGCCACCGGCGCCCGGCCGGACCGCTCCCCGTCCGACGACGTCCGCCAGTACGAGATCCATCAGGGCACGACCGCGGTGACCCGTACGGCACTTCAGCGGACCGGCGTGACGGTCGACGAGGCGGACCAGGAGACGGTCGTCGTCTCCGGCCGCGCGGAACAGATCAGGAGGCTGAGGGCACTGGGCTACGACGTCACCCCGCTCGCGTCGGCCCCCGACCGCTCCGGCGGCGCGGGCGGCGTACGGCCCTTCGACTTCCCCTCGGCGGACTCCAAGTACCACAACTACGCCGAGATGAACGCGGAGATCGACCAGCGGCTCGCGGCCTACCCGGGCATCATGAGCAAGCGGGTGATCGGCAAGTCGTACCAGGGCCGGGACATCGTCGCCATCAAGGTCAGCGACAACGTGGGGACCGACGAGAACGAGCCGGAGGTCCTGTTCACCTTCCACCAGCACGCGCGTGAGCATCTGACGGTCGAGATGGCGCTGTACCTGCTGCGCGAGCTGGGGGCCGGCTACGGCGGCGACTCCCGGATCACCAACCTCGTTAACAGCCGGGAGATCTGGATCGTCCCCGATCTCAACCCGGACGGCGGCGAGTACGACATCGCGACCGGCTCGTACCGCTCGTGGCGCAAGAACCGCCAGCCCAACTCCGGCTCCTCGTACGTCGGTACCGACCTGAACCGCAACTGGAACTACAAGTGGGGCTGCTGCGGCGGCTCCTCCGGCTCCAAGTCGTCGGAGACGTACCGCGGGGCGTCCGCCGAGTCGGCGCCCGAGGTGAAGGTGGTCGCCGACTTCGTGCGCAGCCGGGTAGTCGGCGGGAAGCAGCAGATCAAGGCGGGCATCGACTTCCACACGTACAGCGAACTCGTGCTGTGGCCCTTCGGGTACACGTACTCCGACACGGCGACGGGCATGACGGCGGACGATGCCGCCGCATTCAAGGCCGTGGGTCAGAAGATGGCCGCGAGCAACGGCTACACGCCCGAGCAGGCGAGTGATCTGTACATCACCGACGGATCGATCGACGACTATCTGTGGGGCACCCAGAAGATCTTCGACTACACCTTCGAGATGTATCCGACGTCCAGTTGGTCGGGCGGGTTCTACCCGCCCGACGAGGTCATCGAGCGGGAGACGTCACGCAACCGGGACGCGGTGCTGCAACTGCTCGAGAACGCGGACTGCATGTACCGGTCCATCGGCAAGGAGGCCCAGTACTGCGGCTGACGGCGCGGTTCAGTCGTCGCCCTTCGCGACGGCGGCGGGTTCCTCCCGGCCGTCCTCGAAGTAGGCGTCCAGAACCTCGTCCAGCCGGGTCTCCCACTCCTTGAAGCGCGCCCTGGCCGTCGCCTCGATCTCGATCGGGTACCAGCGGCGGTCAGGGGTGTGCACCGTGACGGTGAACCGCTTGCCGAAGCGCGCGGTCTCGGTCTCGACGGCACCGATCTCGTCCCAGCGGAACTCGCACTCCTGGTCGTCCAGGCGCAGCCGTACACCGCTGTGGTCCGCGACGATCCGCGCGCGGCGGTCGGCGGCCTCGAAGACGGGACCCTGCGGGGCCACCTCTGCGGCTTCCACCGTGCCCGACTCCTCCGCGGCGGCTCCCTCCTCGGCGGCCTCGGCGTCGGGGTCCCCGGCGGCGGTCTCCCCACCGCCCGGGACCGCGTCCTCCGGCTCGGCGGATTCGCCGGACTCCGCGGAGTCTTCGGGCTCCACGGAGTCTTCGGGCTCCGCGGACTCCTTCCGCTTTGCGGAGTCCTGCCCGTCACGGGACACGGGTGAGGTGAGCCCGGGGATGAAGGCCGGGTCGAACCCGGCACCCTCCAGGGGCTGGCTGCTCGGACCTATGCGCTGCTCCACAGCGGGCAGTATGGTCGAAGATCCTGTGACGGACACAGCCGACCCCTGCATCGTTATACGAATCTTCGCCGTCCCTATGCACGGCACCCCAGGGGTGGGGGCGCCGGGCCGTGACGGCGTACGGAGTACGGGGGGCGGTGGCCGGCCGGCGCGGGTCAGCCGAGGACGGCCAGCGCGTCGATCTCGACGAGGAGGCCGGCCGGGAGGCCCACATAGACGGTGGTCCGGGCGGCGGAAGGCTGGGTGAGGCCCTGCCCGTCGAAGTAGGCGTTGTAGATCTCGTTCATCTCGGCGAAGTGGTCCACATCGGTCAGATAGACGCGGATCATCATCACGTCGTCCCAGCCGGCCCCGCCCTCCTCGAGGACCGCCTTGACGTTGGCGAGGGTCTGGAGGGTCTGTTCACGCAGGGTGGGGCCCGCGGGCGTGGGCGGCTTGCCCTCCTCGGCGGGGAGGAATCCCACCTGGCCGGCCACCTGGAGGATGTTGCCCTTCCGCACACCGTGCGAGAAACGGGCGGGCGGGCTCGTGTGGGTCTTCGGGGTCAGGGCGGTCTTGTCCGTCATACGGCGTCCTTTGCTGGGGTGTTGCCGGAGTACTCCCGGGTGATCGCGTCCGCGCTCCGGCGCACCAGGGGGAGCAGGGTCAGGAGTTCGCCGGCGGTGACGACGACATTGGGCGCGGAGACCGACATGGCCGCGACGACGCGTCCGTCGGCGCCCCGGATGGGGGCGGCGACGCAGTTGATGGACTCCTCGTGGCCGCCGAGGTCGGTGGCCCAGCCCTGTTCCCGCACGGTCGCCAGCTCCCGGAGGTAGGCGGCGGCGTTCGGCGTCGAACGGGCCGTGTAGTGGGGGTACTCGAGCCTCTCCACGGCGGCGCGGCGCTCGGGCTCGGGGAGGTCGGCGAGGAGGAGCTTCGCGACGGCCGCGACGGTGATGGCGACCGGTTTCCCGATCCGGGAGTACATCCGCACCGGGTAGCGGCTGTCCACCTTGTCGATGTAGAGGACCTCGTTGTCCTCGTACACCGCGAGGTGGACGGTGTGCCCGCACTCCTCGTTGAGGCGGACGAGGTGGGGATGGGCGATCTCCCGGACGTCGAGGTTCTCGACGGCCTGCTGGGCGAGGGCGAAGAGGCGGGCGCCGAGGCGGTAGCGCTGGTCGGACTGGCGGTAGACCAGACCGTGCTCGTGCAGGGTGCGCAGCAGGCGCAGGGCGGTGGACTTGTGCACGCCCAGCCGGTCGGCGACCTGTCCGAGATCGGCGGGTCCCTCGGCCAGCAGCGGCAGGATGCTCAGCGCCCGGTCGACGGTCTGGCTCATGGCGTACGTACCTCCTCCTCGGCCCGTGCGTCGGCTTCGGTCCAGCCGGGGCCGAGTCGAAGTGTCCCCCACGCCTCGTCGTCGAGTGCGGCCAGGCGATCGGCATGCTCCCGCGAGGCAGGGGTGGCGAGGTCGCCGGGGACGGTCAGCGCGGCGGCGGCCATCAGGTGCCCGTGCCGCAACCGGTCCCGCAGTGGCAGCCCCCGCAGGGTGGCGGAGAGGAACCCGGCGGCGAAGGCGTCACCGGCACCGACGGCGGCCACGACGTCGACGTTCAGGGCGGGTACGAAAGTGGCGGCGCCAGTGGAGTCCTCGCACCGGCCGCCGGTGTCCTCGTGGAACGCGACCGCCCCGCCCCGGCCCTGCTTGACGACCACGATGCCCGGTTCGGGCAGCGCCTCCCTCACGGCCCGGGCGCCGTGCAGCCCCCACACCTGGCGGGCCTCGTCGTCCCCCACGAACACGATGTCGGCTCCGCGCGCCAGCTCCCTCAGCACCCGAGGCCCGTCGGCGCCGCGCCACAGCCCGGGACGTTGGTTGACGTCGAAGGAGACGAGCGGACGCCCGGCCCGAGGTGCCGTCAGTTCCCGCAGCAGCCCCAGACAGCCGTCCGACAGCGCGGCCGTGATCCCGGACAGGTGCAGCACACGGCCCGCCCGCACCGCGCCCAGGTCGACGTTCTCCACCGTCATCGCCGAGGCCGCCGATCCGGCCCGGTAGTACACCACCTCGTGGGCGTCGGTCGCCCGGTCCCCCGCCGTGCGGAAGTAGATCCCGGTCGGGCGCGCCGGATCACGCCGTACGGACGCGACGTCGACGCCGTACGCAGCGATGGCCTCGACCAGGTGATCGCCGAAGCCGTCCGCCCCGACCCGGCCGACCCACCGCGCGGAATGCCCGGCGGCCGCCAGCACGCACGCGACGTTCGACTCGGCGCCCCCGATGCCCCGCTCGAAGGACGGCACGTCGGCGAGCCTGCCCGGCCCGGTCGGCATGAACGTGACCATGGACTCGCCGAGCGCGACGACATCCACGGTGTCCGCGGCCTCCGGGGCGGCAGCGGCGACGGGCAGACCGTTCGCGGTCACGACGGGGGTGGCTCCTCTTCGCTTCGCGGGTCGCGGCGGCTCCGTTGACCCCGCGTCGGCGGGGATGTTAGACAGCAACAAACGTGGTACGCAACGGTCGTTGCACATAACGCAATGATCGACCCAGGGAGACCCCATGGACGCCGTCATCGCCGCAGAACGCCTCACCGCCCTCATGGCGGAACGCGTCGACCACCGCTTCAAGGGCCTCCCGCCGGACGCCGAGGGACTCACCCTCGCCGGCCTCGCGGCCGAACGCCGTAATCTGTTCACCGGCGGCTTCACCACTCCGGTCCTCGCCCTGTCCGCCGAGCGCCTGAAGCACAACCTCGCCCTGATGGAGACGTACACGGCCCGCCACGGACTCGCCTTCGCCCCGCACGGCAAGACGTCGATGGCCCCGCAGCTCTTCCACCGTCAGATCGAGCACGGCGCCTGGGGCATCACGCTCGCGCTCCCCCACCAGGTACGGGTGGCAAGGGCGTTCGGGATCCGCCGGGTGTTCCTCGCCAACGAACTGGTGGACACCGCGGCGTTGCGCTGGATCGCCGCCGAGCTGGCCGCCGACCCCGACTTCCGCCTCGTCTGCTACGTCGACTCCGTGCGCGGGGTGCAGCTGATGGACGCGGCCCTGCGCGGCGCCGCCCGCCCGGTGGAGGTCGTCGTCGAGCTGGGCGCGGGCGAGGGCGCCCGCACCGGCGTGCGCACGGAGGCGGACGCCCTGGCGGTCGCCGAAGCGGTGGCGGGCACCGACACGCTGCGTCTGGTGGGCGTGGCGGGGTACGAGGCCCAGGTCCCCGAGGCGTCGCCGGAGCGGGTGCGCGCCTGGCTGCACCGGCTGGTCGGGATCGCCGTGGAGTTCGACAAGGCGGGGCGGTTCACCGGGACCGACGAGATCGTGGTGAGCGCCGGCGGCAGCGAGTGGTTCGACGCGGTCGCCGATGTCTTCGCCGGGATCCCCGACCTCTCGCTGCCCGTCCTGAAGTTGCTGCGCTCGGGCGCGTACGTCTCGCACGACGATGTCCACTACCGCAGGCTGACCCCGTTCAACCGGATGCCCGAGGAGGGCACCCTGGAGCCCGCGTTCCGGCTGTGGGCCCAGGTGGTGTCCCGCCCGTCGGCGGACCAGGCCTTCGTCAACGCGGGCAAGCGGGACGCGGCCTACGACCTCGACCTCCCCGTGGCCCAGGTGGTACGCCGGGACGGCGTCGAGCGCCCGGCGGCAGGGATCGAGGTGACGGCCCTGTCGGACCAGCACCTGTGGCTGCGCACCGGCCCCGGGGCGGATGTCGAGGTCGGCGACTGGGTGGGCCTCGGTCTGTCCCACCCGTGCACGTCCTTCGACAAATGGCAGGTGATCCCGGTGACCGAGGCGGACGGGACGGTCGTCGACTGCATTCGCACGTTCTTCTAGGAGGGCCGGCCGTGGAGCAGCTCGTCATCCGGGACGCGGACGTCGTGGACGGCAGCGGGGAACCCTCGTACCGCGCCGACGTCGTGATCGACGGCGGCAGGATCGCCGGGATCGTCAAGGAGGCCGCGGCGGCGGGCTGCCAGCGCCCTGGGGCCGTACGGGAACTGGACGCCGAGGGCCTGGTCCTCGCCCCCGGTTTCATCGACATGCACGCCCACAGCGATCTCGCCCTGCTGCGGGACCCCGACCACAGCGCCAAGGCCGCGCAGGGTGTGACGCTCGAGGTCATCGGGCAGGACGGCCTGTCGTATGCGCCGGTCGACGACCGCACGCTCGAGGAGGTGCGCCGCGCGATCACCGGCTGGAACGGGTACGGCGACGGCATCGACTTCACCTGGCGGTCGGTGGGCGAGTACCTGGACCGCCTGGACCGGGGGATCGCGGTCAACGCCGCCTATCTGATCCCGCAGGGCACGGTCCGGATGCTGGCCATGGGCTGGGAGGACCGGGAGGCGACGCCCGAGGAGCTGGACCGGATGCGGCGCCTGGTCGCGGAGGGCATGGAGCAGGGCGCCGTCGGCATGTCGTCCGGCCTCACCTACACCCCCGGCATGTACGCCGGGGACGCCGAACTCGCCGAACTGTGCCGGGTGGTGGCCGAATACGGTGGCTACTACTGCCCGCACCACCGCAGTTATGGGGCGGGTGCCCTTCAGGCGTACGCCGAGATGGTGGCCCTGGCCCGTGAGGCCGGCTGCCCGCTGCACCTCGCGCACGCCACCATGAACTTCGGCGTGAACGCGGGCCGCGCCCCCGAGCTGCTGTCCCTGCTCGACGAGGCGCTGGCGGCGGGCGCGGACATCACTCTGGACACCTACCCCTACACCCCGGGCTCCACGACGCTGGCCGCGCTGCTGCCGAGCTGGGCGGGCGAGGGCGGCCCCGAGGAGATCCTGCGGCGGCTCACCGATCCCGCGACGGCCGAGCGGATCCGGCACGACCTGGAGGTCGACGGCGCCGACGGCTGCCACGGCGTGCCCGTCGACTGGGGCACCGTCGAGATCTCCGGGGTGAGCGATCCGGGACTCGCCGGGTATGTCGGCCGCACCGTCCGGGAGTCGGCGGACCTGCGCGGCGAGGCCCCCTGGGTGACGGCCCGGCGGCTGCTCGTCGAGGACCGGCTGGGGCCGACGATCCTCCACCACGTGGGGCACGAGGAGAACGTCCGGGCGATCATGCGGCACCGCGTCCACACCGGCGGTTCCGACGGCATCCTGCGGGGTGCGAAACCGCATCCGCGCGCCTACGGCACATTCCCGCACTATCTCGGCCGCTACGTGCGCGAGTTGGGGGTGCTGTCCCTGGAGGAGTGCGTCGCCCGCCTCACCTCGCGCCCGGCGGCCCGGCTGCGGCTGCCGGACCGCGGCCTGGTCCGCGAGGGCTACCGCGCCGACCTGGTGCTCTTCGATCCGGTCACGGTCGCGGCGGGCGCCACCTTCGAACGGCCCCGGACGCTTCCGACAGGGATCCCGTACGTGCTGGTCGACGGCCGTCTCGTGATCGAGGACGGCCGCCGCACGGACGTCCTGGCGGGGCGGGCGGTCCGCAGGACTCCCGTGTGACCGCCCGCCGTCGCACCGCGGAAGGCGGTTACGGCCTGGGCAGGACGCAGCCGCTCGCGCTGAGGTTCAGCTTGTTGCCGGGGCCGAAGCACGCGGGGATCTGGTAGGTCTCCTCGGCGTAGTTGATGCCCTTGCGCACGGTCACCGTGCCGTTCGCGTCGACCTCGCAGGGGTTGTTGACGGTGCAGCGCTCGCCGTCCTCGTTACCGGTGTTGTTGACGGCGACGACCTTGCCGGTGGTGTTGTCGACGACGGGCGACCCCGAGGTGCCGCCGATGGTGTTGCAGGCGGAGGTGTAGCGGACCGAGTCCTTCCAGGTCCAGTCGCCCTCCTGCAGGCGGTAGACGAACCCGTCGACGTTGCAGCTGTAGATCCGCTTCCAGTAGCCGGAGACCACCTTGATGGCGGTGCCGGCGACCGGGTGGGTGTCGGCGACAGTGAGCGCGCTGATGCCGTACGAGCTCCTGATCTGCGCATAGGTGCGGGTGAGCTGGTAGATCGTGATGTCCGTGTCGGTCATCGTGGAGTACGCGACCTTGCTCGCGCGCAGCGTCGCGACGCGGGTGCCCGAGGAGTTGAGCAGTCCGAAGGAGCGGCTGGAGGACTGGTCGACGATGACCTCACCGGGCGACGGGAAGCCGGTCTCCAGGCAGTGGCCGTTGGTGAGCACGAGCGCCGGGTCGGTGTCCGCGGACTTCGGGAAGCGGATGACGGAGCCGGAGCAGTTGCTGAGCGAGACGGTGCCGGCGAAGTCGACGGCCCGCAGGGTGGCCGTACCGGAGGCCTCGGTGGTGCGGGAAGCCGTGACCGTGGCCTGGGGAGCCTGGGCGGTCCGAGCGGCCTGGGGAGCCGCGACCGCCGGTGCCACGCCGGCTCCGGCGATCACCAGAGCGAAGAGCGCGGCAGCGAAGGGCTTTCTCATGTGGGGGTCCCCTCTGGAGGAGGTTGCGATGACGCCAGGGGCCGGAGGTCGTCCGGCCGCCGTGTTTTTGTCATGCGCGTTTTGTCATGCGCATTGTCAGCGTAGGGATATGCGGGGGCAAGGAGCGGTTTTCGGCCGTCTCACCGAAGCGCCTGCGCCTGCGCCCGCGCCCGCGCCGGAGCGCCGGACTCCTCTATCAGGGGTGCCTGCCGTGCCCGTGGCCCGGCCGGCCGGGCCAGATGTCCGACTCGCTGGGGCTCGCGCTGACGGAGGGCGGTGCGGACGGGGCCTCGCCGGTGGGCGCCGCCGTGGAGGTGGACGGGGCCGCGCTCGGCGTGGCGGGCGCCTGAGAGACGGATGCCGTCGGGGGCGCGCTCGCGGCGGCCGGGGCGACGGAACGGGACGGCTCGACCGGGGCGGAGGTGGAGGCGGCGGACGGGGAGTCGTCCGTGGCCGGCGTGGAGCGGGCGGCCTTCGGTCGCGCGGACTCCCCGGCGCTTCCCGGCGTGCTGCCGCCGGACCCGGAGCCGAAGCTCCCGGCGATAGCGGCGGCCACACCCACGGCGCCGAGCGCCCCGACGGCCATGAGCACACGGCCGGGCACCCGGGTGCGCGGCGCGGACCGCCTCCGGTGCCGGGAGCCGCCCTCGGGAGCGGCCGGCCCCGGGCCGTACCCGTCGGGTGTCAGGCGGGGCAGCTCGCGCGTCTCGTCGTAGGCGTTCTGCCAGCCATGGGCGGTGGCCGGGTCGGCATACCGGCCGTACTCGGGGGTCGCCTCGGTGTACGGGTGGTACACGTTCGGGGGACCCTGGGGTGCACCCGTCACGCCGGTGACGGGCTGCCCTTCGTGCGTCCCGTCACCGGGCCGTTGTTCCCAAGACATGGGCGTGCATTGTAGGGGCGTCGGCGACACATGATGCGGCCGCCCGGGGAAGACCGATCGAACCGGCACCGCCCACGTGGTGGAAAACACGCGGCGCGACCGGATACACGGCCGTAAGCTCACGGACATGCAGGTGATCCAGTCCACGAAGCTCGCCAATGTCTGCTACGAGATCCGGGGCCCGGTTCTCGAGGAGGCGATGCGGCTCGAGGCGGCGGGTCACCGCATCCTCAAGCTCAACACCGGCAACCCGGCCGCCTTCGGCTTCGAGTGCCCGCCCGAGATCCTCGAGGACATCCTCCGCAACGTCTCGACGGCCCACGGCTACGGCGACGCCAAGGGCCTGCTCGCCGCCCGCCGGGCGGTCGTCATGCACAACCAGACCCTCGGCATCGAGACCGACGTCGAGCACGTCTTCGTCGGCAACGGCGTCTCCGAGCTGATCGTGATGGCCATGCAGGGCCTGCTGGACGACGGCGACGAGGTGCTCGTACCGGCACCGGACTACCCCCTGTGGACGGCGGCGGTGTCCCTGTCGGGCGGCACGGCCGTGCACTACCGCTGCGACGAGCAGTCCGACTGGATGCCGGACCTCGCGGACGTGGAACGCAAGGTCACCGACCGCACCAAGGCCATCGTCGTCATCAACCCCAACAACCCGACGGGCGCGGTGTACGACGAGGCCGTGCTGCGCGGTCTGACCGACATCGCGCGCCGGCACAACCTCCTCGTCTGCTCCGACGAGATCTACGACAAGATCCTCTACGACGGCACCACGCACACCCCGACGGCGGCGGTCGCCCCGGACCTGCTGACCCTCACGTTCAACGGCATGTCCAAGGCATACCGGGTGGCGGGGTACCGGGTGGGCTGGATGTCGATCTCCGGCCCCCGGGCGCACGCGCAGTCGTACATCGAGGGCCTGACGATCCTCGCCAACATGCGGCTGTGCGCCAACATGCCCGGCCAGCACGGCGTGGTGGCGGCGCTGAGCGGCCGCCAGACGATCAACGATCTCGTGCTGCCGGGCGGCCGGCTGAAGGAGCAGCGGGACGCGGCCTACGAGCTGCTGACCCGGATCCCCGGCGTGACCTGCGTCAAGCCGAAGGGCGCGCTGTATCTCTTCCCCCGCCTCGACCCCAAGGTCTTCAAGATCAAGGACGACCGTCAGATGGTCCTCGACCTGCTGCGGAGCGAGAAGATCATGGTCGTGCAGGGGACGGGATTCAACTGGCCGGAGCCCGATCACTTCCGGGTGGTGACCCTGCCGAACGTGGCCGACCTGACGGCGGCGATCACGCGGATAGGGGACTTCCTGGACGGGTACGGCCAGCCCTGACCCGCCCATTTCCCGATCAAGCTCAACTTTAGACGAAATCCAAGCTAGGATGGTTTCCTGTCAGAGCACAGGAGGCCGTCCCCATGTACGAACCGATCCGCACCAAGTCGGTCCACACGCCGGCCGGCCCCACCCCCGACTTCCCGCACCGCTCCCGCGGGGAGGAGCTGGACATCCAGCTGGCCGGTCATCTGGCCGCGCTGCTCGCGGTCACGGACGAGCTGCGGGCCCTGGCACCTTCCGGGGAGCTGGACACCGCGGCCGAGCGACTCGCCGAGCAGGTGACGCGGCTGCGCGGGGGCGTGCCGCCGGCCCGTTCGACGGCGGCCGCGCACGGCGGTGCACCGCAGACCGCGGCCCTTCACCGGCGCGCCCATGCGCTCGCGGGCCGGGCCCTGGTGGTGGCGGCGTCCCGCGCGGACACGGCGGCGGCGATCCTGTCGGCAGAGCGCATGGACGCGCATGCCGCCTCGTCGGCGGAGCCGCGCGAGGCGATCACCGCCGGCTGACCCTCCCGAGCCGCCAGATCGGCTCCCCTTCACGGCCCCGGTCCGCGTGCACCCGCAGCGACGCGCGGACCGGGCGCCACACCTCGTCCCCACCGCCTCCCCACCGGGTGCCCGGCGAACTCGCCCCCGTTCCAGGCCTTTTCCTCCCATTGCCACGGTGGCGGCGTTATCTGCGGACGAATTACCGAACAGTCCACCGAATGAGCCGATGACAGCACGGGATTGGGAACAGGTTCCGGCGCACCGCGCCTGAGGTCTGCATGCATTCGGGTGGTCCATGGCCGCAATCGCCTCGCCGAATGGCCGTCTTCCAGGAACGGCCTCATAACGTCAGCGGACATAAGGGGGTTCCCTCACTATTCCGCGAGATGTGACAAAGTGAAACGTAGGACATTGTGGGCAGGGCTCGCCGGAACGGCGGCGGTTGCCACCGGGGTGACCGGGTGGGCGGTGCAGTCCCACTCGGCCCCGCCCGCGGACTCCAAGGCCGCGTCGGCGGTCCAGAAACGCCAGGACGCGAACACGCTGCTTCAGGCCGCCATTCTCCAGGAGCAGTACCACGACACCGCCGGGGCGGCCCGCACCTACCGGCGCGTGCTGGACCTGGACCCCCGCAACAAGGTCGCCTGGTACAACCTCGGAGTCATCGCCCAGCGGGAGGGCAGGACCGCCGACGCCCATGAGGCCTACGACAAGGCGCTGAAACTCGACCCGGCGTACGCGCCGGCTCTGTTCAACGAGGCGCTGCTGCTGAAGTCGAGCGACCCCGACCGGGCCACCACGCTCCTCGAGCGCGCCATCGCCGCCACTCCCGGGGCCTCCACGGCCCATCTGCAACTCGGCCGGATCCTGGCGAAAAAGGGCCGCGACCGCGAGGCCGCGGCCGAGTTCCGCCGCGCGGTGGCCGCCGACCCGTCGCTGTACTCCGTGGTGCCCGAACCGTTCCGCGACGACGTGAGCCCCCCACCGACATCGAGCCAAGCAGGTGCCTTGAGATGACGTCGACTGCAACACCCCGGTTCTCCGTCTTCACCCCCAGCCACCGGCCCCGTTTCCTCGACGAGTGCCTGACGACCCTCCAGGCGCAGACCTGCCCGGACTGGGAGTGGATCGTCCTGCTCAACAACGGCGCCCGGTGGCGGCCCGAGCGGCCCGACGAACGGGTGCGCGTGGAGGTCGCGGACGATGTGCGCGGCGTCGGAGCGGCCAAGCGCAGGGCCTGCGAGCTGGCACGCGGCGAGATCCTCGTGGAACTCGACCACGACGACCTCCTGGCCACGTCATGCCTCGCGGAACTCGGCAAGGCCTTCGACGAGCACCCCGAGGCCGTGTTCGTCTACAGCAACACCGCACAGATCACCGAGGACGGGAAGCGGGACGACACCCGCTTCAACGAGGCGCACGGCTGGCAGTACGAGGAGGTGCGCGTCGACGGCCGCACGCTGCTCCAGGCGAAGTCCATGGCCCCGACACCGCACAACGTCTCGTACATCTGGTACGCCCCCAACCATGTACGGGCCTTCCGCAAGGGCAGCTACGACAAGGCCGGCGGCTACGACGCCACCCGCACGGTCCTCGACGACCAGGACCTGATGTGCCGTCTGTTCCACGTCGGCGACTTCCACCACATCCCCCGCTGCCTGTACCTCCAGCGGATGCACCCGTCGAACACCCAGCGCGACCCGGAGATCAACGCCCACATCCAGCGCGAGACGGTCGCCTTGTACGACAAGTACGTCGAGGCCAACGCGCTCGCCTGGACCGAGCGGCGCGGACTCGTCGCCCTGGACCTGGGCGCGGCCCACCGCAAGCCGCCGGGGTACCTGGGCGTGGACCAGTACCCGGGAGAGGGCGTCGACATCGTCGCGACCCTGCCCGGCAGGCTGGACCTGCCCGACAGCTCCGTCGGCCTGATGCGGGCGGTGGACTTCCTGGAGCACGTCCCCGCGAAGGTGCCGCTGATCAACGAGCTGTACCGGCTGCTGGCCCCCGGCGGCATGCTGCTCACCATGACGCCCAGCTCCGACGGGCGCGGCGCCTACCAGGACCCGACCCACGTCGCCTTCTACAACGAGAACTCGTTCTGGTACTACACGGACAACCAGTACCGCGCGTTCGTGCCCGAGATCGAGGCCCGGTTCCAGTCGTCACGGCTGGTCACCTACTTCCCGACCGAGTGGCACGCCCGGAACGACATCTCCTACGTGGTCGCCAACCTGATCGCGATGAAGGAGGGCGCCGAGCGGTGCGGCGGACCGCTGCTGGTCTAGCCCCCGGGGACGCCGAGGTGCCCTGCGGACCGTCGGGCCCGCAGGGCACCTCGGCGTTCAGGACCGTGCCGCGGCGGCCAGAGCGGCGAAGGGGGGCGTGGCGAGGGCCGCGGTCAGCTGGTCGTCCCACCGCGGCAGGGGCGCGAGGCCCGTTCGGGCCCAGGTACCGTGACCGAGCACACCGAACGCCGGACGGACCGCCGGACACGGGAACTTGTCCGAGCCCACCGGGCGGACACGCTCCGGATCGAGGCCGCTGAGCCGGAAGGTCTCCCGCGCCAGTCCGTACCACGTGGTGTGGCCGGCCGCCGTGCCGTGGTAGATGCCGGCCGGTGCCCGCCCGGCCAGGGCGGCACGGCCGAGGGCGGCCAGTTGCCGAGCGAGCGCCCGGGACCAGGTCGGCTGGCCGTGCTGGTCGGCCACCACGTCCAGGACCGGGCGGCGGGCCGCGAGTTCGAGCACGGTGGACACGAAGTTGCGGCCATGCGCGCCGTAGAGCCAGGCGGTACGCACGATGTAGCCGGTCTCCGGCAGCAGTTCGGCGACCGCCTGCTCCCCCGCCCGTTTGCTGCGCCCGTACGCGTTGACGGGGCCCGTCGGGGCGTCCTCGGGGTACGGCCGGCGGGCGTCGCCCGGGAACACGTAGTCGGTGGAGAGGTGCAGCAGCAGCGCCCCGCTGTCCGCGCAGGCGCGCGCGAGATGCCGTACGCCCGTTCCGTTCACAGCCGTGGCCTCCGCCTCGGACCGCTCGGCGCCGTCGACATCCGTCCACGCGGCGCAGTTGACCACCACCCGGTGGCCGGCGACGGCCGCGCGCACGGCGGCCGGGTCGGTGATGTCGAGCCGGTCCCGGCCCGGTGCCGTCACCACGACGTCCGGGCCGGCGGCCAGTTCGGCCACGACCTCCCGCCCGAGCAACCCCTCCGCGCCGGTCACCAGCCAGCTGGTGCTCATCGCAGTTTCGCCCTCTCCTTGAGCGGCTCCCACCAGGAACGGTGGGTCCGGTACCAGGCCACCGTGGCGGCCAGTCCCTCCGCGAAGTCGACCTGGGGCGCATAGCCGAGCTGCTCCCGGATCTTGCCGTCGTTAAGCGAGTAGCGCAGGTCGTGGCCCTTGCGGTCGGCCACGTACTCGACCCGGTCCCAGTCCGCGCCGATCGCGTCCAGCAGCAGGCCGGTCAGCTTGTGGTTGCTCAGCTCGGTTCCGCCGCCGATGTGGTAGACCTCGCCGGCCCTGCCGCCGTGCAGGACCAGGTCGATGCCCCGGCAGTGGTCGAAGACGTGCAGCCAGTCGCGCACATTGCGCCCGTCCCCGTACAGGGGGACCGTCCTGCCGTCGAGCAGGTGGGTGATGAAGAGCGGGATGACCTTCTCGGGGAACTGGTACGGGCCGTAGTTGTTGGAGCAGCGGGTGACCATGACGTCCAGACCGTGGGTGCGGTGGTAGGCGAGCGCGATCAGGTCGGAGCCGGCCTTCGACGCGGCGTACGGGGAGTTGGGCGCCGGCGGGCACTCCTCGGTCCAGGATCCCTCGCCGATCGAGCCGTAGACCTCGTCGGTGGAGACGTGCACGAACCGGCCGACGCGGTGCCGGTGGGCCGCGTCCAGGAGCACCTGGGTGCCCAGCACATTGGTGCGGACGAACGGACCGGCGCCGTCGATCGACCGGTCCACATGCGACTCGGCGGCGAAATGGACCACCGCGTCGTGGCCCGCCATCACCTGATCCACCAGATCCGGATCGCAGATGTCGCCCCGGACGAAACGGTAGCCGGGGTGCTCCGCCACCGGCGCGAGATTGGCCTCGACCCCGGAATAGGTAAGGGAGTCGAGCACGGTGATTCGCGCCGCCGGGTCCGATCGGAACCGCCGTCGGACGTATTCCGAACCGATGAATCCGGCGCCGCCGGTCACGAGGATGCGCATGGTTCTCCGAGTTGATTGGTCGAGTTCGCCGGTCGGATTCGACGTGGCATCACGGCCCCGGGCCGGGGCCTTCGGTGGAACGCGGACGGCGCCCGCGAGGCAAGGCCTCGGGGCACCGTCGCGCATTGTCGGGTCAGGGTTGTGCAACGACCGGTCAGGGCGTGGCGCAGATCGCGAAGGCCGTGGCCGGTGCGCCGGAAGAGACCTGCCATCCGGTGGCGGGGCCGGTACCGGTGAAGACCGGCTGGGACGCGTCGATGTTCTGGCCGGGCGCGGTGTTCTGGAATCCACCGCCGACGGCCACGTCACCGGGGTTGCAGCCGGCGATCGAGACCGGAGCCTGAGCGCCGGTCACGACGTAGGTGGTACCGAGTCCGGCACCTTGGGCGCCCTGGGCACCGGGAGCGCCCTGGAAGCCCTGCGGGCCGACATCACCGGGGTCCCCCTGCGTGCCCTGCGGACCGGTGGCACCCGTGGCGCCGGTGGCACCCGTCGGACCCTGGACACCGGGGTCGCCCTGGGCGCCCTGCGTCCCCTGAGGACCGGTGGCACCCGTCTCACCCTGCGCACCCGGGACGCCCTGAGCGCCGCTGGCGCCCTGCGTGCCCTGCGTGCCCTGCGGACCGGTGGCACCCGTCGGACCCTGGACACCGGGGTCACCCTGGGCGCCCTGCGTCCCCTGAGGACCGGTGGCACCCGTCTCACCCTGCGCACCCGGGACGCCCTGAGCGCCGCTGGCGCCCTGCGTGCCCTGCGTGC